>SYEM01000328.1 GCA_005801385.1 Verrucomicrobiales bacterium | reverse complement strand
CCACTTGGAGGAATCGACCATGGTGGGCACCCGGGCGACCTCAGGCTCGCTCCCGAGCAACTGGAGGAAGCGGGTCATGGCCGCGACGCCGTCGATCAGGCCCTCATCCATGCAGACGTCGATGATGTTGGCGCCGTTCTCGACCTGTTGGCGGGCGATGGCGACGGCCTCGTCGTACTTCCCGTCTTTGATGAGCTTCGCGAACTTGGGAGATCCGGCGACGTTGGTCCGTTCCCCGATGAGGATGAACTGACCGACCTGCTGGGTGAACGGCTGAGAGCCGGAGAGGCGGAGCGGCAGGGTGAGGTTTGCGGGAGTGGAGGGGATGCCTCCGGGTAGACCTCCGAGGCGCTCGGTGCCGTGTTCGTGGGGGCCGAACTCACGGGGGTGACGACCCTCGAGCGACTTGGCGATGGCCGCGATGTGATCGGGGGTGTTGCCGCAGCAGCCACCGGCGATGTTGATGAGTCCACCCGCGGCGAACTCGCCCAGGAAGCGTCCCATGTCCTCCGGCTTCAGATCGAAGCCCGTCGGCGACAGCGGATTGGGCAGCCCCGCGTTAGGGTAGCAGGAGATCGCGGCCGAGGATCTGCGGGACAGCTCCTCGAGGAACGGCCGCATGAGGTCGGGACCGAGCGAGCAGTTGAGTCCAACCGAGAGGGGCTGGATGTGTTCGACCGCGTTCCAGAATGCCTCGACGGTCTGGGCGGAGATCATGGTCTCACCGCCGCGCCCCACGGCCGCCGAAATCATCACGGGGAGCCGGATGTCGTCCTCCTCGAAGATTTCCTGGATCGCGACGAGCGCCGACTTCGAGTTCAGCGAATCAAAGATGGTCTCGACCAGCAGGGTGTCGCAGCCGCCCTGGATGAGCGCCCGGATCTGGGTCCGGTAGGCCCGCTTCACCTGATCGAAGGTCACGACCCGGAATCCGGCGTCGTCGGCATCAGGGGAGTTCGACAGCGACACGGTCAGAGGTCCGATGGCCCCGGCGACGAAGCGCTGCCGGCCGGTTGCGTTGGCAACCCGGTCGGCCCACTCACGACACTGCCGGGCCGACTGTTCGTTGATCTCCCAGGCGAGTTCATCAAGGGAGCGGTCGTCGACCACCTTCTGGAAGAACTCCGGATCCTTGCGTCCTCCGTGTTCCCGCGGATCATCCACGAAGAACTCGCTCTGGCCGATGCTGGTCGCGGAAAAGGTGTTGGTCTCGATGATGTCGGCGCCCGCCTCGAGAAACCGTCGATGGATGTCGCAGATCATCCCCGACTGCGTCAGGGAGAAGAGATCCCCGTTGTTGAGCAGATCCTTTTTGGAATCTGCGAATCGTTTCCCCCGGATATCCGCCTCCTTCATGCCGTAGGTGCGGATGGTCGTCCCCATGGCACCATCGATGATCGCCACGCGCCGACGCAGCAGGTCGACCAATCCTCCACCCCTCGAGTACGTCTTCGCAACCCAACCCTGTCGTGTCATGTGGTTAGGCTATGAAGCCGACAGCCGGAGCAGCAAGGGATAAATCAATAGATTCGGATTCGATGATAAGAAATATCTGGAGAGTGCTAGGTGATCTCCATAGATGTCACCGGTGTGCCATGGAACCGTAACACGATGGGTGCCTCTTGGAATGATGGAATCAGGGGTGATGCCTGAGGGTGTGGATCGGCGGGAGATTCCCGTGGATCTGGTCGATTGGGTCGGCACCGAACGCTTGATCCACCACGTGCTCGAGGCGGTCCAAGGCGGGGTGATGCCGGGCATTGAGGTGCAGTACGTCGCTGGCGGCGAGCGCTATCCGTGCCCGATGATCCTCACGCTCCTGGTCTATGCCTACGCGCGAGGCACATACGAGTCCTCTGAGATCGAGTCGCGATGCCTGTCCGAAACTGATTTTCAATATCTGGCGACTCCGGGGTGTCCGGGTCCACAGGTCCTGAGGATGTTCCGACGGCGGGAGCGGTCCCAGGTGCGTGCGGCCTTGGCCCGACTGTTCCAAGGGCTCGGTGGGAGCCTTGGGGATCCTTGGGCGATCGATGCGGAGGATGAGGCGCTGCGACGTCTGGAAGCAGCTGTCGCGGCCGACAACCTCGCCCTCGACTACTGAGGGCCGGGGTTCAGGCGAATTTCGGAAAGTATCTTGAACGCAGAGAGGCCGGGGTGGCGCGATCGGGATCGAAGCCGAGGGTGGGGCGGTTCCGCGGATCTCCCAGTGGAATGGCCCGAGGCTCCGGAGGTTCCGGGTACTCGAAGATCTCGCCTTCGTAGTTCCGGATCAGCACGCGGTCCCGGTTCCGGCTCACGATGTAGTCGGGGTTCACGGGAACCTTCCCGCCGCCTCCCGGGGCATCGATGACGTACTGAGGAACGGAATATCCGGTGGTGTGCCCCCTCAGGGACTCCATGACCTCCAGCCCCTTGCGGACCGAGGATCGGAGGTGGGCCGAGCCCTGGATCAGGTCGCACTGGTAGAGGTAGTAGGGGCGCACCCGGCACAGGAGCAGCTTGTGGACGAGAGCCTTCATCACCTCCGGGTCGTCGTTGATCTGTCGCAGCAGCACGGACTGGTTGCCCAGGGGGATGCCGGCATCGGCCAGCCAACCCAGCGCTGTGCGGACCTCGGTGGTGAGTTCTCGGGGGTGGTTCGTGTGGACGCTCATGAAGAGCGGGTGATGTCGCTTCAGGCGGTCCACCAGCCCGGGCGTCACCCGTTGGGGCATGAAGATGGGGATCCGCGAGCCGATCCGGAGGAACTCGACGTGGGGAATTGCCCGGAGGCGACCCAGGAGTTCATCGAGCTTGTCGTCCGACAGCAGCAGCGGATCACCACCGCTCAGCAGCACGTCCCGGACCTCCGGATGGGCGGCGATGTACTCGATCTGCCGCTCGAAGTCGGGCTGGAAATCGTAGCCACTGGCATTGCTCACCAGACGGGAACGCGTGCAGTATCGGCAATAGGCGGCACAGCGATCGGTGACGAGGAACAAGACCCGGTCGGGATAGCGATGGACAAGCCCCGGCACCGGGGAGTGGGCATCCTCCCCGCAGGGATCGGGAACCTCCCAGGATGCGGTGTGGGTCTCCTCGATGCGGGGGATGACCTGTCGGCGGATCGGACAGTTGGGATCCTCGGGGTCGATCAGACTGAAGAAGTGAGGAGTGATGCCCACCGCCAGCTTGGATCGTCCTGCGAGCAGGGCGCCGGACCGTTCCTCCCGGGTGAGTCGAGGAATGAACCGCTCCAGCTGCTCCAGAGAGGTCACCCGATTCCGCATCTGCCAGCGCCAATCATTCCAGTCGCTGTCCGAGACCCCGGCCCAAGGGCCTCGTCCCGACGGCACAAAGTGTTTCAGGGCGAGGAAGGTGGGGGTGGGAGCAGAGGCCTCCACCTGAACGGGATCCGCAAAGTCCATGTCGGTGCCGAGACCCTACGGTGAGAGGGGGGACCGTCAAGGAGCCGGACTCGTTCCGCCCCGGACAGGATTTTGTTCATCGAATCCGGAGGTCCGGCCTAGGCTCCCCCAATCACACCCTCCCTCTCAGCCCCGCTGCGTCTGGTGCCACTCGGATAGTCCCGCGTGGAGCTCCGGCGGTTCTGGGAGGTCATGGTCCCTCTCTCCGGTGCCCAACCTGCCTGTGTGATCCCGCTCCAGGACGAGGTCCTGGCGGTCCTGGGCGATCGGAACCCCTTCTGGTCCCATGCCCGACGACAGCTGTGGATCGCGGAGCGGGGTGGTATTCCGGTGGGGCGCATCGCCGCCATTGTGGATGCCGAACATCAGCGCGTGCACGGCGACCGCACCGGATTCTTCGGGTACTGGGAGTGTGCAGACGATGCCGAGGCGGCCGGACTCCTGCTGGGCGCGGCAATCGATTGGGTCCGGAGCCGGGGATGCGACCGCATCCGGGGGCCCATGAACCCTTCGATCAATGAGGAGTGCGGTCTGCTGGTACAGGGGCATGAACGTCCGAACGCCGTGATGATGCCGCACAATCCGGCCCACCTTGCGCGGTGTATCGAGGCCCAAGGCTTCATCAAGGCCAAGGATCTGGTCGCGTTCGACATCGCATTGGAGGACAGCCCCGGAGAGAAGCTCGATGCGTTCCGCGAGGCGGCGGCACGCCGGGCCCCGGACGTCCGGCTGATCCCGGTCACCCGCTCCAACCTCGACGCTGTCCTGCCCGCGCTGAAGGAGATCTACAACGTGGCCTGGGAACGGAACTGGTCGGCGGTGCCCATGACGGGGCCGGAGATCGATTTCCTCGCACAGCGGCTGAAGCCGCTGCTGGTGAAGGGCCTGGTCTGGCTGGCGGAATCGAGGGGCCAGCCCGCGGGGCTTCTCCTGGCCGTGCCCGACGTCAATGAGGTCCTCGGACCCCTCCGTGGGCATCTCCTCCGTCCGGGACTCCTCAAGGCCTTGCCCGTCCTGCTGGGGTGGCGACAGCCCCGGTGCTTCCGCCTGATTGCCCTCGGGGTCACCGCCGCGCATCGGCGTCGGGGTCTGGAGGGGATGATGTTTGCCGAGACCCTGGCAGCGGCCCGACGTCTGGGGTTCTCCCGCTGCGAGGCGTCCTGGGTGCTCGAGGACAACCGCCCTGTCCACCGTCTGGCGGCGCTGTTCGGCGGACGCATCGAGAAGATCTATCGGATCTACGACAGGTCCCTCTGATCGGCTCGGGGACCGCTGTCCGGTTCCATCCGGCGCTGCACGGCCTCCACCAGTGCGAACAGCGGAGGACCGATAACCAAGGCGCCGAGGACATCCAGGACGTAGTGGTAGCGGCCATAGACCGTCCCCAGGCACAGTAGGAACACCAGTCCGGCTAGTCCCCATCGGAGCCGAAGCCGCTGTCGGAACGCCTCCCTCAGGATGAGGCTGGCCACCATCACGTGGCTGCTGGGGAAGGCCCCACCGGCTCCCTCGAACCACGCGTAGATGTATCGCATCAGGATCGCGAACGGTCCCGTCTGGGTGGAGGCCGGCATGGGACCCACGTCGGACAGGCCCAGCGAGCCGACCACGGTCGGGTCGAGCATGCCGAGATCGAGGATCCGGGGACCAACCACCGGAAGGATCATGAAGGTGACATCACAGAGGTAGAAGACGCTGGCGAGGGTGCCGAGGAACCGGCTGGCCTTGGCTGGATCACGGAGAACCCAGCCCACCACGGCCCCGATGTTCATGAGGTAGAACGAGAAGTACCCCGCATAGACCAGCTCGGCGAAGGCCGTCTGGGGCAGGGCCTTCGAGAAGGCGATGCTGGGCTGCATCCCGAACAGGGCCTGCTCCATCCTGAAGAAAGCCGGGTCGAGAGGCTCGTGGAACAGTCCCCGGTTCAGCATCTGGCTCTCGCGGTAGAAGAGGAGGAACAGCGGAAGCGGGTAGAGTTCGCGGAGGATCCGAAGGATCCGAGGTCTTGGATCCGAGGCGAGGAGGACGATCCCTCCGGCAAGGATCCCGTGCAGCGCCACCCACCCGCGCCAATGGGGGGAGCACGCCTGGCGGAAGACCAGGAGCCAGAGGGTGACCCCGACGAGGTAGGCCAGGGTGGCGAGATCCACGAAGCGGAGGCGGGGCATGAACCGGCGGATCGTGTCGGACCCGGCCCCGGAAACCAAACCCGGAAGCAGGGGGCCCAGGGACGGAATCCGCCTCTGTCCAGAGGGTCTCCACGCCGATGCAATCCGGTGTCCGGCCCGTGTGACCGGCCCGTCGTTTCCGGAACAAAGACTTGCGGGGACTCGATGGCAGTCGCTACACGTCGGCGGTTTCCGATCCATGTCCAAGTCACTCATCATTGCCGAAAAGCCCTCGGTTGCCTCCGACATCGCGAAGGCGCTGGGAGTGACGACCAAGGACAAATCCGGGGAATTCTTCGAGAACGACAGCTACGTGATCTCCTCCGCGGTGGGTCATCTGCTGGAGCTCAGCGTCCCCGAGGAATTCGAGGTGAAGCGCGGCCGGTGGACCTTCGGGCAGCTGCCCCACATGCCCCCCCGGTTCGGCCTCCAGCCCATCGAGCGCAACGAGGGCCGCCTGAAGACCCTCGCCAGGCTGGTGAAGCGGAAGGATGTCGGATCCCTGATCAACGCCTGTGACGCCGGTCGGGAAGGAGAGCTCATCTTCCGGAACATCGTCCTCTACACGGGGGCCAGGCAGCCGATCCAGCGGCTCTGGCTACAGTCCATGACCCCGGCGGCGATCCGGGACGGGTTCAAGCAGCTCCGGACCGATGAGCAGATGCGGCCGCTGGCCGACGCGTCGAAGTGTCGGAGCGAGGCCGACTGGCTCGTGGGCATCAACGGCACCCGGGCCATGACCGCCTTCAACAACCGGGCGGGCGGATTCTATCTGACCACGGTGGGGCGGGTTCAGACCCCGACCCTCGCGATCGTCGTCGAGCGCGAGGATCGGATCCGGAGGTTCGTCGCCCGCGACTACTGGGAGGTCCACGCCACGTTCGCGGCTTCGCGTGGGACCTATCCCGGTCGATGGTTTGACGAGTCGTTCCGGAAGCACGAGGGCCGCGATGCCGACGGGGAGGCACGTGCGGAACGGATCTGGGACGCTGCGAAGGCCGAGGCCATCCGGGCCAAGTGCGAGGGCAAGCCCGGCATCGTGACCGAGGAGAGCAAACCCTCCACCCAGCTCTCCCCGCTCCTGTACGATCTCACCACCCTCCAGCGGGAGGCGAATTCCCGGTTCGGGTTCAGCGCGAAGAACACCCTCGCCATCGCCCAGTCCCTCTACGAGAAGCACAAGGTCCTGACCTATCCCCGTACCGACTCCCGGCACCTGCCCGAGGACTATGTGGGTTCGGTCCGCCAGACCCTCGAGTCGTTCGGGAGCACCGTCTACGGCGCCCATGCGGGACGGATCCTGCAGGAGGGCTGGGTCCGGCCGAACAAGCGCATCTTCAACAACGCGAAGGTCAGCGACCACTTCGCAATCATCCCGACGGGACAGCTCCCGAAGGGGCTGTCGGAACCCGAGCAGAAGCTCTTCGACATGGTGACGCGCCGCTTCCTGGCGGTGTTCTTCCCCGCTGCCGAATTCCTCGAGACGACTCGGATCACACGGGTCGAGGGCGAGCCGTTCAAGAGCGTGGGCAAGGTCCTCATGAAGCCCGGATGGCTCGAGGTCTACGGCAAGGAGGCCGCCGCGGGGGATGACGCGACGCTGGCCCCCGTCACCCAGAACGAACGGGTCGACACGGTCGACGTGCAGTCCAAGGGCAACCAGACGAAGCCCCCCGCCCGGTTCACCGAGGCCACCTTGCTCAGTGCAATGGAAGGGGCGGGCAAGCTTGTGGACGATGAGGAGCTGCGCGAGGCGATGAGCGAGCGGGGACTGGGAACCCCGGCGACGCGGGCTGCGATCATCGAGGGACTGATCACCGAGGGCTACATCCTGCGCGAAGGACGGGAGCTCATGGCGACCGCCAAGGCGTTCATGCTGATGCACCTCCTCAGTGGACTGGGTGTGAACGAGCTGACCCGACCTGAGATGACGGGAGACTGGGAATTCCAGCTCAAGAAGATGGAGCGGGGCCAGTTGGACCGCGAGTCCTTCATGGCGGAGATCCGCCGGTTCACCTCGGAGATCGTTGCGAAGGCCAAGCAGTTCGACAAGGACACCATCCCGGGCGACTTCGGAGCCCTGGAGGTGCCCTGTCCAAAGTGCGGTGGGCACGTCGACGAGAAGTACCGCGACTTCAAGTGCCAGTCCTGCGACTTCTCGATCCGCAAGATCCTGTCGGGTCGCATGTTCGAGCCCTCGGAGGTGGAACAGCTGATCCGCGACCGTCAGATCGGTCCGCTGCAGGGATTCCGGAGCCAGAAAGGGTTCCCTTTCGCTGCGGTGATCAAACTCAACCCGGAATTCCGGGCGGAGTTCGATTTTGGTCGCGACGAAGGGGCCGATGGTGAGGGAGAGGCTTCGGCCCCCGACTTCACCGGCAAGCATACGGTGGGTGCCTGTCCTCTCTGCCAGGCCCGGGTCTTCGAGAACGGGATGAACTACGTCTGCGAGAAGGCGGTGGGTCCCGAGAAGAGCTGCACGTTCAAGACCGGGGCCATCATCCTGCAGCAAGCGATCGACCGCGAGCAGGTCGGCAAGCTCCTGTCGGCAGGCAAGACCGACCTCTTGAAAGGCTTCGTCTCCAAGCGTACCGGACGTAAATTCGAGGCGTTCCTGGCGGTGAAGGACGGAAAGGTCGGATTCGAATTCGCTCCGCGCGAGGCGCGCAAGAAGAAGTCGGCCGCGTCGGAACCCCAGGTGAAGGTCGACTTCACCGGCATGGAGTCCATCGGAGCCTGTCCGAAGTGCAAGGGGCGGGTGTTCGAGACCCCGGAGCAGTATCTCTGCGAGAACAGCCAGCGCGAGACCCGTCGCTGCACCTTCAAGTTCGGCCACGCCATTCTCCAGCAGCCGGTTGAACGGCCCCAGGCGTCAAAGCTCCTTGCCTCCGGGAAGACCGATGTGCTGACCCAGTTCATCAGCAAGGCGGGCAAGCCATTCCAGGCCCGGTTGAAGCTGTCCGACAAGGGCAAGGTGGAGTTCGAGTTCCCGGATTCGTGAGCGGGAATTCCAGGTCCGGGGATGGGATTGGTGACGGATGCTGGTGCTCTTCAGGAATCCGATCCAGGGTGGGCTCGCGATGTGGCCCGTGCTCCAGCGGGAACTGAGGGAGTTGGCGCGGCAGCCTGGCTCCTATTGGCTACGGGTCCTGGCAGCGGTCGCGCTGATGGTCCCGCTGGCCCTTGCCTGGGTTACCGACGTGAATGCCGGGCGGTCCGGCGGTCGTGGATATTTCATGGGACTGCACCGAATCCTGCTGGTCGGGATCTGGATCATCGGTCCGGTCCTGACTGCGGACTGCCTCAGCCGGGAACGCCGGGAGGGAACCCTGGGACTGCTCTTTCTCACCCCACTGAAGCCGTTCCAAGTCGTGATTGGAAAGGCCTTCGTGCAGACGTTGCGCGGCCTGATTTTTCTCCTGGCAGCCTCTCCTGTACTGGTCATCCCGGTGGTGCTTGGAGGCGTGGTCTGGTGGGACGCCGTCCGAATGTTCCTGCTGGAAGTGGCCGCCCTCGGTCTCGCCCTTGTCGCCGGCCTCCTGGCGTCGTGCCTGACCGAGTCGTGGTGGCGGTCCCGTATTCTTGCCCTTTTCTTTGCGGTGGGTGGCGCTGTGGTGTTCCTCGGTCTCTATGTGACCTGCACCGTTCCCCTACCGGCGATCGTGGGGAGCGCTGAGCAGGGCTGGTGGGAAGGGTGGCTGGGTGCCGCGGAGAATCTGATGATCCGCCAGGGGCTTATTCTCAATCTCGGGTTCCGGGGCCTCTGGATGGACACGCTTCTCGGACCGGCCGGTTGGCCGGCTGTGCGGTCGGCGATGGGGATCTGGCTGGCCTCCTGGACCCTCGTGGCCGTGGTGGTGGGGATTGCCAGCCTGGTGCTGGCGCGGTCGTGGCAGGCGAATCCGCCCTCCGCGCGACAGGTGCGCATCGCCCGATGGTTCACTGAGGTCCGAATCGGGGAATCGTGGTGGCGTCGACGCCAGTCCCGGATCCTCGAATCCAATCCCATCCTCTGGCTGCAGTCGCGGACCTGGAGCGCGCGGGTCGGTGGCTGGGTCCTGCTCGGTATGGCGCTTTCGGTCGCCGGACTGGCTCTCGAGGCCCAGCGAGGGACCGTCGAGGGCTACTACTTCCTCGGCCATCTGATGCTGCTGGGCGGAGTGGCCTTCGCCGCGACGGCGAGCTTCCGGATAGAGCGGGAGTCGGGAGCCCTCGAACTCTGGCTTGTGACGCCGCTAACCCCGGCCTCGATCGTCCGGGGACGGGTCGTCGGACTCGCCCGCCGTTTCCTCTGGCCGACCCTCATCCTCTGGCTCTTGCCGCAGCTCCGGTTTGCTTGGCGTTGGTATTGGGGATTGCAGGGTCCACGGCCCAACCTGCTGTACGTCCCTGCCTTCGACTGGTTGTTCGGACTGTGGGTGGTGGCAACCCTTGTGTTTGGTGTCGGGTTGGCGCTGTCCCGGTTCAACTTCCTCACCGCGTTTGCTCTCGCGTGGGTGGCGCACCATGTGCCGTTCGTAGTCACGGCGGTGGGCGACTGGATGAACGACGAGTGGCTGGTCCGATACCAGAAATCCCTGCCGGGGTGGCCTTCCGACCGCTTCGTCACGGGGATGGGCGTCGCCCTCGCCGTGGGTTGTACGGTCTGGGGTTGGTGGTTCGCCTGTCGACAGCTGGACCGTAGGCGCTTTCTGTCGGGGGCCCGGCGCTGAGTCCGTGGTCTGCGGGCTTGTCGGGCCGGCCAAAAGCCCGTGGAGTCGTGTCGATGACGGTGCCCCCCATCGTGGAACGGGAGCTGAGGATCGCCTCGCGGCTTCCGTGGACCTACTGGCTCCGGGTGGTTGTCGCGACGGGCGGGCTGCTGGCCGGTTGCCTGGCGCTGGCGATCAGCCAGGGTCAGAGTTGGAACACCAATGGAACGGCCTCGGGGGAGCCCGTCTACTACTTGGTGTCGGCCCTGGGCCTCCTGTTGGCGGGACTCTCGGGATTTCTGTTCACGACGGACAGCGTCAGCGTGGAGAAGCGGGAAGGAACACTGGGGCTCCTGTTCCTCACGGATCTCCGGAGTCATGAAATCGTCCTCGGCAAGTTCGTGGCCCATGCCTTGGCGGCCCTCTATTGCCAGCTGGCGCTGGTGCCGATTCTGGGACTCTCGCTTCTGATGGGAGGGATCGCGATGATGGACTGTGTCCGGATGGCGGCCGTGCTCCTGGTGGTGACCTTCACCTCGCTGTCGCTGGGATTGCTGGCGTCGATCCTCACCCGGGAGGTCCAGAGGGCTGTGGGTCTGAACACCCTGCTCTCCTTGGCGGTCTGGGGGGGTGGCTTCATGGTCTACGGACTCCTGCTCCTCCTCCACATCTGGCGGATCGGAGAAGACGTCCCGGAGGGTTGGAACGACTGGCTGCTCAGCCTCAACCCGTTCACCGCCTTCATCGCCTCGAGGTCGGTCCTGCCTGGGATGTCACAAGCCTCGGGATACTTCCTGTCACTAGGGTTCTCCGGTGGATGTGGGATTATTGCGCTCGTGCTCGCCACCTGGTGGCTGCCTCGAAGCTGGCAGGATCGGGGCACGCGATCGGCGCGACGGGGACTGTCGGCGTGGCTGCAGCGGCTGCGGTTTCCGCGACCGGGGATGGCCGACCAGTTCAGGGGACGGCTCCTCGATTTGAATCCGGTGCTGTGGTTGTCGGCCCGGCACTGGATCCGGGGTTGGCTCGTCTGGGGGGTGGTGATTGGGGTGTTCGTATCCTTCATGGGATTGGGCTGGGAGGTTTCCCGTGGAGACGACAGCAGGGGTGCGATGGTGGCGTTCGGGGTCTGGTCCGCGCTGGTGATCCATCTCCTGCTCAAGTCGTGGATGGCGAATGAGGCGCCACGACAGTTCCTCGAGGATCGGGCCACCGGAGCGATGGAGCTCCTGCTCACGACCTCGCTGAAGGACCGGGAAATCCTGGAGGGACGTTGGCGTGCGCTGCAGCGGCAGTTCCTGGGGCCGATGGGGGCCGCCCTGGTCCTCGACGTCCTCCTCCTCCTGGTGGTGGCGGCCATTGAGCCCGAGGAACGCGGCTACTCCTTGGCAGTCGCCATCCTGTCGATGGTGTTCCTGGTCCTTGACCTGTGGGCCATTGGGTGGCTGGGCCTCTGGGTGGGGATCTCTGGCGGGGGACGAACCGCGGCCTCGTCGGTCATGGTTCGGATCGTAGTGTTGCCGGTGGTGGTCTGGATCCCGTTGATGGCGATGGGTGCGATAGGAGGGGGGGGTGGCGGGAGTTCAATGGCATTCGCCCTCTGGGCCTTCGTCGGGATCTTGAATTCAGTGGTATGGGGTGCATGGAGCCGTGGCCAACTCGAGGAGCGGTTCCGCGAAATGGCCATCCGGCGTCCCGTCACCCGGCCGGGAGTCCTGGGCTGGTTTTCCCGAAAAGAAAAACCCGGACCACGCCCTGGGGCATGATCCGGGTTGTGGGCCGCGGGGGTCGCGGTCGCCGTTCTGGCCGCCCTCAGGCGGGCTTGTAGCGGCCGGGCATCGGCAGCGGCATGATGGGGCACTTCATGTCCCACGCGAGCGGTCCCTCGGGGCTGAGCTTCTCATTGGACTTCATGAAGTCCTCCCAGCTGACTTCGCCACCGGTGTAGGCTGCCAGACGGCCCATGAGTCCAAGCGCGGTGCTGGAGGCCAGCCATTCGCCATCGAACCGGTAGTTGCGGGAGTTCCGGATGCTGCCGAAGAGGTCCTCGTGCTCGACGACGTACATGTCCTTGTTCTTCTCGCCGTCGTAGCGCCAGGGCTTCTCGCCGCGGATCACCGGCACGCCCCAGCCGCTCTGGGCGTTGCCCTTGGTGCCGAGGATGTAGTCGGAGTTGTCGTTGTAGCAGCCAGCGATCTGGCGCTGGGCGATGACGCCACGGACCCCGTTGGCGTACTCGTAGACCACCGTCATGTGGTCATAGATGTTGCCTTCGTTGTTCGGGATCATGCGGCCGCCGGTGGCGGTGCACTTCAGGGGCGGCTTGTCGCCCAGGCACCACGCCATCTTGTCGACGGTGTGGATGCACTGCTCGACGATGCCGTCACCCGAGAGCCACGAGAAGTTCATCCAGTTGCGGAGCTGCCACTCGAGGTCGGTCATGCCGGGCTTGCGGGTGTTCGCGGCAGGCATGGTCTTCACCGGGCCGGTGAGGTAGGTTCCGTAGATGGCCTTCACGTCGCCGATGCCGCCCGCCAGGATCCGGTCGTAGAGGGCGCGGCGTGGGAGGTCAGACCGCCAGCAGAAGCCGGAGACGAAGTGGAGCTTCTTCTCCTTGGCCATGCGGACCGACTCCAGGACGTGCCGGAGGCCGACGGCGTCGGTCGCCACGGGCTTCTCGGCGAAGATGTGCTTGTTGCGCTCCACCGCGTAGCGGAGGTGCATCGGCCGGAATCCCGGAGGCGAGGCGAGCAGGACGACATCGACGCCGGAGTCGATCAGCTTCTCGAAGGCGTTGAGTCCGACGAAGGTCGACTCGGGGGTGACGGCGACGCGGGGACCGTAGGTTTCCTTGAGGCCCGCGAGGGCGAGCTTCGGCGGCTCGGGGAAGGCGTCAGCAACCGCGGTCAGCACGCAGTTGTCATCCGCGGTGAGCGCATTGCCGGCGGCGCCGGTGCCGCGACCGCCGCAGCCGATGAGGCCGATCTTGAGCGTGTCGCTGTTCGCAGCGAAGGCCTTCTCATGGAGAATCACCGAGGGAGCGGCCAGGGCGAACGCGGTCGCGGCGGATGAGTTGCGGAGGAAACGCCGGCGCGAGTGCGACGGCAGGGAAGGGGATGGGTTCATGAGTGCGGGGAATCGACGAGAAAAACGGTCCGGTATTCGAGCCGATTGGGTCAAGCCTCGGGTCGGATTCCGACGCTCACGCACCCATGCGCGATCCCCTGCGGACGCGCCGGATCACCTCCGGCAGGAGGGCGATCACCTGATCGATCTCCTCAACTGTGGACGTTCGGCCGAGGGAGAAGCGGACCAGTGCCGTGGCTTCTTCGGGGGGGACGCCGAGGGCCCGCAGGACGTGGCTGGGTTCCAGGGATCCTGCGGAGCAGGCCGACCCGCTCGAGGCGCAGATGCCCTCGAGGTCCAGCGCCGCCATCAAGGCGATGCTGTCGGTTCCGGTCACGGAGAACGCGACCGTGTTCGCCAGACGCTTCGTGGGATGTCCCCGCAGGGTCACTCCCGGGAGTGCGGCTGCGGCCTTGGCCAGTCTCTCTGTGCCGGCAAGCAGGGGATCCCGTGTGAACACGGGTTCCGGCACGAATCGGGCGAAGGCCTCCACAAGGCCGACGATCGCTGGCAGGTTCTCGGTCCCGGCACGACGCTCGTTCTCGTGTCCGCCCCCCACCTGGGTGGGTCGAGGCTGGAGTGGGGATCTAATGAAGAGGGCCCCGGCACCCCTTGGGCCGTGGAATTTGTGGGCGCAGACCGAGACAAGGTCGGCCTGGAACTGATGGATGTCCCTGAAGGCACACTTGCCGAAGGCTTGGACCGCGTCGGTGTGGAAGACCACCCCTGCCTCCCGGCAGAGGGACCCGATCTGTTCGACGGGTTGGAGTGTCCCAATCTCGTTGTTCGCCGCCATCACGGAGACCAGGATCGTATCCGGGCGGAGGGACCTTCGAACGTCCTCCGGATCGACGCATCCGTGTTGATCGACAGGAAGGCGGGTCACCTCGAAGCCCTCGTGCCGCTCCAGATGTTCCACCGCATGGAGGACGGCGTGGTGCTCGACGGGTGAGGTGATGAGGTGGGTTCCCTTGGAGCGGAGCAGGCGGGCGGTGCCGAAGAGGGCAAGGTTGTTGGACTCGGTGCCGCCGCCTGTGAAGACCACCTCGCTCGGTTTGCACTTCAAGAGGGAGGCCAGCCGATATCGGGCCTCGTCGAGCGCCGCCCGCGCGATACGGCCCACCTGGTGGACGCTGGAAGGGTTGCCCCAGGCCACGTCCTGGGTCGGCTCCATAGCGGCCCGGACCCCCGCGTCAAGGGGGGTCGTGGCATTGAAGTCGAAGTAGATCGGTGGCACGTCCCGAGGATGTCCTGCTGAAAAGGCCGGCGGGAACAGTTTTTGGAGGGCCAAGGGAAGTTCCGGAACACGGGGGACCCTCAGAGGGATCTCGGTGTGGGGGCCTTCACGAAGGCGGCTTCCCGGAGATAGACCGGCGCGAGTCGCTCAGGGGGTGTCGGCGCGCATTGATCCGCCATCACCGCAAGCCATGTGGCCTCGGGGTGGAGTGCGACAGCACCGGGCAGGGTGATGCCCAGATCGGGACCCGCCACCCGGAGTCCCAGCCCCATCTGGGCCTTGATGTCATCGAGGGAGCAGAGACGCGGTGGTTCCGTCAGGTGTCCGGATTCGGTCATTGCGACCGCGTATTCCCCTCTCTGTGCATCGACGGCCAGCAGGGTGCGCCCATCGAGGTGCTTTGCCGCCGCGGCCAGTGCCTCGAGGCTGGAAAGGCCGACCACAGCCGTTCCCTGGCCGAGGTGCCATCCCTGGACGAAGGAGATGGCCAGCCGAACCCCGGTGTAGCTCCCGGGTCCAAGGCCGACCACCAGTCGGTCGATCTGTATCGGCTGGAGTCCACCTTCCTTTAGAACCTGATCGACCAGCGAGGGTAGGGGGGTCTCACGGACCCGCTCGAGGAGGCTCTGTGCGAGGATGAGTCCATCCCTGGCAATGGCGACCGTCCTCCGGTCGGTGGAGAACTCAAATGCCAGGGATGTCATGGGTGATTTCCCGGGTGGTGTCATCCAGGGGGGTCAGGTGGATGGACCAATGGGTTTGGTGGCCAGGTGGAGGGGTCCAACGTGCGATCCATTCCACGGCGCAGATGCCCCCCGGATGCATGAGATAGTCTTCGAGTCCGGCCTCGTGGATCGCGGCGGGTCCATCGAGTCGGTAGAGGTCGAGATGGAACAGTGGGAGGCGACCGCCTTCGTACAGATTGATGAGCGAGAAGGTTGGAGAATGGATACGCCCGGTGAATCCGAGTCCGCGGGCGAGTCCCCGGATGAGTGCCGTCTTGCCGGCACCGAGGTCGCCGCTCAGTCCGATCACCTGGCCCCTTGCGGCGACCTCTGCGATGCGCGCTCCGAGGGCTTCCGTGTCTCCGACCGATCGGGAGATCCAGGTTCTGGTCGGCATTCCGTTCATGCAAAATGCTCGTAGGCGCGGGGTGGGATGACCTGCAGACCCTGTTCGGTTCGGAGCCGGATCCCCGGTTCACGGGTAAGGCGTCCGATGCAGGTCAGGCGGAGATCCGGGAACCGGGCCTTCCAGGCATCCAGCAGCGGTATGGCATCCTTCGGTCTGGTTGTGAAGAGCAGCTCGAAATCCTCGCCGTCCATCAGCGCTGCTGCCCGAGGAGGACGGGCACCGTGGACCTCCCTCGCGCGTTGGATGGCCGCCCTGCTGATCGGCAGCGACGTGGCCATCAACTCGGCCCCGAGTCCACCGCTCGCCGCCAGCAGGTGCCCGAGATCCCCGGCCAGTCCGTCGCTGAGGTCGAGCATGGCGTGGACCCTGCCGGATTCTGCCAGCCAGCGTCCCTGTTCAAGTCGCGGTTCGAACTCCAGGTGTTTTCCGGCAAGGGATCCGCCCAGCTCGCCCGTGACAAACACGGCATCGCCTTCGCATCCTCCGGATCTCAGGACGGCCTTTCCCCTGGGGATGGATCCCATGACGCTCACACTGATCCAGAGACGCTCGGGGCTGGTCGTGGTCTCGCCTCCGACGATGGCGACCCCATGTCGTGTCGCGAGCCTGCCAAGCCCTTCGTAGAGATGGCGGATCCGTTCAGGATCGTGGTCCCTGGGAAGCCCCAGTGTGACGAGGGCGGCTACGGGCACTCCCCCCATGGCAGCGATGTCGCTCAGGCAGCGGCCGAGGGCCTTGTGTCCGACCCTGACGGGATCCGTCTCTGGCATGAAATGCATGCCCTCCACCACGGCGTCCACCTTGAGGAGCGTCTGGGTGTGCGGAGATCCCGGCTCCACGATCGCGCAGTCGTCTCCGGCACCCTGGACGACGGAGCCATTAGTGGGCAGCGATGGGATCAGCATCGCGATGAGGTCGAACTCCTTCATGGAAGGCCGTAACCGACGCAGGGCATCAATGGCTCGTTACGGTGCATGTCCCGAAGTTGAGGCCTTGGATTGGTGACCGACACGCATTCGACAAATCATCTGGGTCCGCGGAGCGGTGCGAGACCCTGCAGGTGATCGAGAGCCGCACGCGCTGGCCCTCTCAGTCTTAGATCCTGACGCTCAATCCGCTCGAGATCCTCGACGGCAAGGTTCGCAAAGGATCCCAGCTCAGTCACGGCTTCGATGGCGATCCGCTGGGCGACGGGGTCCTGGGTGGATGCCAAGCCTCGCCGGATGGCACCCAAGGAGGGTTCCACCTCCTGGTTGATTTTCCAAAGAGCCCATGCTGCGAGGACCATGAGTCTCGGATCGTCCGACCGTAGGGCGGCAGTGAGATCAGAGGAGGCAGCCTTCCCAGATCCACCTAGCTCGCCCAGGAGCCATGCGGCAGCCTGCTTTGAGGAGAGGCGGATGTCCCGGAGTCCAGGATGCATCAGGGTATAGGGATGGGTCGCATCGGCCACGGGAAGACGAAGCTCGCGGACGATCGCCGGAATGGCGTTGGTGGGCCGTCCCTCGATCCTCGCGCGCGCCAACGAAGCCAACATCCCGATACTGCCGTCCCTTGACAGCTCGAGTTCCTTGATTGCGGGGAGGTAGGGCGACGCTGGGATACCGCAACGCCCAGCGACCTCCAGTGCGCCCACGACCACCGGTGAGCCAGGATCGAGCTCCTGGCGAATCTCCGGAAGCATCGGCAACGCGACGGGTCCTGCGGCCCTGAGGACCTCGATGGCAGCGGATTTTGTGGAGACATCCCTGAGTGATGGTCCGAGCCTCGAGACGGCGCTGGAAGCCTCGCGGCCGTAGAGGCTGATCGCGGAGAGGACCTCGGGAGTGGGGAGGGGGGTATCGCGGAGAGATTCGACCAAGGCACTCAGGGCGCCCTCGATTGGAACCTGGGCGGCCACCATTGCCCTTGCTGCCTGATCACGCCCGGCCGGCCGATCCAGCAGCATCGCAACCAATCTCTGTGTCACCTCTGGGGAACCGGGTGCGATGCTCAGCGCTGCGATGAGCGCTTCCTCTCCACCCGGTCCGGCGACCGTCGTCCAGGACAGAACAGCCGGGAGTGCCTGGAGTGCCTGTGGGCCGAGCCCGCCGAGCGCGCCAAGGGCCTGGATATGAACCACGTCCGGGTCGGAAACCTCGAGAATCCGGAAGTGTCTGCGCCAGGAGTTGGGGAGGCTGTCGTGGAGTTTTCTGGAGTTCCGTTCTGTTCCGTTTGGCGTCCAATTCAGGAGCTCCAAAAGGTCGGGGATTGCGGTGGTTCCCATCAGGGCGACAGCCTCGTTGACCCGTGCATCCGGGCCTGTCCGCTTCACCCAGGTGGTGAATGAGCCGTGGCGGTAGTCGTTGGTCCTGAAACGGCTCGAGAGCAGGATTCCGCCGATGGCCACGAGAACGCAGCCGACGACGACGAGGGCAATGAGACGGGCCATGAAGACTGGATGAAATACCGCATCAGGGTGCTTCGTGCGAGCCTTGATCTTGTTTGGGAGGCGCGTCTTCGGAGAATGGACGGAGTTGTCTGTACGCCCAAGGCTGAAGGATTCAAACCGCCCATCAATCTTCGGACTGTCCAGACACCAGTTGCCTCGATCGGGTTCTCCGGGTGAGCCTTGCCCCATGTTCGACATCATCCGGGCTGATCCCAACTGCCAAGCCCGAAGGGGACGGTTGCGGACCGCGCATGGCGATGTGGAGACACCGGTGTTCATGCCCGTCGGAACGCAGGCGAGCGTCAAGGCCCTCGACAACAGGGAACTGGAGGAAATGGGCACCCAGATCCTGCTGGGGAATACCTATCATCTCAGCATTCGTCCGGGCCTCGAGATCCTGGGCCAGGCAGGGGGGCTTCACCGTTTTATGAACTGGAACCGCCCCATCCTGACCGATTCCGGGGGGTTTCAAGTCTTCAGCCTCGGAAAGATCCGCAAGATTCGGGAGCATGGCGTCGAGTTCCGGAGCCACCTGGATGGCAGTCCAATTTTCCTCGGTCCGAAGGAAAGCATGGGGATCCAGCGCGCCCTTGGCTCCGATATCGCGATGGTGTTCGATGAATGTCCTCCCCACACCGCATCGGGTGATGAGGTTGCGAGGGCCGTAAAGCGTACTATTCGCTGGGCTTCGGAGTGTCTGGAACAGCCGAGGGCGGCCGGCCAGAAGGTCTTTGGGATCGTTCAGGGAGCGTCCGATCCTCGGCTCCGCGAACGCTGTGCCCGGGAGCTCGTTGCGATGGGGTTCGACGGCTATGCGGTGGGTGGTGTGAGCGTCGGCGAGCCGGAGCCGGAGATGTTGAAGGCCGTGGAGATGACCGTGCCGCATCTTCCAGAAGGCAAAGCCAGATACGCCATGGGGCTTGGAACGCCGGCCCAGCTGGTCGAGCTCGTTGCCCGTGGAATCGACATGTTCGACTGTGTGCTTCCGACCCGGGTTGCCAGGAACGGCACTGCATTCACGCGGAAGGGCACCTTCGCCATCAAGGGTGGTGCGGTAAAGGCGGACTTCGGCCCGATCGAGGAGGGGTGTCCTTGTTTTGCGTGTCGGAACCATTCCCGGGCCTACATTCGGCATCTGCTGAATGTGAACGAGATTCTCGGCCTCAGACTCGTCAGCATCCACAACAGCCACTTCTACCTCCAGGTGATGGAAGAAATCCGAGCACACCTTGCCGCCGGCACATTCTCCGATTATCGGAGGGAATTCGTGGGCCACTACGTTCCCACCCTTCGTGTCCGTGCCGCGTGGACCAGAAATCAGTCGGCGCCCACAGGTTCCGCAAAAAGCCCCTGAATCGCAGCCGCTGCGCGATCGGCGGTGCCGGGTCCGCCCAGAGTCGATGCCAGTTCCAGCAGGCGCCGTCGGGTTTTGGCACGCCTCTCGGGATCATGGAGGTATCCGATCGCCGCCTCGGCGAGCCGGTCGGGTGTGGCCATGTCCTGGACGAACTCGGGAATCACCGGCCCACCGGCGAGAATGTTCGGCATGGCGAGATGCTTCACGGTCACGATGCGGCGTCCCACCGCGTAGGTGAGCGGTGAGGTCCGGTAGAGGGCGACGGTTGGAACCCCGTGCCAGGCGCATTCGAGGGTGACCGTACCGGTGGAGGCCATGGCCACCGAGGCTTCACGAAGGCTGGCGGAGAGTTGGTCGATGTGGATCGCGGCGTCGAGCGCATCAGGGAGCAGCCCTCTCACGAGTGGCTCGAGGGATTCCCGGGGCAGGACGAACCGAATTCGGGCGCCCGTTTCCCGCTGTACCCGCAGGGCCGCGGGGATCATGACCGGAAGATGCCGTGCCAATTCGCCAGGACGGCTTCCGGGGAGGAGCACCAGGAGAGGAGGGTCCTTCCGAACGGGATCTGCCAGGGAGTCCCCCCTAGAATGGCGATCCGCCAAAGGGTGGCCGACATGGACGGCCGATAGGTTTGGAGCGTGTTCGGCAAACCAGCCGGGCTCGAATGGCAAGATGGTGAGCAGAAGGTCGAGACAGGCCTCCATCCGCTTTGCACGACCGGGTCGGGATGCCCAAACCTGGGGTGAGATGTACTGAACCAATCTGGGACGCCAGTTCTTGAATGCTCCCCTTGATCCGCGGGTTTCCCGGGCCATGGCCTCCGCGAAGCGAAGGTTGAATCCCGAGTAGTCAACGCCGATGACGGCGTCGACCGTCCTGATTCGAGCCTCGCGTTTCAGTGTCGAGAAAACCTCCCGGAAGAACAGGACCTTCCTGAGGATCTCCAATCCGATGACCGAGTGGACCGTCAGGTCGTGGAACAGGGCCACGCCGGCCTTCCTCATGGCAGGCCCACCAGAACCGATGAAATGGGGTTGAAACGCATGGCACCGCCGTCGGAGCGCCAGGACCAGCTCGGCTGCGGCCAGATCACCCGAAGGATCACCAGCAATCAGCATTAAGGTCATCGGTCGAGTCTGACGCCCTTCAGGATGCGAAGATGTTGGGTGCGTGTTCAAAGTTTGGTTGACACCGTGCTCGATCTTTGTCACTCCATGGGGCTCGTTCGTTAAGATTTTTCATTCCAAACCCATTGAGCGGGAGAGTCTGATCGACTCGTCCGGACCGCACACAAGCATGGCCAGCAAACGATACAAGAAGGCATCCACCCTCGTCGATGTCTCAAAGAACTACCCCCTCAACCAAGCGGTGGATGTTCTCGTCAAGTTCCCACGGGCAAAGTTCGTGGAGACCGTGGATCTTGCCTTCAGGCTCGGGGTCGACCCGAAACAGTCCGACCAGATGGTCCGCGGCACCTGTCCGCTCCCTCATGGTTCGGGGAAGGCGGTCCGCGTCCTTGTGTTCACCAAGGCTGGTGCCCAGGCCGAGGCGGCCAAGGCTGCGGGGGCCGACTTCGTGGGTTTTGATGATATGATCAAGAAATGTCAGGAGGGATGGGTTGACTTTGACGTTGCCATCTCGACAACCGAGGCGATGGCGGAGGTCCGGAAGCTTGGCAAGGTACTCGGCCCTCGTGGGCTTATGCCCAACCCGAAGACCGGCACCGTGTCGGACGACGTGGCGAAGGCCATCAAGGAGGTCAAGGCGGGCCGGGTTGAATTTAAGATCGACAAGGCCGGCAATATTCATGTCCCGGTCGGCAAGGCCAGCTTTAGCGCCCAGCAGATTGCTGAGAATGCCCGGTCAGTTATCGAGGCCGTCGTGAGGGCTCGCCCCTCGGGTGCCAAGGGTATCTTCATCAAATCCTGCTCCCTCTCGCTGACCATGAGCCCACCGGTTCGGCTGGATCTCAAGGAGTTCGGCGCCAACTGAACCAACAAGGGACCCTACACATGCGTACCGAGAAGCAATTCATCTCAGCAGAATACGTCGCCCGCATTCAGGCGTCGCCATTCTTCCTGGTTGTCGATTACCGCGGCCTGGCAGTTTCGAAGTTCACCGAGCTTCGGAAACGCCTCAACAAGGCGGGTGCCGAGGTTCATGTCGTCAAGAACACCATATTCCGGGTTGCCGCGAAGCAGGCTGGTGTTGCGGATCTTTCCGGAGCCCTCGCGGGGCAGCTGGCGGTTGTGACCGGGAAGGACGACATCGCTGCGGCTGCAAAGGTCATCAAGACCTTCCAATCCGAATTTGAGAAACCAAAGCTCCAGTTCGGCTACCTTGGCAGCCAGCGCCTCGAGGCGGCTGCTGTTCAGGCGATCGCGGATCTTCCGCCGATCGGCGTCCTCCGGGGCAGGCTGCTTGGGGTGATCCAGGCGCCCGCCCAGAAGCTCGCGGCACTCATCAACACCCCCGGCTCCCAACTCGCCCGGGTCATCAAGGCGAAGGTCGACAAGCCGGATTGATCGGTTCGCTGCATCCCTCTCGGGATACAGGCGTCGTCCCGTCTGGATCCCGAACTCAAAAAAAGAGTGAATCGTCGGTCCGCGGGCTGCGGACTAATCTGAAGGGGCTCCTTCTCCGACGAGACTGAACGGACGACAACAAGGACAGAAAGACAACATTATGGCAGACATCAACAACATCGTGGAAGAACTCAGCAAGCTCACCGTTCTCGAGGCCGCCGAATTGGTTAAGGCCCTCGAGACCAAGTGGGGCGTCACTGCTGCCGCTCCTGTGGCAGTTGCCGCGGCTCCTGCCGCTGGCGGTGGCGCCGCGGCTCCCGCCGCGGAGGTCAAGGACACTTTCGACGTGATCTTGGCGTCGGTTCCTGCCGACAAGAAGATCCCCGTCATCAAGGTTGTCCGCGAGGTCAAGGCCGGTCTTGGCCTGGCGGAGGCCAAGGCTCTGGTCGACGGTGCTCCGAAGCCCGTTCTCGAGGGTGCTCCGAAGGCGGATGCCGAGGCCGCCAAGAAGAAGCTCGAAGAGGCCGGTGCCAAGATCGAGCTCAAGTAATCTTCATCTCCAGGAGGGAGGCGGTTCCCGCCTCCCTCCCTTAATCCCCGCACGCCGAGAGCTTGTCGTTTGCGGGTTTGTTCTTTAGCGATACCGTTGTAGAGGTTTGTTGGAACTCGAGGGTAACAAGACGAGACCGGTCGATTTTTGGAACTAAACCGTCCGGCCCCGTCTTGTTGTCGCTTGTTGCACTAGACCCGCCGGTCTTCCGGCGGAGCTGAAAGGAAAAAAGGTCATCATGCCAAACAAAGTCTCGGAGCGCATCAACTTCGGAAAGATCAATGAGGTCATAACGCCTCCCAACCTCATCGAAATCCAACTCGACTCCTACAAGGAGTTTCTGCAGGCGGAGATTCCCCAGTCCAAGCGCAAGAACACCGGACTCCAAGCCGTGTTCACCGAGGTATTCCCGATCGAAAGCTACGATGGCAAGACGGTCCTCGATTTCCACAGCTATGACATCCAAGAACCCAAGGTCGACTGGCTTGAATGTCTGCGGGAAGGTCTGACGTTCGGGGCTCCGCTCTATGTGACCTTCCTCCTCAAGGACGAGAAGGGAACCAAGGAGGAAAAGGTGTTCATGGGCGAGATTCCGCTCATGACTCCTCAGGGCACCTTTGTGATCAACGGCGCCGAACGGGTGATTGTGAGCCAGTTGCACCGCTCCCCGGGCTTGGCGTTTGAGACGACCCAGCATCCCAACGGCAAGCTCCTGCACAGTTTCCGGATCATTCCGGATCGCGGCTCTTGGTACGAGGCGCAGTTCGACACCAGCGATCTCCTCTACGTTTATCTCGATCGGAAGAAGCGTCGCCGCAAGTTCCTGACCACCACGTTTTTCAGGGCGTTGTTTGCCATCGCCGAGGCCCGGCTCCACCCGCGTCCCGAGTCCAAGATCAATCCAGAGGACGTCGGCAAGGACGGCGACATTCTCGATCTGTTTTACAAGATCGAGGAAATCTCGGTGAAAGACGCCGATAAGTTGGAGGACATCCAAAACAAGGTTTTGATCGAGGATGCCGTCGACAACGATAAAGGTATTGTTGTTGCCCGGGCCTTTGAGCCGCTTTCGAAGGCGACCGTCAAACAGATCGCTGATCTAAAGGTCTCC
Source organism: Verrucomicrobiales bacterium (assembly GCA_005801385.1). Lineage (GTDB taxonomy): Bacteria > Verrucomicrobiota > Verrucomicrobiia > Limisphaerales > UBA9464 > UBA9464. The sequence goes on along the minus strand of SYEM01000328.1, from coordinate 1,425 downwards.
AAGATCCGTGTGGTCGACACCTCTCTCGATGACGGAATCGTCATCAAGTGTCTCAAGAAGGATCCTACCAAGAATGGCGATGAGGCACTGAAAGACATCTATCGCCGTCTACGTCCCGGCGATCCCCCGACTGCTGCGAATTCGAAGGCTCTCATCAAGAGGCTGTTCTTCGACGCCAAGCGGTATGACCTCGGACGTGTCGGACGCTACAAGATCAACCAGAAGCTGAACTTCTCGGAGGGCGATTCACGGATACTGACAGGGAAGGACCTCCTCGAGGCGACCCGCTACCTCCTCAAACTCAAAAAAGGCGAGGGAAGCCTTGATGATATTGATCATCTTGGGAGCCGGCGCATTCGTACAGTAGGAGAGCTTTTGGCTAACCAGTGTCGGGTTGGTCTTGCCAGGACCGAGCGACTGGTCAAGGAGCGTATGACGCTCTTCGACCAGACGATGGATACCATGACTCCGCAGAAGCTGATCAATCCGAAGGCTCTCTCGGCAGTTGTTCGCGATTTCTTCGGCCGCAGCCAGCTCAGTCAGTTCATGGATCAGATCAACCCTCTGGCGGAGCTGACCCACAAGCGCCGACTGTCCGCTCTTGGACCAGGCGGTTTGTCCAGGGATCGTGCCGGATTTGAGGTTCGTGACGTTCATCCGTCCCACTACGGACGTATTTGTCCGATTGAGACGCCCGAAGGCCCCAACATCGGTTTGATCGCATCGCTGGCGACCTTCGCACGAGTCAATGACTACGGGTTCATCGAGACCCCCTACCGCAAGGTCGAGAATGGCAGGGTAACCGAGAAACTCAACTATCTCACGGGTGACCGCGAGGAAGGATACACGATTGCCCAGGCCAATGCCGCGATCGACGACAGGGGCCGTTTCCTCACCGAGAAGGTTACCTGTCGTAACAAGGGTGACTTCATAGATGTGGAGCCTAAGGAGATCCATTACATGGATGTCTCTCCGAAGCAGCTTGTTTCGGTGGCGGCCGGCCTCATTCCGTTCCTCGAGCATGACGATGCCAATCGTGCGTTGATGGGGTCCAACATGCAGCGCCAGGGCGTGCCGCTGTTGATCACTGAGGCGCCATTTGTTGCCACCGGCCTCGAGGATCGTGTCGCCCGGGATTCCAGGGCTGTGATCGTCGCCGAGGAGTCCGGCAAAGTGGCGAGTGTTAACGGTAGCCAGATCATCATCACCAAGGACGGCCGGGTTCCGGAGGGTAAGAAAAAGGTCAAGACGGATCCCGACGCAGGCGTCTGGGTTTATCCGGTTCGCAAGTTCATGCGATCCAACGCAGCAACCTGCATCAACCAGAAGATCCTAGTCTCGAAGGGGGATTCGGTTAAGAAGGGTCAGGTTCTTGCCGACGGTCCATGCACCGCGGGTGGAGAACTGGCCCTCGGCCGGAATGCT
>SYEM01000035.1 GCA_005801385.1 Verrucomicrobiales bacterium | reverse complement strand
GGACTGCGCCTCCAGGTAGATCTGGAATTTCTTCTCGGCGCTGAGGAAGCGGCGTTTCTTCGGGCCCGAATCGGGGTTGTCGGCCGGATGGTCGTTGGTCATGTCGTTGGTAGTGGTTGTGACCGCCTCAGACGGGGGGATAGTTCCGGTCGCCCTCCGGGCTCCCTCCACCATCCCCCCGTCTGCTACCTCGTAGCGTATTGACTTCCACTTGTCAGGTCACGGACTCAGCAACGGCGCGCAAGGGATAGCCGGGAGCCTGTCCACTTCGAGACGGGGACTCCAAGACGTCGACTCGCTCACGAACTCAGGAACCCGACCGGCGCTGCGCCCTGCGCTTCGCCTCGAGCAGCCGGCTCGTCGGGGTCGACGGCTCCACCGGTTCCCGGGCCGATTCCTGATCCGAACCTGCACCCTCCGGGTTCCGGGAGGCCTCCGGAGCGGCACCCGGGCCGGAGGAACCCGAACTTCCCGAGGATGGCATCGGCCCCTCGTCAATTCGAACCTGCTCCCCGGGTGAAACCGCACCAGACCCGCCCTGCCCCGCGCGGGTTCGACCTTCGCGGACCCGTTCCCGGGCCGTGAGCAACGACTGGAGCCCCTGCGCCTCGGGCTCGGGGGGCGTCCGACCACCCCAACCCAGCCGGGACCGGATCCCGGTCCACCAACGGGCCCATTCCGACCGGTCGACATCCACCCGGCGCACCCCCACGTCGATCACCATCAGCACCACGAAGCACTGCAGCAACGTCTGCCAGAGGTCGCTGGCGCGGAAGGTGCGTCGGCGATCCAACAGGAACGGGTTGTCGGTCTCCGGATCCAGGACCTTCCCGCCCCCGGCCTCCGCGAGACGCTGCAGACGGGCGCGGTCCGGGCCATCGGTCTCGAACTCCGGCGAATGGTTCACGCTGCTCCCCAGCACCTGGGATCCGACCGGACGTCCGTCCTTCATCTCGAGGAGGTTGACCAGATAGGCCCCGACCTCGGGGGCGGCGAACCGACCCTCGTAACGACCCGGACCCGTCTGCTCCAACACCACGTCCGTCCGACGCCCCCCCGGCCCCACCACCGCCGCCCGGAGGTCGAGGAAATTCCGGAAGTTGCCCTCGGGGTCGAGCGATTCGACCGAAAGGACCCCGGTCCCATTGTCGATCCCCACCTTCGCGGTGTGGTCCGAGGCATCCACCCGGCGGAGGGACCAGCGGACCGCCTGCGACCAGAACTGCTGGTACTGCGACCAGCCGATCCAGTCCCGTGCCCAGCGACTGCGGGCATCGCTGGTGAACGCCACCGACCGCCCCAACCCGTGCTGCCAGTGGGCCAGCAAGGGATCCCCGTTGCCGGTCAGAAGCGGCACCTCGGCCCGCGGCTTCGGGGTGGTGGCCACATGGCCCTGGAGCATCGGCCAGGATCCGATGCCCCGGGTCAGCTCGCTGCCCGCCGCCACCTGCGGACGAAACGGTTCCTCGGAGATCGCCGACTTCAGGATCACCGCCGCCTCCTTGATGAAGATCTGGGGCAGCTGGGCCGCGGAGCGGACGTCGTAGAACCGACCACGCCCCTGCTGCGCCATGCGCTCCATCGTCGTGGGCTGGACATGGCCGCCGATCATGACGGTGCTGACGGTGATGCGTCCGGCGAGATACTGCTGCATCAGGGCGTCCGAGGGCGCGCTGGGATCGCCATCGCTGAACACGATGAGATGCTTCAGGTTGGCGGTGGACTTCTGGAGGTCCCCGAGGGCGAGGGTCATGAGCCCCTCGAAGCTGGGGAGATCCCCCTGGTTCATTCCGGCAATCTGTTGGGCCAGAGCGGTCTTCGACCCGACGGCCTGGAGCGGGAACAACGGCTTCTCGGTGCCATCCCAGAGCCACACGCCCATCTCATCCGTCGGCCCCAGCGCATCGAGCGCCGCGAGGGCGATCTCCCGGGCCACCTGGTTGCCGTTGGCGAACTCCATGCCGTGCATGACGAGCCCGAGGGCCCCCTTGGGCAGCACCTTCCTCGACGACAACTCCATGTCGAGCGGCAGCGCCTCCTCGAGCGGGGTGCTCCGATACCCTCCCGCCGCGAACGCTTGGTCGCCGCCGATGCAGACCAGTCCCACGCCGAAGTCCCGCACCACACTCTCCAGCAGGCGCATCCCGTCGGGACCCAGATCGCCGGCCGAGACGTTGCCGAGGACGATGGCGTCGTGGCTCTGGATCTCCGCAAGGGTCGACGGCAACTCGGTCTCACGCACTACCCGGACCTCGAGCCGTGCCGCGCGGAGGGCCTGCACGAGGAACCGGTCGGCCTCCGGATCGCTGCTGACCACCAGGACCCGGGGATCGCCTCGGATCTGGACGAAACCGCTGGCCCGGTTGTTTTGGGCCACGGTGTCGCCGGGGGCGTCGACCACGACCTCGTAGGCATGGAATCCGGGCTCGTCGAGCTTCTGCGGGACCGACAGGAGATTCCGGCCCGGCTCGAGGACGACCTCCTGCTCCGCGATGGCGCGGTTGTCGCGGTACATGCGCACGGTCGCGGTCCGGGCCCGCTCGGTCCCGACCACCAGCCGAACGTCGAACGCCTGACCCTGCTTCACGGAGGCCGGGACCTCGACCTTCTGCACCGACAGGTCCTCTCCGCGACGCGATCCCAACGCCACGACGTCGAGATCCACACCGAGGGACCGGGCCGACCGGAGGGCGGCGAGGCCATCGCCGACGTTCTCGTTGCCGTCGGAGAGAAGCACGAGCCGCCGTTGTCCCTGCTCCGGGAATGCCGCGGTGCCGAGTCGGATCGCGGCGGCGATGTCGGTACGGTCGGTGGGCACCACGGTCTGGATGCGTTCGGCCTCGGCGACCGAGGTGGCGGTGGTCTCGAGGGCCGCCTCGGCGCCGAACACCAGGAACCCGCCCTTGTCGGTCTCGGGCTTCTCCCTCGCCCAACGATTGGCAAGCTGGCGGGCCTGTTCCTGGACGGCTCCCGGGACGGAGTCCGACCGGTCGAGGAGGAAAAACAGGTTCATCCCGAAGTCCGGTCGCCGCCACTGGAGTCCGGCGAGGGCGAGGACAAGGATCAGGAGTCCGGCGAGCCGCAGGGCGAGAGCCCATCGGAGCCGTCGTGGAGCGAGGGAGGAATCACTTCTCCGGGCCCACCCGAGGGTCCAGACCGCCGCCACGGGCAGGAGGATCAGCCACTCGGGATGGGAGAAGTGGAAGGGCACGGACGACGTCTGGCCCACCGTCCCGGAGATGCCCACGAGGATCAAGCGGGAGAACCCGGTTCAGCGCAACGGGACCAGCTCCGCAACGAAGCCCCCATCCTGACCCACATCCACCTCCACCCTCTCCGAGCGGGTCACCAGTGATTCCTCGACCCGGAGTTGGTTGGGGTCCGCGCCCGGCCGCGGATCGTCCAACCAGAGACGGAGTCGATGCGGACCCCGGGGAAGGAAATCGAGGGGGAGGACGAGCGATCGGGACGGCCCCGATGAGAGCCCTCCCACGAACCACGACCGCCCCTTCCGTCGAACCGTCACCAGATGGGATCCCGGAACCGCCACGGGAACCTGGGTCTCGTCCCACCACGTCGGCACCCGTTGGATGAACTCGAATCCGGGCTGTCCCACGTAGGCCGTCGGATGGTCGGCCACCATGGGCGTCGGATTGTCGAAGCACACGTACATGGCCAGCATGTGACATCGGGTACCCAGGACCACGGGAGCCACCTGCCTGTATTGGAACTGGTCCCGGGGCACCGCCCGGAACCCGCCCAGATGATAGTCCATCGGACCCGCAATAAGCCGGGTGAAGGCCATGTCCACATCATGTCGGGGAGTGCACCGGTCACTCCACTTGAGGTACTCCAGGTTCAGTGCGCCTTCGTGATTCATGAGGTTCGGAAAGGTCCGCTCGAGCCCGGTCGGCTTCCAGACGCCATGAAGATGGACGAGGATGTGATGGCGTGCCGCCGCCTCGAGGATGGATTCGGCGAATTCGACGGTGTCCTGGTCATCGTGGTCGAAGAAGTCGACCATCATGCCGCTCCACCCGAGCCGCTCGAAGGCAGCGAAGGCCTCCTCGACGCGTCCCTGCAACGCCCGGTTGTGGACCCACGTCCAGAGTCGGACCCCCTTTGATCGCGCATGGTCGCGGATGGCGGCCAGATCGAAACCCTCCCGGGGTCGGGTCACGTCCGTGTCCGGTCCGGGTCACGTCCGTGTCCGGTCCGGGTTCCACACCGGGCCTGGACTGTTGGTACCACGGTGTCGTGGTGACCTCGGTCGATGTCAGGGAATGGGCCTCGATGTGGTTCGAGGCACAGAAGTCGATGTACCGACGGGCCATCGGCACCGACAGGATCGGGTCTCCGGGGCGTCCGTCGAAGACATCCCCATTCCACCAATGGAACGTGATCTTTCCGGGTCGGACCCAGCCGAAGTCGTTCGATGCCGGGGGATCGTTCAGGGAAAAGAGGGTTCCGGATTCGAGAAGTTTTCCTGGTCCTTGCCCCAGCAGAACCACCCGCCAGGGGGTGTCCATGGGAAGGGTTCGAACCGCCTTGGATCCGTCCGCCCTGGGACTCAGTCGGCTCACCAGCCCCACCGCCTCTCCCGAGTCCTCCGGACGCATCAGGGACATGCCCGGATACCGCCTCAAGGCCGCCTCGGTGATTGCCCCAGCGGTCCCGTCCGGCCACAACAACGTCAGCGGCACATCGATGAGACGTCCTCTCGGAATTCGATCCCAGTCGACCGTCTCCACCGCATGCTCATGGGATGTCCGGAAGTTCTCGAGGAACTGGACCAGCGTCCCGGGGCGACCCAAGACCCGGAAGGAGGTGCCCTCATCCTCGATCACAACAGTGCCCTCACCCTCCAGATGGTAGCGGATGGACACGGCATCGTTATGACAGCGGACGATCACCTCGACGGGCGGACCGGACCGTGGAGAGAACCGGAGGCGCAGTTCCCGGTACCGATCACGGACCGGGTCTGCCCTCCCAATAGGCCACGGGATGGGGGTGTCGACCTGGTGATGCAAGGCCTGCACGAGGGACGCACCCGCCAGGACATGCCCATGATCTCGAGTCACGAGATCCAGACGGCATCCTTCGAATCGCGGCTGACCGGCGACGCTCACATTCCAGTGAGGCAGATCGTCCGATCCGGATTTCGGTGAGTGCAGCTGGAACTGGATCCGGCCATCCGGGGATCGGAGAACCTGGATCGAGGCGGCACCCGACGCCATCAGCGGCAACAGGATCCAGACGATCCACAGGACGGGTCGCATCCCGTGACGTTCCCGGAGACATACCCGGGGATCAAGCGGGAGCACCTGGAGGTTCCGGGTTTCGCATCCGAACAGGTGCCCGCTTGGAGCCAGGAGCCCTCCCCTAGAACGCAAAGAATTCCGGGGTTCCGGGGAAACCGCTGACCGGGTGTTGGCCCAAGGACGTCGTGGACAACCGCCCCTCCAGCTGGGTCCTGGCCGCCGCACTCATCATGGCGGAGCAATCGAGTCCGCCGGCGAGCTTCTCGATGCGGAACGTGAAGTTCACCTCGGGACCCGACAGGTTCTCCTCCCCCATCGTCGGCCCCCCACCCAGGATCACCGAACCTTGGTGCAGGACGATCCGGAAGGCGACCGCGCTGCTGGCCTGGAGCTGTTTCAGGGCGAGCAGGCCTTGGATGAGCAGGTCGAGATCCGTGCGGGTCGCCGGCCAATACGCCAGGAACCCATCCCCGAGGAACTTGTTGACGGCGCCCCCGTGGCGCTCGATGAGCTGGCGACATTCCGAGAACCAGCGTCCCGTCAGTCGCGCCAGCTCCTCGGCAGGCATCTCCTGGCTGAGCCGGGTGGATCCCTGGAGATCCGCCAGCAGCAGCCAGCTGCGCACCATCCGGACATCCATCAATGTTCCGGAACCCGACTCCTCAATAAACGAGGAATCCCGCACGATGGGCTGGCGGAAGGTGAGGCGTGTCTCGCCGATCTGGATCTCGACCCCATCGGTGAGCCGTGTCGGCTGCACCACCCGTTTGCCGGCGACATAGGTGCCATTGCTGCTGCCGAGGTCGACGATGAAGAACTCGCCATCACCCTGCTCGTGGATCATGGCATGGTTCCGGGACGCCTTCCGGTCGTCGAGGACCAGCTCATTGGACGAGGAACGCCCTATCGAGAATGAACCCTGGATGGAAAGGGGTCCTTCCGGGCCATTCTCGATCCACGCGGTGGAGTGGGAGGAGGGGTTCATACCGATGGCGTTCGAGGCTGCGGGGAAACGAGAAATCCCGCAATCCCGGCAACCGGCCTCGACGACACCCTGAAGGCCAATGGACAGTCTCGGGCCCATGTTGCCATGTTGAAAAGCCTTGGGACAACACTGTCCACGGGTCTCTCCCTGAAGCCAACGCGTCCAACCCCCGACACACCCAGGCACCCTTCCGGCCCCGTTGCCACGGCCGCGATCGATCCAGGTGCCATGTCGATGCTGTCCCCTCCGAGGGCCATGCCCCACCCCGGGTCCAAGCGCCTCGGACGGGTTGACCGGCATTCCTGATGTCCCTGGGCTCCCTCTCCAGGCCAGCATGCTCCGTGGACCGGTTGGCGGGTCCGGAGACCCAGGGTATTCCATCACCAACCCCGCAGACCCGACCCGTTGTCCAGACCCGTGAATTTCAGGTCAGATCCAAGTAAAATCTGTTCACACCCGCACGGATTCCGGGACCCGCCCGCCCCCCGCCCAAAAGCCCCGTTTTTCAACGCGGAACAGGCCAATTTGCGACGGGTGAACAACGTGGGAGCAACTCGGGGGATTTTCATCTAGTTCGGACCGGCTACATTCTCTACAAGACGGGCCGCAATTTCCGGGACCATCCACCCACCCTCCGGGGCCACCCCCGCGGGATGCCGGTTCCAAGAAATTCACAACCATCTGTCAATGAGATTGTTAGAGATCAAGAATCCGCCCTCCACGCCTGGGATTTTCCATGAAAATCGGGCTGCCGCCGCGCCCCGGGCCGGCGATCGACCGGGGTGGATTCGAACTCCCTCATTGCCGGTGGGCGACCTGGGTGAATAAACTGACCGAACCGTCACCGCACGTGCCTCAACACCAACCCATTGCCGAAACCGCCGAACAGGTGTGGACCGCCGTCCAGTCCCAGCTCAAGGGAATGCTGCGGCCCGACCACTATGCCCTGTGGTTCGAGGGGCTTCGTCCCCTCGCCCTCGAGGGCGATCTGCTCAAGCTGCGGGTCCGTGACGAGTTCAGTGCAATCTGGCTGACGAACAACTACCTCGACCTCCTCCGATCCTCGGCGAGCCGCGTGGCCGTGAAGCCGATCCGGATCGAGTTCCTCGTCGAGGACACCGCCACCGAACCGGTCCAGGCCGCGGAGCCGGAGTCCGAGGCGGACGTGGCGGAGACCCCGGAGCCCACGGAACGCCGGGGACGCAGCGCGGGGGCCACGGGCCGCGACGCCGAGGCCCTGTTCAACCAGAACAGCACCTTCTCGAGCTTCGTGGTGGGCAACAACAGCCAGATGGCCCACAGCGCCTCACTCGCGGTGGCCCAGAACCCGGGCCGGGCCTTCAATCCCCTCTTCCTCTTCGGTGGCGTCGGCCTCGGCAAGACCCACCTCCTGAACGCCATCGGCAACGAGATCCTCCAGAAGAAACGCAGCTACAAGATCGTCTACACCAGCTGCGAACGCTTCACCAACGAGTTCATCGACGCCCTCCAGAACAACCAGCTGGCCAAATTCCGCCGACGGTATCGCCAGGTGGATGCCCTCCTGGTGGACGACATCCAGTTCCTGGCCGGCAAGGAGCGGATCCAGGAGGAGTTCTTCCACACGTTTAACAGCCTCTACGAGGCGGGCCGCCAGATCATCATCTCGTCCGACCGGCCGCCGCGCGAGATCGCCACGCTCGAGGAGCGGCTCCGCTCGCGCTTCGAGTGGG
>SYEM01000327.1 GCA_005801385.1 Verrucomicrobiales bacterium | reverse complement strand
TGCGATCGACATCCCGAATGAACGGAAGGTCCACCGGGGTGTGATGCCCCGACTTGGCGGATTGGCGGTTTATCTGGCGTTCCTGCTGTCCCTGCTGGCCGTGCCAGTCCTCCAGAACTCCATCGCAACGGAATTCCGCCGGTTTGCCCAATTGATGGTGCCACTGTTTCTGGGGTCCCTCGCCACCCTCCTTCTGGGCATCTATGACGATATCCGTGGCGCCAACGCCTCCAAGAAGTTCCTCGCGCAGATCGTGATTGCCTCGGGTCTTTGGCTGGGCGGATTCCGGATTGACGCCATGATGGTGCCCTTCCTCGGTCCGATCGACCTCAATTACTTTGGCCTACCGGTCACGGTCCTGTGGATCGTCGGCGTCACAAATGCGGTCAACCTGCTCGATGGCATCGATGGCCTCGTCGCCGGGGTGACTGCGTGCATGGCGTTGTCCCTCGCCGTCATCAACATCTTCTCGCAGAACGTCCTCGTCTCGCTCCTCAACCTCGCGCTCGCTGGCGCCTGTCTTGGATTCCTTCCCCACAACCATTCCCCGGCGCGGATCTTCCTCGGGGATTCGGGGTCACTGACTATCGGGATGATCCTGTCCTGTATCTCGATCATCTCCCTGTTCAATGGAGAGGAGGGTTCCAGAGGTGCCAGTTCCGTCCTTACGGTTCCACTCCTCCTTTTCGCCCTTCCGCTCTTCGACACCACCCAGGTGATGTACAACCGCTGGAGACGGAATGTCTCGATCTTCCAGGCCGACAAGGGACATGTGCACCACCGCCTTCTCGCCATGGGCTACGATCATCGGCAGGCGGCGTGGATTCTCTACAGCGTCGCGATCGTGACCGGCATCCTTGCGATCGCCCTATCCCTCATGGACCTCGGATCCCAGATCTTTCTCAGCATCCTCTTCCTGGTGATGGCAATCGGTTTCTTCCTCGTCTGGCGTTCACGGCTGCGGGATCACGACGTCGATACCGATTCCCCCAAGCATGACGATTCGGAGATGACGTCCCGCGATCCCGCCCTGTGATGGGATCTCCGGTTTTGGGTAGGCTTGGTGTCTTGGTTTGAGGTCGGTTTTGGAGTACCCAGTCCGGCGGCCCGGATTCCGGGAACCGGTCGATCGTGAACGCCTCCCCTTCAGCATCGCAGGAGCCCTCCAGGCTGAGATCCTTGGAGGAGGTTCGGGATCGGCTTCTCGATGCGGTCTGGAGGCTCCCTGATGAGGAGGTGTTGCTGACTCAGGGTCTCGGCCGGTTTCTCGCATCTGCGCCGGTCGCCCGGGCTTCGAACCCCATGCAGGATTCGGTGGCGCTCGACGGCGTTGCGGTCAGGGCCGTGGATGCGACGAGGCCAGGAGCCAGGCTTCGGGTGGTGGGGCGGGGTTTCCCCGGCCGACCCTTCGCCGGGTCGCTGGCATCAGGCCAAGCCGTCGTGGTGGCCACGGGTGCCCCATTGCCGGACGGGGCGGATGCCGTGGCTCCGGTGGAGGAGGTCGAGTCATCCCCGGCGGACGACACTGGGGTCCGACTTCTGCATCCGGTGCGGCCGTGGCAGTTCGTCCGGTTCCGTGGTGAGGATTTTGCCGAAGGCCAGACTCTCCTGGGGGTGGGTCACCGCATCGGTCCAGGGTGTCTGGCACTGCTCGCCGCCGCCGGCATCCAATCCGTCAGGGTGTCCCAGCGGCCCAGGGTCGGGATCCTGCCGACGGGCAGTGAACTGGTGGAGATCGGACGTCCTCCGGGGCCCGGGCAGGTTGTCGATGGCAATTCACCAATGCTGGAGGGTCTTCTTACCCCCCTCGGTGCCGAGGTTCGGCTGCTGCCCCGTGTCCCGGATGATCCGGACCGGCTGGATGCGGCGCTACGGGACGCCCTCCCGTCGGTGGATCTGCTGGTCACCACCGGTGGGGCTTCGGTCGGCGAGCCGGATCTGGTCCGGCCGGCCCTGCGACGGATCGGAGCCTCGGTCCATGAAGGACCCATCGCCCTGAAGCCGGGCAAGCCGTTCTTCTGGGCCCGGTCCGGTAAGTGCCTCGTTGCCGGGCTGCCTGGCAATCCAGCCTCCGCCTGGGTGACAGCCCTCCTGCTGGTCGTGCCGGTCCTCCGGCGGTTCTCCGGTGTCGAAGAGGTGTCCCTCCCGACGGTCCAGGGCGTCCTGGCCGAGCCGTTGCACACCCCCGGGGACCGACGCCAGTTCTTCCGGGTGATCATGGACCGGGACGGGAAGGTGCGTCTGGCTGGAACCCAAGCCTCCCACCATGTCCAGTCCCTTGCCGAGTCCAACGGACTCGTCGATCAGCCGGCAGGCCTCCACTGGCCGGAGGGCACGCCCGTGCAGGTCATCCGTTGGAGCCTGTTGGGTTGATCGCTGGATCCCCGGTCCGTCCAGAAACCTCAATCGGGAATCTCCGAAGTCCCGCCAGCTGGAGCATTGCGAGCCACAGGAACCGCGGCACGACCCTGGAATACCGCGGCCAGAGCCTCCTGAAATCCTTGCTGAGACGGAAAAGCCACTCGAGACCCGAGCGCTGGATCCATCGCGGAGCCTGCGTCACCCGTCCGGTGTGGAAGTCGAAGGCGGCGCCGACCCCGAGCATGATCCGGGCTCCCAGGGGTTCGAGATGTGCGGCCATGAACCGTTCCTGCTTCGGGGTGCTCAGGCCGATCCAGACGAAGTCCGGATCCTTCTGGCGGAGTTCGACTGCCAGCGCCTCGATCTCGGAAGGCTGCAGGGGACGGAACGGCGGCGTGTGTGTCCCCACAATCCGGATGCCCGGGAAGCGCTGTTCCAGACGCAGTTTGAGGTCCTGTGCCACGCCGGTGTTGCCCCCCAGGAAGTAGTGGGTCGCCCCGCTTTCCTGGGACCAGGCCATCATCCGTTCCATCAGATCGGGCCCGTAGACTCGCCCCATGGTCCCGCATCCCTGAAGCCGTCCCATCCAGACCATGGGCATGCCGTCCGGAGTCGACAGGAGCGAGGCGTTGTGGATGTGCTGCAACGAGGGGTCGTCCTGCGACTCGATCACCCCGTGGGCGCCGGTGATGGTGACGAAGCCGCGGCGGCCCGCGGCCCGGGCCCGGACGAGGGCCTCCACAGCAGAGTCGAGGTTGAGCGCCGAGATGCCGACGCCTAGGACATTGACCCGGGGAGGTGGAACAAACTCGGGCATGGAAGGTGGACGGTGAAGTCGTGTCAGAGCCGACCGTTGTCGATGAGTCGAGTGGTGCCGACCCGGACCGCCAGTGCCATGTGGCTCCCGCGTCGTGCGGTCCGGACCGGTTCCAGGGACTCCGGGTCGAAGAACTCGACGTAGTCGAGCCGGGCCGAAGGGTATTGCGACACCTCCTTCCGGACCCTGGCCTTGAGGAGGTGGGCCGCCATTGCGCCGCGGCGGACTGCCTTTCGACAGAGGTCGAGGCTACGGACGAGGGCCACCGCCTGGGGGCGCTCCTCGGGGGACAGGTACTTGTTCCGGGAACTCTGGGCCACTCCATCGACGTCACGTCGGGTGGGGGCCACCACCACCCGGATGGGGAAGTTGAGATCCTGGACCATGCGGCGGACCACCTGGGCCTGCTGCCAATCCTTGGCTCCGAACACGGCGCAGTCGGGTTGGACGCACAGGAACAGCTTGGCGACGATCGTTGTCACGCCCCGGAAATGGGTCGGCCTGGAGGCCCCCTCCATCCCTTGCGACAGGCGTTCTTCGACGACATAGGTGGAGAAGTGTCCGGTCTCCTTTCCGGGATACATGGAGGCATCTGAGGGCAGGAACACGGCATCGACGCCTGCCTGCCGGCAGAGTGACAGGTCCCTGGGAAGGTCCCTCGGATAGAGGGACAGGTCCTCCGTGGGAGCGAACTGGGTCGGGTTCACATAGATGCTGACGACGACGATGCCCCCGGGCCCTGACCGTTTCCGTGCCTCATGGACCAGGCTGATGTGACCCTCGTGCAGGTATCCCATGGTCGGCACGAAGGCGATCCGCAGGCCGTCCCGGTGCCATGACCTGGCCCGTCGCTGCATGGCAGCGGGTGTCTTGATGATGAGCACGGGATAAGCGTGCCACGGATTCCTGGGACGAGACAGGTCATCCGTCGTGGTCCATCGGTCGGGTCCTGCGACCGGAGAGGGGGCGACCCTTCCAGACCGGATCCTGGTTCCGGAAAGCCGGCTTGATCGCGACATCCACGAACGGTTCTTGATACAGGACGCTCGTGGACGAGCTGACCGGGGGGACGAGCCACATCCACTTTCCGTAGGGCTCGCGTCCCGCCTTCTGCTCCTCCCGGCAGAACTCGAGGAACTCATGGCCTGCCGAGTGGTGATCCGCCATCTTCACACCATCCCGGTCGAAGGAGTGGAGCACCGCCTCATTGAGGAGGATCAGGGCCTTGTCCCGCCAGAGTGTCCGATCGTCCGAGATGTCGAGCCCCATCGCTTCCGCGACGACAGGGAGAAGATTGTAGCGGTTGGTGTCCGTGAGGTTCCTGGCGGCGATCTCTGTGTTGAGATACCAGCCATTGAAGGGTGCGAGCCGGTATTGGATTCCTCCGGCATCCAGCATCATGTCACTGACCGCCGGAATGCAGTTCCACCGCAGTCCCAGCCCCTCGAGCCAAGGATGGTGCGGATGACGGATCCATGTCTCATGCCTGCAATCCTCCGGCAGCTCGAAGAGCGCGGGTTCCTCGCCCGGAACCTCGATGACGAGGGGAAGGAGATCGAAGTCCGTCCCATCGGGCTCCCATCCCAGCTCCATGATCCTCCGAGTCAGATCATTCTGCGCGGGATCCCCCACCTGCTTTCCGGATCGGAGCTGGAGGCCTGCGTAGCGGAGGAGCAGGGGATTCCAGATGCGGGGTCCCGGCCGTCCTGGAGTGCCGGCCGGGAAGACACTGATGGCTGGACGGAGGTTGCCTCCGTTGAAGGCGAACCGGAGGTGGTCGAAGAGGGCGGCAGCGATCTCCTCAGGACGCTCAAGATCCCTGCAGTCCCGGAGGTGAAGTCCCCTCCAGTACAGCCGGCCGATGCAGCGTCCTGAATTCCTCCAGGCGATGCGCGCAGCGAAGCCCAGTTCCTCGGAGGTCTGGGTCCACGTCCCCGAGGACCGGATCTCCTCGAGCACCTGGCCGATCCGGGGCGATGGATCGGCCCCAGGTTTCATCTCCTCATGGTACTGCCTCAGGAAGCGCGAGGCCTCTTCGTCCATCGGCAGTCGGCTCTTGGTGGTGACGAGATCGCCGCCGACCGGACAGCGCGGTGTGAAACCGGGTATCCGCCAGCTTCCGGGTCGAGGCATCGAACCCTGACCCCGATCCGGATGGAGAAAGCTCTCCGCCACCGCCTCCACCCCTCCGAGATCCGAGCATGCCTTGAGCACCGATTGGTTGAAGGCATCCGGTCCGCAGATGACCACCTCACAGCGTCCCCCCCCCGCGAGGGTGTCCCTCCAGTGTTGGGACGAGGGACGTCCGGAGATCCGGGTCGCGATCTCATCCAGGCGGATCAGTCCGCGGTCCGAAAGGGTCCGCAGCTCCTCGAGATAGGGAGCCTCCTGTGGGTTGCGATGGACGTAGTGGATGCGGAGGTCCCGTTTGCCGGCCAGCCCCCGGACGGCGGCGATCGCCGTGGTCACTCCTATCCCGGCCACGATGTAGACCAAGGGGCGAGGGTCATCGCTTGCAGGACAGACATCGCCGGATGGCTCGCCGAGGCGGACCAGTATTCCCGGCGGGGCGTTCCGCATCCAGTTCGAGAAGAGGCCCCCCTCCTCGAGCTTCACCCCCAGTTCATAGTAATCCGGACCGAAATGCGTGAGCGTGTAGGGACGTCCGATCCATCTCTGGTCGATAAATCCTTCGACCGTCACATGCTGGCCGGGACGTGCGATCGGCAGGGTTTCCGACGACACAGGCTGGAGCCGGGCTCGGATCGAGCCCTCGCAGAGGTATTCCGTCTGGAGTGAGCACAGGATCGAGCTGCCCTTTCCGATCAGGACCGGCAGCCGGGACCGGCACCCGCCGCAGACGGTTCCGGCACCGGTGATCCGGATCAACTCCTCGAGGGTGTCGACCTGCCTGGCTTCCTGTCGGAGGCGTGCGATCGAGGCGTTGGTGCAGCTGCAGGCGATAGTCGACATCCCCTGGGCTCGGGTGGCTGCTGATTCCTCCATCCATCGGCCTGTGGCACGCAAGGCATCGACCTGCCATTGCTCCAGCGAGGAGCCCCGCAGGAGGGTCGCCATGGCCTCGGGCAGGTGTGGCCAGGAGTGGTTCGCCGTCAGACCCACGATCCGGCGCCCTGTCTTCCCCATGAGCAGGGACAGCCCCTCGATGGGTGTCGACACGACCTCCGTCTCACCCGAGGCCTCGAAGGTGCTGGCCTCGATCCTCTGCTCCCCGGGGAAAAAGCGGACACGGACGCGTCGGCCTCTGGATTGAAGGTAGTCGGTGACGATGCAGTTTCGGCCCTCCGCCTCGCCGACAAACCGGTAGGCGGCACCGAGATGTGGCAGGCTGTGCACGAACTCCAGCGACTTGAGGGAGGTGCCCAGCGAGGGTTCCGATGGGTGTCCCACCAACAGCACTGGTGCGGGGACCTCCAGGAGCTCGACGGGGGTTGAGGCGACCGCGTTGAACTTCCGTGGGGATCCGGTGATGACGTCCTGGGCTCCGACAAGCATGCCTGGTCCCAATGACTCATGGGGAACGGGGCATCCGGGTGGGAAGAGGTCGATGCGCCCCGACAACACGAAGAAGGCGGAGCAGGCTGGTTGCCCGGCGGAGTGGATCGACGTGCCGGCGGGGAATTGCAGGGGTGTCGGTGCATTGGCCGGGGAGAAGCCGCTTGCGGCTGCCATCTCCGCGGAGAGTGCCTTGAGCTTTTCGATGGCCTGTCGCTTTCCGGTGTCCGCAAGGCCTGCCGCGGCACCCGGGTCAGCCTCCAGCAATGTCCGGAACAGGGAGGTCGGAATCGGCGCGATCGAGCAACCGGAGAGGGCGATGACCGTGGCGTTCGCAAAATGTCGCCCCTCTCTGGCGCTCTGCTCTCCCAGGAGGCTGCCGGCCTGGTCGACCACCCGGATCGGCGAAAGCCTGCCGTCCGAGTCCCTGGCGAAGACGCCCAGCCTTCCTGAA
Source organism: Verrucomicrobiales bacterium (assembly GCA_005801385.1). Lineage (GTDB taxonomy): Bacteria > Verrucomicrobiota > Verrucomicrobiia > Limisphaerales > UBA9464 > UBA9464. Next base: position 3,461 of record SYEM01000327.1, on the reverse strand, counting down.
AGCAGGATGAAGACATGATCCGGCTTGGAACCCTCATGGATCAGCACCTGTCCCTCGGGCAGGTCCCTGGGAACGACATTCCTCGTGATCTCGGCAAGGCCTCTCGGGCACATCCCTCTGAACACGGCGGCGAGGTGGCCCGCCGCGAGCGCGTGCAGGTCCTGGGCGGTCCGAGTCGGGGTTTCCATGTTCCCTGATGCCAAGGCGGACGGACTCCGGCAAGGTTTTTGGCCCCGGCGCATCCGGGGGAGGATCCGTCGGGTGATGGTTCCAGCATCGCGGCGATGCGATGATGTGGCCCTTCGAGGGGAGGTTCGGGGTCGGTGGAGCCCGGTTTCCGGCGGCGACACCCAGCGACCGTGGGCATCACGCCCCTTTTCCCATGCCTTCCGCTCTGAAGGACGCCGGAATCCGGACCTTGTCTCCCGGACGGTCCCGTTTAGAGTCGCCGCGGATGGATTCGCAACTCGCCCAATACTTCCCGGTCCTCCTGCTGCTCCTGGTGGCCATGGGATTTGCCTTTGGCACCCTGGTGGTCTCCGTGCTCCTCGGCAAGCGGGGGCGTCGGACCCGCACCAAAGACATCCCCTACGAGTGTGGCATGGTCCCGCAGGGGGAGGGAACCTCCCGCCTGTCCGTGAAGTTCTATCTCGTGGCGCTGCTCTTCGTGCTCTTCGACATCGAGGTGGTCTTCATGTACCCGTGGGCGGTGGTGTACAAGGACCTGCTGAAGGAGAATGCCAGCCTGATCCTGGGGGGCATGGTCAGTTTCATGGGGGTGCTGTTCGTGGGCTACCTCTATGCGTTGAAGAAGCGCGCCTTCGACTGGACCCGGTAGCGCGAGGAGTCCCCGAGCCGGCGTGTCCTTCGGCCTGCCGTTGACCTGGACCGTAGACCTCCATGGCGACACACCGGCGAGACTTCGACTTCATCGTCCTTGGAAGCGGCATTGCCGGCCTCAACTTTGCCCTGCGTGTCGCCAGCCGGGGTCGGGTTGCCGTGGTGACCAAGAAGAACCGGGCGGATTCGAACACCAATTGGGCCCAGGGCGGCATCGCCAGCGTCACGAGCCCGGAGGACTCCTTCGACCTGCACATCCGGGATACGCTCGAGGCGGGTGCGGGGTTGTGTCGGGAGGACGTCGTCCGGACGGTGGTGGAGGAGGGGCCGGCACGGATCCGGGAACTCCTGGAGCTCGGTGCCCGGTTCTCCGAACGGGAGATCCCGCAGTCCCCGGGCCAACGGGAATTGGATCTGACCCGAGAGGGCGGTCATTCCAAGCGGCGGGTGCTCCACGCGGCCGACGCCACCGGTGCCGAACTCGAGCGGACCTTCCTCAGGGCTGTTGGGGGGCAACCTTCGGTGACCTTTTTCGAGGACCACCTCGCTGTCGACCTGATCACCTCCGCCAAGCTGGGGTTGACGGGTCCCAACCGGGTGTTGGGAGTCTATGTCCTCGACCGGGTCCGCCAGCAGGTGGAGGTGTTCGCTGCTCCGATTGTCGTGCTAGCCACGGGCGGAAGCGGCAAGGTGTACCTCTACACGACCAATCCCGACATCGCCACCGGCGACGGGGTGGCCATGGCCTATCGGGCAGGGTTGCCCGTCGCGAATCTCGAGTTCGTCCAGTTCCATCCCACCTGCCTCTACCACCCGCAGGTCCGCAATTTTCTGATCACCGAGGCGGTCCGGGGCGAGGGAGCCGTGCTGCGAGGGGCCGACGGGAACCGGTTCATGGACCGCTATGACCCCCGGGCGGAACTCGCGCCGCGGGATGTCGTGGCCCGGGCGATCGACTCGGAGATGAAGAGGACTGGGGCCGACTGTGTCTTCCTGGATCTGACCCACCTGAAGGCCGACTTCATCACCGGGCATTTTCCGACGATCCATTCGCGGTGCCGGGAGCTCGGGATCGACATCACCCGTCAGCCCATTCCGGTGGTGCCCGCCGCCCACTACCAATGCGGAGGCGTGGTCGCCACGGTTGATGGCGAGACGGAGATCGAGGGACTCTTCGCCATTGGTGAGGTGGCCTGCACCGGTCTCCACGGCGCCAATCGGCTCGCCAGCAATTCCCTCCTCGAGGCGCTGGTCTGTTCCCACAGGGCCGCGGCTCGGGCTCTTGCGTCCACGGTCCGCCAGCCGGGGGCCATCATCCCGGAGTGGCAGGTCGGATCCGCCACGGACCCCGATGAACTCGTGGTGGTCGCCCACAACTGGGACGAGATCCGGCGGGCCATGTGGGATTACGTCGGGATCGTCCGAACCACAAAGCGCCTACGACGCGCCGAGACCCGTCTGCGGAACCTCAGTGGGGAGATCCGGGAGTTCTATTGGGACTTCCGGGTCACAGCCGATCTCCTCGAGCTCCGCAACCTCGCCACCATGGCGGAACTGATCGTCGCCTGCGCTCTCCGCCGTCCTGAAAGCCGAGGCCTGCAGTACAACCTCGACTTCCCCGGTCCCGATCCCGCCTGGGCCGCCCGGGACACCCGGATCCGTCGGGGAGAGCCCGGGGCTCCCTGAGGAGCCCCCATCCGGTCCTAGGGCATTCACCCTAGACTCCCTGCCGACAAAAACCTATTGACCCCTTTTTTCAAAAACGCATCATCTAATCCCGATACGTCAATACAACAAACGCAAACACAGTAAATCATGAGCAAACGATTCATCTTCTCATCCGAATCTGTTGGTGAAGGGCATCCAGACAAGGTGTGTGACACGATCTCGGACGCGGTCCTCGATGCCTGTCTGGCCCAAGACAAGTACAGCCGGGTTGCGTGCGAGACCTATGCGAAGTCCAACGTGGTGGTGGTCGGTGGAGAGATCACGACCAAGGCCAAGCTCGACTATGCGGCGATCGCCCGGAAGGCGATCCGCGACATCGGCTATGTGAATGACGACGATGTGTTCCATGCGGACAAGGTGTTCGTGAACCTCTTGGTGACCCAGCAGTCGCCGGACATCGCCCAGGGCGTGGATTCCAAGGCGGCGAAGGGCAAGAAGAAGGCGGAGCAGGGCGCCGGTGACCAGGGGCTCATGTTCGGGTATGCCTGCGACGAGACGCGGGAGCTGATGCCCTGCCCGATCATGTTCGCCCACCGTCTCGGTCGGCGTCTGACCAAGCTCCGCAAGGCGGGCAAGGTCGACTGGCTGCGGCCCGATGCGAAATCCCAGGTGTCGGTCGAGTATGTCGACGGCAAACCCGTCCGGATCTCCAACGTGGTCATCTCGACCCAGCATGCGGCTTCGGTCGAGCACAAGGAGATCGAGGAGTTCTGCATCGAGGAAGTCATCAAGAAGGAGCTTCCTGCGGGCCTGCTCTCCAAGGACACCCTGTTCCTCATCAACCCCACGGGTCGTTTCGTGGTGGGTGGCCCCCAAGGCGACACCGGCCTGACAGGCCGGAAGATCATTGTCGACACCTATGGCGGCTGGGGCCGTCACGGCGGTGGCGCCTT
>SYEM01000326.1 GCA_005801385.1 Verrucomicrobiales bacterium | reverse complement strand
GGATGCGAGATGATCGCAAAGGTCCGGCGTCGGGCGATTTCTTCCTGGATCGTCACGGGAGAGCAGGGTCGCAAACACCGGTCGACAACGCAAACCGGTGGCGGGATCTCGGGCCGTTGGGTCGGATCAGGCCAGTTCCACGATCATCTCGATCTCGACCGCGATGTTGCCCGGGAGAGGCCCCATGCCGACTGCGCTCCGGGCGCCGATGCCGTGGTCGGGGCCCCAGATCTCGGCGAAGAGCTCGCTGCAGCCGTTGATCACCTTGGGATGGTCGTAGAAGTCGGGTGCCGAGTTGACCATGCCGAGCAGCTTGACCACCCGTTTTACGCGGTCGAGGGAGCCCAGCTGCTCACGGAGGGTCGACAGGAGCGCGAGACCCACCTGACGGGCGGCCTGCTTGCCGGCCTCGAGGTCGAGATCGCGTCCGACCACACCGGCAATGAGGGTGCCATCGGTCTGCACTGGACCGTGTCCGGAGACGTAGGCGAGGGAGCCGACGATCACGAGGGGCTTGTAGACGGCGACGGGTTTCGGGGCCTTCGGGAGGGTGAGGTTGAGTTGGGTGATGCGATTCTCGGCGCTCATGGTGCGGGTGAGCCTAGGGGCAACCGTGACCGGTTTGAACCCTGACCTTTTCTCTTTTGCAGGCGTCGGGCAGGCTCTGGACCAGCATGGAATACGAGGCGGTCATCGGTCTGGAGACGCATGTCCAGCTCAAGACCCGATCCAAGATGTGGTGCGGCTGCCCCAATGAGTTCGGGTCACCGCCCAACACCAACGTCTGCCCGGTGTGCCTCGGCATGCCCGGTGTGCTGCCGGTGGCCAACGAGGAGGCCCTGCGGCTGACCGTTCTGACCGGCTACCTGCTCAACTGCGAGATCCCACGCTTCGCGAAGTTCGACCGGAAGAACTACTTCTACCCGGATTCCGCCAAGAACTACCAGCTGACCCAGTACGATCGTCCCAGCACGGCCAACGGCTGGGTGGAGTTCGAGTTCGATGGGTCCCCGACCGGGGTTGAGCGTGTCCGAATCACCCGGGCGCACCTCGAAGAGGATGTCGGCAAGAACAACCACTTCGACCGCCACAGCGGCGTGGATTTCAACCGCGCCGGCGTGCCGCTCCTCGAGATCGTGTCGGAACCCGATCTCAAGGGGCCCGACATGGCCTATGCGTATCTCAAGGCCCTCACCGATATCCTCGCCCGGGCGAATGTCAGTGACTGCGACCTCGAGAAGGGGATGGTCCGCTGCGACGTGAACGTCTCGGTCCGCCCCCGCGGATCGGAGAAGCTCGGGGCGAAGATCGAGATCAAGAACATGAACTCGTTCTCGGGCGTCCGACGCGCCCTGGAGTATGAGATCCCACGCCAGATCGAGGCGGTGATGCGCGGCGAGGCGCTGCGACAGGAGACCCGTCGCTGGGATGACGTCGCCGGCATCACGGAACCGATGCGGTCGAAGGAGGACGCCCACGACTACCGGTATTTCCCGGAGCCCGACCTGATGCCATTCGCCCCCACCGACGAGTGGCTGGCCGAGGTCCGGACGCGGGTTCCAGAGCTGCCCCGTGCGCGCAAGCTGCGCCTGATGCGGGATTTCGGGCTCCCCGATGGCGACGCCCAGGTCCTGACCGACAACCTCCCTCTCGGCCAGTTCTTCGAGGCGGCGGCGACGGGGTATCGCCATCCGAAGTCGGTCGCCAACTGGGTGATCAACAATCTCCCGGCCAAGCTGGCCGAGACATCGACGTCTCTTGGGGATCTGAAGTTTCCGGCGACGGCACTGCGCGATCTCGTAGACCTAGTGGAATCTGGGAAGATCAGTTCGAAAATCGCCCAGGACGTATTCGCCGAGATGTTCGCAACCGGCATGGCCCCGGCGGCCATTGTGGACCAGAAGGGCCTCGCCCAGGTGAGTGACAGCGGTGCGATCGAGGCGCTGGCGGCGCAGGTCATTGCGGCGAATCCGGGTCCTGCGGCCGACTTCAAGGCCGGCAAGGCGGCGGCGTTGAACTTCCTCAAGGGTCAGCTCATGAAGCTCTCCAAGGGCAAGGCCAACCCGGCGATGGCTGGCGAAGTGCTGGAGCGTCTCCTGAAAGCCTAGGTCCGGAAACGGTAGGGATGTACTCCGATGCGTCCCCATCATCTGCCTGCGGGGGCTCACGCGGGGACGCGGAGACACGGAGGAAAGACGGGAGAGATGGAGGGACCGGGGGCGGGGTGCTCCTGAACGGAAGCCGAAGGCGTCCATGGGTGGGTGAGGCAGTGCCCTGCATCACTGGGCGCGGGAGCGCCCACCCGGGAGGCGGGACCTTACTCCGATGCGTCCCTCGTTTCCCCGCGACGCCTGGCAGGCTGTGACTCGCTCTGTGGAGGCGCTCCTCCCGGTCTCTCAGAGCGGACGAAACCCCGCGCGCTCGAGGCCCCTGCGGATCACGCGGTTCGACTTCATGCGGCGCCAGACCGACCCGGTCCGATGGTTCTCCGCCATGATCAGGATGGCTCCCTGGTCGATCCCGAGGGTGTCAGTCGCCCACCAGTCCTCCTTCCGGTTGAATCCATCCCGGAACCCGTACCGCCCCCAGAGGCGCTTTCCGTAGGTGCGTTCCCAGTGGCGCAAGGTGGGGATGCAGACTTCCGGAGCGAATGGGATCGACCCGCCCACCGCAGTGGGGGCCAAGGTGCCATCGTCGTTCTCCGCCGGCGGAGCACCCCGGGCGGCATAGCCCTTCGGCCCATCACAGGCGCTCAGTCCCCACTCCAGAGGCCCATAGTTTGGAAACCCACCCGGGTTCGCGATGCAGTAGGCCCGCTGCGCCAGGGTCGCCCGCCGCGAGTTCTCGAAGTAGTCGATGCCGCGGGGACGCATCACTGCATCGACGATCCCCCGGAAATCCACCCAGCACTGCGAGTACTGGTGACCGAACAGGGGAGCGAACTCCACAAACTCGAATCCATGGTGTTGACGCCACTTGTACCCCGAGGTCCAGGCCTCCCATCGAATCGGTGCCTCTGCTTTCGAAGCGCCGGAATCCTCGGAGGCTCCGAGGGCGATCAGGTACAGGATCATCGCCTCGTTGTAGCCGACCCATCGGGATTCCAGGAACCCCTTCTCCGGATGCCACCCCATCGTGAAGGTGTCCTTGCCGTTCGTCATCCAACCCCAATCCACACGGTCCACCAGCTTCTGCGCGAGATCCCGAATGGCCCGTTCCTCAGGCTCCCGCCTCGAGAAAAACTCCTGCGCATCCAGCACCCCGGCCAGCAGTAGGGCCGTGTCGATCGACGAGAGTTCGCATTTCCAGGCGCGGCGAGCAGATCCCATTTCGAGGAAGTGGTAGAACCAGCCGCGATGACCCATCACCCCGTCGGCCTCCGCTCCCTGGGGTCCGTCGGCGAACGTTCGTAGGGTGGTGAGCGCCCGTTGACGGGCTGCCGCCCGTGGAATCCAGCCGCGGTCCACGCCAATATTCAAAGCGCTGAGACCGAATCCAACCGCAGCGATGCTGCACTTGGAGTCCGGAGTGGTCCGGTCCCGGATGAGTCCACTTGCTGGGTTGGCTTCATTCCAGAAGTAGTCGAAAGCCGCCCGCTCCATCCGGTCGAGGAAGGCGTCGTCCGACTCGATCCGTGAGGCGTCCTCAGCGCCGAGGGCCTGTCCCCAGATCAATGGGATCAACGGCAGCAGGAGACGGAAGTGTCGGAGGAGACCCATGGCGCCATGCTACCCAGCAGCGCCCGGTCGCCAAGAGTTCAGAGTCTGTAACGGGATTCAGAATCGCGCAGGAGGTCCAGAGGCAGGAGGCGCAGTGGACCCCGTAGGTCCCGCCCGCGTGGAGATCCGAGGTGCAGGGGGCTCTGAGGTACCGATCGATGGAGCGCGTCTTGAGCTAGCGGAGTTTTCGCAGCTTGAAGGCAGTGGAATCGAACATGCCGCTGCCGCGCCGTGCCCGCAGCTCAGCAACCAGTTCCACTTCGGAATCGAAATCGAGGCGGAAGCCGAAGGATTGATCCTCCCATCCAGTCGTGCCAGTCAGCCCCGATGTCCTCTGGCTTCCACTGATCCGAAGGCCTAGGCCCAGGCCGGTGCCGTCAGGACTCGACTGCACATCCCGGACCTGACCGCGGCCTTCGAATCGGTATTCCCCGGCCGGCAGTGTGATGCGCGTCCGCCAGCTGATCTGGCCCGCGGTCCGGAGCTCGAGGTGGAACCGTTCCCCTTCTCCTCCCGTCGGTCTGCGCTCAGCCTGGCCTTTGCCCTCTGTCAGACGGACCGTCCATTGTGACGCGGGTATGGGCACCAGTCCGTTGGACCCGATCTCGGAGGGTCGGGGTCGTTGTTCCAGTTGCTGGCGGATGCCTTCGATCCTTTGGATGATCCGCTCGCGCAGATCGCGTGTGGCAGAACGAATTTCCTCGGCCTCACGGCGTTTCAGCTGGCTGAGGACGGCTTCCCGGCGTTCCACGGCGGCATCAAAGCTCGGGAGAATGGAGGCTGCTGTGAACGCGTTCGTGAGCAGTGTCCCGATCCGTTCAAAATAGGCATTCTGCCATTCACGCACCTGGAACACCCGCTGGGCCACCAAGCCTTCGAAGCCACGGGTGATCGCCATGCCGCCCTGGTCGAACATCTGGTCCATGCCGTGGGGCAGGAACGTGAACCGGCCGATGTTGGGCTCGTGGTAGAGACGGTAGTTGTTCCGATTGGCGGGATAGCCGTCCCAGTCCTCGGTCATGATCTGGAGCGCGGTGTAGGTGATGAAGCGATCGACATCGAGCAGCCGTTCCAGAGCTTCCCGCCGCCGGGTATCGTCGACGATTTGGCAGGCGGCTGACAGTGCCCGCAGATCAGACCAGTCAGGCGGTTCCCTTCCGGAATCGAGTCCAAGATCCTGGTCGATATCCTGGAGGAAGCCCCCGTCATAGAGGTTGCCGGTGGGATCGTGGAAATGGCGCTTGAGGAAGTTCCTGTCGAATCCCTCCTTCAGAACATAGAGCCCAAGCCGACGCCCATTCAGGAAGACGAGGGCGTGGGTGGCCCGGGTGGCGGGGATTCCGGCCCGAAGGTAGAGGTCGGCGCAGACGATCTCGCTCATCCGGCTCGCGTCCTGAACCGAATTGTTGAGGTGGAATTTCGTAAGCCCCAAGGCGCGCTGGCCCTTGCGGAACCGATTAACCCGGATGGTGAGCGCCGGGAGATCATCGATGTCCCGTGCGGATCCGGCCGCGCCCTTGATGTGGATTCCCACAGAATCCCAGCTGTTTGTACCGACCCGGAGGGTGGCCTGAACGGGTTTCCGGGGATCTTTCCGCAGAGACTGGATGCCGGATCGGTCCACCTGGAGTTCGAACTTGCGGATAGGCCCCGAAAAGAGGGCGTCGGACTCGGGATCAGACTGGAGAGGGCGTCCAAGGACCCTGGATGCCGGATCGGTGATGAGGAAGAGCCAGAGGATCAGGGAGAAGTACCTGAGGCGCATGCGTATGCAGTGGGTGTGCCGCTGAGAATGGCGCAGGAAGATATGGGTCTACCCGCTGATTCCGCGTGGCCAAATGAATGGGAACTCCGGTGGAAACGGGGTTCTGAAGTGGAGCCGGCTGTCGGGATTGAACCGACGACCCACGGTTTACAAAACCGTTGCTCTGCCGCT
>SYEM01000325.1 GCA_005801385.1 Verrucomicrobiales bacterium | reverse complement strand
CCCGCAGGATGAGGACGGCGATAGGCAACAGTCCAAACCCGAGGGCACAGATGAACTCAAGAACGGTGCTTTTCATGCGCCTCCATGTCGAAGTCTCGGAGAGATCCTTGCGGTCCCTCCACTAAAACTCCCGGCAACTCTCACGACGATCCGGGGCCTCTGGCCACCGGTTTCATTCACAGGTGCCGTCATCATCCGACTGGATCCCCCGATCCTCTCCAATCCCCTCATTTCTCCCTCCGGGTCTCCGTGCCTCCGCGTGAGCCCCTCTTCGTATCCGAGTCTTTGCAGCGCTTCACGACACCACCTCCACCACAGGGATCACAACCTCCGCTGCGAGCCGTTCAAGCCAGGCCTCGATCGCGTCGATCACAACGTCCGGTGTCGACGTCCCCGCCGTCAGTCCCACCATGACGGCCCCGAGGAACCATTCGGTCCGGAGTTCGGCAACGGTCTGGACCCGATGGACCCGCGCTCCATGCCGGGCACAGGTCTCAGCCAGCTGTCGGGTGTTGTTGCTGTGGGTGCCGCCGACCACCACCACGACATCACACCTCTTGGACAGCTCCTCCGCCGCGTCCTGGCGCTGCTTGGTCGGCTGGCAGACCGTGTCGACAAAGCGGATCTCGGAGTGTGGAAACCGCGATCGGAGCCGCTCCACCAAGAACCTGACCCGTTGGATCGGTTGGGTGGTCTGCGACGCCACACCGAACCGATCCCGTGGCTCGAGACGGTCGATGTCCGCCTCCTCCAGAATCACGTTATGGGCATCGAGATCTCCGGTCAGACCCCGGACTTCGACATGATCCCTCTGGCCGATGATCACCGGATGGTAGCCGGCCCGGACCAGTGCCAGAACCCGTTCATGGGCGGATCGGACCAAGGGACAGGTGGCCTCGATCACCCGATGCCCACGGCCGGCGATGGTCGCGCGTTGGCGATCCGAGGTCCCGTGCGCGGTGATCATCACGGTCGGGGTCTGGACATCGGATAGCCGCGGTTCGATCCGCACACCGCGTTGGCGGAGGTCCAGGAGGACCGTCTCGTTGTGGACCAGGTCCCCGAGGACCGTCAGTGGACCTTCCGCAGCGGTCTCGTGAGCAAGGGCCAGTGCGTCCCGGACACCGAAACACATGCCGAGATGGGTCGCTTTGAGGATTCTCATGCTTTGTATTGCAAAGTTTTGGACAGCAGTGTGGGTCGAGCTGGAGTAGCGTGGAGATCGACCGCGCTCAGGCGTCGGCCTGTCGGGTCTGGGCGACGATCTGGGCGAGGAGACCGACGTAGTCCTGGAACGCCTTCCTCCCAGCTAGGGTCAGTGAATAGCTGGTGCTGGGGCGACCGCCCTCGAGGGACTTGGTCACGGCCACATAGCCCGCTTCGTGGAGGGTGCGCAGGTGGGCCGTGGCGTTGCCATCGGTCATCCGAAGGGTATCGCGAAGCTCGGTGTAGAGCAGCGACGGGGAGGCAGCGAGGAGCGACATGATCGCCAGACGCCCCTTCTCATGGATCGTGCGATCCAGTTGGAGGAAGGGTTCCGGATTCACGCGTCGGGGTTCCGTGTCTCGGTGAGGGCGAGGTACAGTCCGTAGGCCAGATGGAAACCGCCGAAGGTAGCGGCCATCACAAGATGGGCGCCCGTCATCGGTGGCGTCTTCCCGCTGAATGGCCCTAGATGGATCAACGCCGGCAGGACGCATCCGGTCGCGACAAAGATCCATCCGAGCCGCCTCATCCCGCGGGGGACAAAGAAGCCCGCGGCATGGATGGCACAGCCATAGAGCACCATCCAGATCGACGGAAGCCACCAGGCCAGGTCCGAGGGAGACCCCGGCCGATCGGATTTTCCAGGGGGCAGGGCCAGCAGGCCCAGGACCAGACCCGACACCAAAGGAGGTAGAATCGCCTCCGCCACACGACGGGTCGGCGGGGACCAGAAGGACTCACGGTCCCCCAGCGCCTGTCGGCGGACGATGAGCAGGCTCACCGCCGAAACCAAAACCGCTGTGGCCATCCAAAACCCAACAAACCCATCGACGGATCCCAGGCCCAGAAACCATCCCACCGCCCCCGCAACCAACCCGAGTCCACCCGTCGTCAACGACACTGGAGCCAAGGCCCTCCGATACAGGGCCGACCGCTCCATCAGGGTCCGTATCACCCGGAGATTCTCCGCCGCCACCGTATCGTCCATGGCTTTACTTTGTATTGCAAAGCGTTCGGAGTCAAGGAACCGCGCCAGGTGGGTCGGCGCCGGACCCACACGGAGGAGGAGTGTCCGGAATCACTGGTGCGACAGCATCCCCCCGGTGGGGACTGGGTCCCTCAGGTCCCTTTCTAAAACTGAGAAGTCCAAGCCGATCCCCAGGATGTCCCCGGTTCCTTGGGCCATTGAGGTTCCCCTCAGCCATCACAGGACCGCAACGTCCAGAAAACCGAGATGAAGACGCATTGGGCGAGGTCCCACAGTTCCCAAAATCCCTACCCAACTTTCCTACGAACCTCCCTATAAGCCCCCTCTTCTTCCGTCCCAACACGCACCAACATCCCTACCAGACCGCCGCTCCAAAACTTCAATGCGGCCTCGGCGTCCCGAAGCGTTCCGACCAGTAGGTTCCGATCGCCGAAACAGAGTTCAGGAACCGGTGGCCCGTTGGGGAATGGACCTCACAACCGCCGCTTGGAGCAGGTGAGGACGGATCGAGGACCAACAGCGGGCACGATTGATGGGCTTCCCCGACCAGCGCCACGATCTCGGGCCGAGGCCGTGGGAACTGGGTATACCGGATGTCGACCTGGGACATCAGCTCAGGACTGAGTCGCAGCAGACCGGCGATCTGCGCGCAGTCGGGACAGTAGTACGGAGCACCGGGACCGTCCGGAAACCCGTGAGGCAGCAAAAACAGAATATCGCGATGTGCCATGCCGAAGTGATGCAACTGCAACACCCACAATCAAGTCCGGGACCAATGGATGGAGGCATCGGCTAAATTCAGGAAGTGCCTGGAAAGAGGAGTTGAGTGTTGAGCGCCGAGAGTTGAGAGAAAGAGCCCCCGGCATCCCCGGTTTTTGGAAGCCAGCGGCTTCCAAGGGTCAGTGCGACAGCACCCACTCCCGGTAGGGACCTGGTCCCTCAGGTCCCCATCTAAACCCGCTGCACCATGGCCAACCGGCACCGACAGCCGGTCTCCTCCAGCGCCTCAGCCCACCCCACCGCCTGTCTGAACCCTCAGCTCTCAACGCTCAACTCTCAGCTCGCCCTCCTTCCCCTCCATGCCTCCGTGTGCCCCCCTCTTCTTCCGTCCCCATGCCGCCAATACCTGCTTCTCAGGCTCACCCCGACCTGCATCCTCCGATCATGAACTCCCTCCGTTCGACCCTGTTCCTCCTCGTGGCCGCCCTGCTGCGCGTCGATGCCGGCAACTGGCCCCAGTTCCGTGGACCCGATGGCCAGGGACACTCCCCGGAGACCTCGATCCCAACCACCTGGTCGGCCTCCCAGGGGATCGCCTGGAAGACCCCCATCCCCGGTGAGTCCTGGTCCTCGCCCATCGTCCAGGGATGCCATGTCTTCGTGACCACTGCCACCGACAACGGCGAATCGTGCCGGGTGTTGGCACTCGATCGGGACTCCGGACGGATTCTCTGGAACACCGAGGTGTTCCGCCAGGTCCCCCGACGCAAGGAAACCCGCAATTCCTATGCGACCCCGACCCCGGCAACCGATGGGAAGCGGGTCTACGCCTGCTTTGGGGACGGCAGCTTCGTCGCTGTCGACTACCGCGGGAAGGTCCTCTGGATCGACCGGTCCCAGCCCTTCTACAGCCAGCACGGTCTCGGGACGGCCCTGATGCTCCACGATGGGCTCGTGATCATGTCCCGCGACGCCAGCAGCGAGGGTCCCGACAAGAAGGTTGGCTGGCAGACCCCTTGGGAAAAGTCCTACGTGGTGGCCCTGGACGGCCGGACTGGTGCCGAGCGTTGGCGAACCGGACGTGGCCGGTCCCGCATCTCGCATGGCACACCCGTGCTCTGGAGGAATCCGAAGGGCCGACCGCAGATCGTCACCGAAGCCGGCGATGTCCTGCAGGGGTTTGACCCAAAGACCGGGTCCCTCCTCTGGACGAGCGAGGTCCCGGGCGAGGGCAAGGTCCCCTCGGTCGTCCTCGGCGACGGCCTCGCCTTCTGCTCCGGGGGCTGGGGTGGCAAGGAGGGCATCAAGGCCTTCCGACTCGGCGGGGAAGGCGTGCTCCGACAGTCCAACCTCGTCTGGGAACAGAAGCGCGGGGAGCCCAAAGTCCCTTCCCTACTGTACCTCGAGGGACTGCTGTTTGCGATGACCGACACCGGGGTCGCCACCTGCTACGAGGCCACCACCGGAGCCATCGTGTGGCAGGAGCGGATCGGCGGGAACTTCTCCGCCTCCCCGGTATCGGCGGGCGGACGAATCTACTTCGTGGGTGACAACGGCCAGACCGTGGTCCTCGACGCTTCCCGCACCTTTCATCTCGTCTCACGAAATCCCATCGCTGACGACGAGGAGGTCCAGGCCTCTCCTGCGATTTCACAAGGCCGATTCTTCATCCGTACCCGATCCAACCTTTGGTCCATTGGAAAGTAGCCGTTCAGCCCCTCGAGAACTGCCACGGCATCCCATGAATCGGAGTCTCCTGATCCTCATTGCCCTCCTCTGGTGGGATCCTTCCGCGGTCGCCGCCGAGACAGTCCAATCCGCCCGGCGCGGAATGGTGGCCACGATCCAGCCGATCGCCACCCGGGCGGGTCTGGATGCCCTCCGGTCCGGAGGTAATGCCATCGACGCCGCCATCGCCTGTGCCCTCACGCTGGGAGTGGTCGACAGCCACAACTCTGGAATCGGGGGCGGCTGCTTCATGCTGATCCGGCTCGCCGATGGTCGGCTGTTCGCCCTGGACGGACGCGAGACCGCACCCGCACGGGCGACCCGCGACATGTTCCTCCGGAACGGGAAGGCCGATCCTGCGCTCAGCCAGGATGGGGCCCTCGCCGTCGGCGTCCCCGGTGAACTCGCGGTGTTGGCCCAGGCCAGCCAACGCTTTGGCCGGCTGCCCATGCGCTCCCTGCTCGAGGCCGCCGCACGGGTCGCCGAGGACGGATTCCCCATCGATCGCCACTATGCCGGCCGCCTCCTGGACACCCAAGGCCGGCTCGCAGCTTCGACGGAGGCCTGCGCGATCTTCCTGAAGGGCGATGGCAGACCCTTCATCGCCGGCGAGGTGCTCCGCCAGCGCGACCTCGCAGCCTCCTATCGGGCCATCGCCACGAACGGGGTGGACTGGTTCTACCGGGGCGGCTTCGCCAAACGGACCGCGGACTGGATGCGTTCCCATGGGGGTCTCCTGGACGAGCAGGACCTCTCAGGCTACCGGGTCATTGATCGGGATCCGGTCCGCGGCAGCTACCGGGGATTCGACCTCGTCAGCTTCCCACCCCCCAGCTCCGGTGGCGTCCACGTGGTGGAGATCCTCAACATCCTCGAGCCCTACGACGTGAACTCCCTGGGCGATCGCTCTGCCGACTTCGTCCACCTCGTCGCCGAAGCGATGAAGCTGGCATTCGCCGACCGGGCAAAATGGCTCGGCGATCCTGATTTTACTCCTGTCCCGCGGGGGCTCATCTCAAAGGCCTATGCCGGGGATCTGTCACGTCGGATCCGGATGGACCGTGCTACACCAGTCACCGCGGCGGGGACACCCCCTGCCGCAGACACCGACGTGTTCCGTCGGGAATCCAATCGACACACCACCCACTTCGCGACCGCGGATGCCGACGGCAACTGGGTCGCCTGCACGGCCTCGCTGAACACCAGTTTCGGGAGCAAGGTGGTGATCCCGGGGACCGGAATCCTTCTGAACAACCATATGGATGATTTCGCCGCCCAGCCGGGTATTCCCAACTACTTCGGTCTGGTGGGCGCCGAGGCGAATGCTGTCGCCGCCGGAAAACGTCCACTTTCGAGCATGAGCCCGACCTTTGTCCTGAAGGACGGGAAGCCGATCCTCAGCATCGGTGCGGCCGGCGGTCCCACGATCATCACCCAAACAGTCCTCGCGATTCTCCGGACGCTCGATTTCGGCGCCGATCCCGCGGCCGCCCTCTCGGGAGGCCGCTTCCACCACCAGTGGAAACCGGACGAACTGCACATCGAGTCCCGATTCGACCCCACCGTGATCGAGGAACTCCGACGTCGGGGCCATCGGGTGGTCGTCGAGCCCTCCATCGGCGCCGCCCAAGCCATCGGCATCACTCTTCAGGACGGATTCACGGGAGCCGCCGATCCCCGGTCGGAGGGTCGGGCCGAGGGGTATTGAGACTCCCGATACCCAGGGCTGGTGCGTTGTGAAAAATCCTCGGGTGCAAGAACATGCATTGAGATTCCCGACCGGCCGAGGTCCGTCTCCGATCATCCCATGAGGTTTCCCGATACACTCTGTCACCTACTCTGGATCGCGATCCTCCTGGTCCCGAGAATACACGCCGCTTCCTCTCGTCCACCCAACATCCTGTTCATCATCGCCGACGATCTCGGCTACGGGGACCTCGGATGCTTCGGCCAGCGACACATCCGGACACCTCATCTGGATCAACTGGCCCGCGAGGGCATGCGCCTGACCCGATTGTACTCCGGCAACGCCGTGTGCGCGCCCTCCCGTTGTGTCCTGTTGACCGGTCAACATCCCGGCCATGCCGTAGTCCGGGACAACCGGGAAGTCCAGCCCGAGGGACAGGTCGGCCTTCCCTCTGGAATCACCACCCTCGCACGACTCTTCCAGGAACGGGGATACACCACCGGTGCATTCGGCAAATGGGGCCTCGGAGCCCCAGGCTCCACGGGAGCACCGTTGCGACAGGGATTCGACCGGTTCTTCGGATACAACTGCCAACGGCAGGCCCACAACCACTACCCCACCCACCTGTGGGAGGATGACCAGCGCCTTCCGCTGGGAAACAAGGCGTTCTCCCCTTACCAACAGATCCCGAAGGATGGCGACCCTGCAGACCCGGAATCCTACCGCGGCTACGCGGGAACCGAGTACGCTCCGGATCTCATCCACGCTCAGGCGCTCCGGTTCATCCGGGAAAACAAGGAACGCCCCTTCCTCTGCTTCGTCCCGACCACGATTCCCCATCTTGCGCTCCAGGTACCGGAGGACTCGTTGAAGGAATACGAGGGTGCCTTCCCGGAGGCCCCCTATCGTGGAGAACACTCCTATCTGCCCCACCGAACCCCGCATGCCGCCTACGCCGCCATGATCACGCGGATGGATCGCGAGATCGGTCGCCTGATGGCGCTGATCGCGGAGCTGGGACTCCGGGAGGATACTGTGGTGGTCTTCACCTCCGATAATGGTCCCCTCTGGGATCGCCTGGGTGGCACCGATACCACCTTCTTTGATTCCGCTGCCGGCCTGCGGGGCCGCAAGGGCTCACTGTACGAGGGCGGCGTCCGAGTCCCGGGTATCGTGTCCTGGCCTGGACACATCCGGACGGGGACCGAAAGCAGGCGCCGGATCGGATTCGAAGATTGGCTGCCCACCCTCATGGAGTTGGTCGGTTGGAAGGGCCAAACCCCGGGAGGACTCGACGGGATCAGCTTCGCGCCGACGCTGCTGGGTCGACGCCAGGCCGAGCGGCCATACCTCTACCGCGAGTTCCCGGCCTACGGCGGACAACAGGCCGTGTGGGTGGGGCGCTGGAAGGCCGTCCGACAGAATCTGAATTCGAAGGACAAGCCGACGGTGGTGCGGACTGAATTGTACGACCTCGAACGCGATCCCAACGAAACCCGGGATCTCGCAGCCGAGCATCCCCGACGCGTCACCGTCTTCGAGCGTCTCCTCGCCCGGGAACACGTACCGTCACCCGAATTTCCGTTTCCCATCCTCGATGGCCAGCCTCAAGCCCGCCGGATGGCCCCGAAAAAAGCGTCAATCGGAGACGCGGAGGAAATACAGATTGAGCATTGAGGGTCAAGGAGCGGGCACCTCGACCGGTCCAGGTTCAATACATGGGTGACAGGGTTGGTTCAGAACATGGGTAACAGAATGGCTAGAGATGCTGGCTAGCGATGAAGCTAGCCAGCATGCCCTGGCTGGAGACCCAAGCAATGGACCAACGGATCGAGTTCGTG
>SYEM01000324.1 GCA_005801385.1 Verrucomicrobiales bacterium | reverse complement strand
TCTTGATGGCGTCCTGATGGGATCCGCTGAAGGCCGTGAACACGAGTTCACCGGCGTAGGGATGGCGGGGCGGGACCATCATGCCGGTGCAACGCTCGTAGACCTCGCGGATGGCGTTGAGGTCGCCGAGGTCGAGCTTCGGATCGATCCCGTGCATGTAGAGGTTCAGGGCGACCGTGACGATGTCGAGGTTCCCGGTCCGTTCCCCATTGCCGAAGAGCGTGCCCTCGACGCGGTCGGCGCCTGCGAGGAGGCCCAGTTCCGTCGCGGCGACGCCGGTGGAGCGGTCGTTGTGGGTATGGAGGCTGACCGTCAGGGCATCGCGGTTCTTGATGTGGGTGCAGATCCACTCGATCTGGTCCGCGTACACGTTCGGCATCGCGACCTCCACGGTGTCGGGGAGGTTGAGGATCATCCGTCGCTCGGGGGTGGGGCGCCACACGTCCATGACGGCCTCGGAGATCTCCTTCGCGAACTCGACCTCGGTCGCGCTGAAGCTCTCGGGCGAGTACTGCAGCCGGACGTCCGTGCCCTTGAGACGGTGCAGGCGTTCCTGGATCCAGCGGGCGCCCTGGACGGCGATCTCCTTGATCTCGTCCTTCGACTTCCCGAACACGACACGTCGTTGGGCGGGAGAGGTGGAATTGTAGAGGTGGATGATGACCCG
This sequence comes from Verrucomicrobiales bacterium, assembly GCA_005801385.1. Taxonomy (GTDB): domain Bacteria; phylum Verrucomicrobiota; class Verrucomicrobiia; order Limisphaerales; family UBA9464; genus UBA9464. The sequence goes on along the minus strand of SYEM01000324.1, from coordinate 8,110 downwards.
CTTGGCGCCGACGAGGGACTGGACGGTCCGTTCAATGAGGTCCTCCCGGGCCTGGACCAACACCTGGATCGAGACATCGTCCGGGATGCGGTTCTCCTCGATGAGGCGGCGGTTGAAGGCGAACTCGGTGTTCGAGGCCGAGGGGAAGCCGACCTCGATCTCCTTGAACCCACAGGCGACGAGTGCCTGGAACAGCTCGAGCTTCTGCGCGACGTTCATGGGACTCGCGAGCGCCTGGTTGCCGTCGCGGAGGTCGACGCTGCACCAGATGGGCGCGTGGGTGAGATGCCGGGCGGGCCACTGGCGATGGGGCAGGTCGATCAGCGGAAAGGGGCGGTACTTGGTTGCGGGATTCTTCAGCATGGCGATGTCGTATCGGATGGGTGGCCGTGCGTCGGGGCGATGTTGGTGCAAAAACAAAAACCCCAGCGCCGGAGTGCGGCGATGGGGTTGAAAGCGGGCATGACCCTCACCGGACCCCGGACGCCGTCCTGCGGGCAAGCCCCGAGAGGGCCCGCAGGCGGAGCGTAAGTCGGAATCCCGGACGACGGATCATGGCCAAGGATGTATCGGCGGCCCTCATTGCGGGCAAGCCTGATTCCTGAGGCGGCATACGGAGGGGGAAGAGACTCACACGGTCCGCGTGAGTCCCTCTACCCGGTGCTCACCCTCCTGCATTCCACGCCCCGATGGCGCCCTTGCCAGGGGCCTTCGCGATGGGTTCCGTGGTCGGATCACTCAGCGAGTTGAGTACCGCCTCGGCCCGGGTCTGTCCCGGATCGTGGAGATGACGAAGCGCCTTCCGGAAGGCGGCGAGGCGGAAGTCCGCGTCCCCGTCGCCCCGCTCCACGCGGTCCAGGAATGCCGCGAGCTCGATGAGCTTGCACCGCGCATCCATGAAGTAGAGATCCAGCACCTGTTGCCGTGTCATGGGGTGACCTTGGAAGTCCGGTCGGGGAGCCGCAAGTGCCGGGTTGCTTGGGGCTACCGGCGGACGGGTCCCGTCCTGTGTCCGGCGAAACCGATCCCCGTCCCGGATCACCTTCCATTTACAGTGAACCAGAACTGGCCGCGCAGGGGCTTGCCGCCGTCCTTTGAGTCGACGTTGTACTTCAGCTCCATCTGCATCACAGGGCCTAGCCCCGGGATCTCCAATACGACTGTCCGACCGTCCGGCTCCAGACGTGCGGATTTCACCTCCACATCGTCACGACCTTCGCGGTTGGGATCCTTCACCGACCAGTCCTTGGATCCGTACGCTTCGGCGTAGCGGTAGTTCCACTGCTTCAGACCGTAGCTGCCTAGATCCTCGGCGGTGCGACGGTCGAGCGGCTGGGAAAAGGTGACTGCCACGCCGTTCGGCACGACCCGGAAGCCAACCGGCAGTGCGGTCCGCTTGCCCGTGAACCGAACCCGCTGCAACGCGCCGTCCTTCACCGCGCTCGTCTGCCATCCAGTGCTGCCGGCGACAAACAGCGACCCATCCGGGTGGAAGGTGCCGCGGTTCGGGCCACTCAGGAACTTCCCTGGCAACGGCACCACCGCGCCCTGCCGTGCCGGCTGTCCCAGTTCGGCATCCCTCAACACCAGCATCATCCCGCAACGCCCCCACAGCAGATGGAGCATCTGACCGCCCAGCGGACCCCACTGGCCCTTCGGCACCCAGACCTGTGAGCCCGAGGAGTTGTCGACCGGATGGGGAATCCAACAGAGCGGGGCGTCGTATCCGAGCGGACGCTCCGGGGTGACCTTGGGGCCACCGTAGCCATAGTAGCCGCCGGGACGGATCTCCGCGAGCAACGAGGTTGGGGTCCAGGTGCCCTGCTGGGGGGCCGCCGTCACGACAGAACCGTCGGGACTCACCCCCATTCCGTTCGGGTTCCGGAACCCGGTCGCCAGGGTCTCCGAGGATCGGCCGTCGGCCGATACCCGGTGCACGCCGATCGGATCGACATAGTAGAACCGCCCCGCCTCGTCCTTCTCGAGACAGGTCACGTAGTCATGGCCTCCGGTTGAGGTCTGGATCCCGTCGTGGAAGTTCTCGTACAGGTCCGCCTCGCCATCCTGGTTCAGGTCGTGCAATCGGGTGATCCGGTCGCGGCCCAGCACGAACACCTTGCCGTCCCGGACCTTCAACCCGAGCGGCTGGAACAGTCCGGTGGCATAGCGGGTCCACTTCAGGTTATGGAGGGAGTCGTCAATCCCGGTCACCCGCCAGACGTCGCCGTGGATGGTGCAGAGGTAGCCGGCACCGTCGGGGGTGAAGTCGATGCCGGATCCGAACAGCAGCGCCTTCTCCGGATTGTCGTACGGCAGCGTGAGGGTGTCGACCGCGAGGAAGTCGGTGTCGGCCCCACGCTGTCCGCGGGTTTTGAGCACGGGCCAGCGGGAGGGGCCGGTCTTGGCAACCGTCTCCGGATCGGTCCCGGGCTTGGCCTGGGTAGCGAATTCCCGGAACGCGTTGGTCTGATCCTTCGACCCTCGCCATAGAAGGATGGACAGCACGATGGGCCGGGTTTCGGGCGCGAGGGTCACCTGCAACCGCACTCCCTTGGAGACGTGATCGGTTGTGACCCCGGCGATCTTCATGGCCCCCACCACACCCACGGCGGAGGCCGCGGCACCCTCCTCAACCTGGGCCAGAAGCCGGTCCACCCGGGACGAATTGCCACCGACCTGCTCCCGAAGGTCGCTGGAGCTCTGCGAGCACACGTTGGTTCCCTTGAGGTGTCCGGATGCCAGGAAGGAGAGACTCCGATCGTGGGGAGCGACCCGGAGAGTTCTTACGAAGACGGGCCCGGCTGGCGTATCCCGCAACTCGGGATGTTCCAGAATCCGCACGCCATCGACCTCGTAGTCGAGGACCGTCCCTGCCTCGCCCCGATGGATTCCGTGGAAGCGATAGGATCCCTGTGATTGGGAACTAGGCCCGATCGCCGTGAACCGCTCGGGCTGGGCCGGACGGAGGGTGCCGATCAGGCCGAAGCGCATCGGGTCGAACTTCAGAAATCCTCCCGTCCACGCTGCACGGAGCGCACCCGTTGCGGCGTCATAGGCCATTGCCCCGCCATCTTTGGGGCCCACCTTCACGGTCAGACCCTTGGCGAGGGTGGAGCCGTCGGAGAGCCCGAGATTGGAGGCGAGGAATGGACCGATGTCGGTGTCCTGCCAGCGATTGTCGGCCCAGTCCTTCTCGACCTGCGAGGCGGGTTCCCGTCCGGAGGCGGTGGGTTCCCCTGTGGAACGAGCCGTCTGCACACCAGCCTGGGTGCCTCCGTTGGCGGGATTCCGCGGCGCGGCGGTGAGCACGAGGGCCTCGCGACGTTGACCCTTTGGCAGCGTTGCCCAGGGATTCAGCGTCCGGGCCCAGGCCGCCCCCGGACCGGACGACTGGAGGCCCACCTGCTGGATCTGGCCGTCACACCCGAGGTCGCCTTCTACGAGGCGTCCGATCCCGAGCTGCGCGGCCTGGCCATCCGCAACCACCCGTCGCTCGACGCCCTGACGCAGGACCTCCCGTCCATCGACCAGAAGGCGCACATGGTCCTTCTGGATGTCGACCTGGGCGATGTGCCATTGCCCGTCGCACAGGTTGACCCCGGAACGCAGGGTATCGGGTGTCAATCCGGGGGCGTAGAAGCTGAGGTCTCCGGTGCCGGCGTAGGTGTAGAGTTCCCAGTGGGTGGGGGAGGACTTCGCCTCGCTCGCGAGCAGGATGTTCCAGGTGGTTGGACGGTCGAGTCGTGCCCGCACCGTGGCGAGTACACCGGGTCGACGGAAGGCGGGGTCGCCGTCGACTCGAACACCGACGACCCGCGTATCGAGGGCGGGTCCACCGTCGACGTCCACGACCGCGGCGTCGGGGGCGGGCAGATGGGAGGGTTTCTGGGTGGTGGCGGCGGGCTTCCGGGGCGTCCGCTTCGGGGGTGCAGCCGGGGGTTCGTGGAGCTGGGAGGCGAGCCTCTCGAGTCCGGCGAGTTCCTTGCGCAGCTTGACCTCGGCGTCCTCGTCGGTGTGACCGAGGATTCCGACCGGTCCGCGCCAGCCGCTGGACTGGAGGATCTGCATCATCCGCAGCTCCTCCTCGCCCTCGCCGATGGGGATGATCTTTTTGCCGGCCTGGTCTCCCTCCCAGGTCATCCCGTTGAGATTCACCGCGAGGAGGTGGGGCTTCAGCGTCTGGAGCTCGGAGGCGAAGGTGTCGATGTGGCCGTGTCCGTGGTGGAAGTTGTAGACGGAGCCGACGTTGGTGTGACCGGCTGCCCGGAGCGCCTGGAGGACGGCGACCTGGTTCGTGGGTTCGCCGAACCACCCGAGGTGGTTGTACAGTCCGACGGTGCATCCGAGCCGAGCGGCGGCGGTGCAGACTGGGCCAAGCGTTGTGGCCGCATCCTGGATCTTGGTCCGGAGGCGGACGGGATCGGACTCCGGCTCCGTGCCCAGGGTGATCCAGAGCTGGGGATGGAGCCGGTGGCGCTCGATGCAGGCGAGGATGGCCTTGGCCTCGTCGTTCAGTCCGGCGGGGAACCACCAGGCGACGAGGTCGATGTGATGCTTCTGGAGTGCGGCGACCTCGGCGTCGAAGGTCGGGATGTGTTCCGAGCGCCAGTCATAGGCCAGCCGCCGGATGCCAAGGCGTTCGAGCATGGCGGCGCGTTCCTCCGGGCCGCGCTTCCGGGAATCGAACGGCACGATGCACCAGGCCACGAGATTGGTCCTGGAGAAGAGCCCGGTGGCCGGCAGGGCGGCCCGGACGGGAAGAGCGGTGATGAGGCAAATGAGCCCGAGTAACAGCGGCAGCAGGCGGTGCATGGTGATGGGGTTGAGCGTGCCCGGAGTGTGTGGAAGACAGAAGGGGGAAAGAGTGTGGGTCAACCGCCGGCAGAGGATACCCGCATGACTGCTTCGGCGCATCTGAGGCAGAAATTCCAAGGAGGGAAGGGATTCCATCTAAAATTGAGTTTTTGAAACTAAAAGATTAATAAACGCACATGAAATACATCCCGAGAAAGCTGGAGTCGGTGGTGGTCCATGCGGCCCAGAGCTTCCCCGCGGTGGTCCTTACCGGGCCGAGGCGTTCGGGAAAGACATGGATGCTGAAACACCTCTTTCCTGAGGCCAGCTACCATCTGTTCGAGGACCCTGACGTCATCGCGCGGTTCCGCAGCGATCCGCAGGGATTCCTCGATGGGATTCGGCTGCCGGCCATCCTCGACGAAATCCAGAACACCCCCGAGGTCTTCAATCATGTGCGCAGCCGCATCGACCGTGAGCCGCGCCGGGTCGGCCGCTGGTTCCTGACGGGTTCACAGGAGTCCGGCCTGATGGCGAATGTGACGGAGTCCATGGCAGGTCGGGCCGCGGTGATGCAGTTGCTGCCGTTCTCGACGGGTGAATCCCCGAAATCCACCCTCCTTCGGGGTGGCTATCCGGAGGTCTTGGCACGGCCGAGGGCGGCTCGGCTCTGGTTCAGTTCCTATCTCCAGACCTATCTCGAGCGGGATGTCCGGCAGATCTCGGCGGTCCAGGACCTTTCCTTGTTCCGACGTTTCTTCGCGTTGGTCGCCAGCCGGCACGGTCAGGTGTTGAACAAATCCGACCTCGCCGCCCCCCTCGGCATGAGCGTTCCGGGAGTCGGTCGTTGGCTCGACATCCTCGAGGCCACGTCCCAGATCCTGATCGTACCGCCCTTCTTCGAGAATCTGGGCAAGAGGCTCATCAAGTCGCCGAAGGTCTATGTCTCGGATTCCGGTCTGGCCTGCCACCTGCTCGGAATCGAGACGGAGGCGGAGCTTGAAAAGTCGCCATTCCTGGGCGCCCTGTTCGAAGGCTTCATCGCTGCCGAAATCCTCAAGGGACAGGTCAACAAGGGGGGGCGACGCGGGTTGTACTATTTCCGTGACCAGCAGGGTCTGGAGGTGGATTTCGTCGTCCCCGGCCGGGACGCCTCGGTCACCCTGGTCGAGGCCAAGGCTTCACGAACGGTCATCCCCGACATGGCCGTGCCGATGCGGCGACTGGCCGCCGCGTGGGTGAAGAGCGGGGTCAAACGTGGCGGCATCCGCTGCGTCCTGGTGCATCGTCCCGCCCGTGGTGGCACCCGGTCCCATGCCGTTTCGCCCAATGTCGAGGCGATGCCTTGGACGGACTTCGTCGCCGCCCTGTGAATCCGGTGAGAATTTGGACGGCTCAGGCGAGGATCGGCTGGATCACGTCGCCGCCGATGTCGGTGAGGCGGTAGTCGCGGCCCTGGAACCGGTAGGTGAAGCGTGTGTGCTCGATCCCCAGGAGATGCAGCAGGGTGGCCTGGAAGTCGTTCACGTGGACCGGATTCTCGGCCGTGTTGTAGCCGAAGTCGTCGGTCGTCCCGTAGGTCATCCCGCCGCGGATCCCGCCGCCGGCCATCCAGAGGGAGAACGCCTTCATGTGATGGTCCCGCCCGTAGTTGCCGTTCGCCATGTCGCCCTGGTTCATCGGCGTGCGACCGAACTCGCCGCCCCAGATCACGAGCGTGTCCTCGAGCAGTCCCCGCTGCTTGAGGTCCCGGATCAGTGCGGCGGACGGCTGGTCGACGGCCTTGGCGGTCTTGGCGATGTCGGCCGGCAGGTTGTTGTGATGGTCCCAACCGCGGTGGTAAAGCTGGATGAACCGGACACCCCGTTCGGCGAGGCGACGGGCGAGGAGACAATTGTTGGCGAAGGACGGTTTTCCAGGCTCCGCGCCGTACATATCGAGGATCGAGCGGGGCTCCTTCGAGATGTCGGTCAGCTCCGGGACGCTCGACTGCATCCGGAACGCCATCTCGAACGAAGCGATGCGGGTGGCGATCTCCGGATCCCCGACGGTGCGCAGATGCTCGCTGTTGAGATCCCGGGTGCCGTCGATGAGACGTCGGCGGATCTCCGACGTGATGCCCTGCGGGTTGTTGACGAAGAGGATCGGTTCGCCGCTGGAGCGGAACTCGACACCCTGGTGGCTGCTGGGAAGGAATCCGCTGCCCCAGTAGCGGGTGAGCAGGGGCTGGTCCTGTCCGAACCCGGACGCCAGCACGACGAATGCCGGAAGCTGGTCGTTCTCGCTGCCGAGGCCGTAGGAGATCCAGGACCCCATGGCCGGACGTCCGGCCTGCTGATGGCCGGTCTGCATCAGCGTCACCCCGGGATCGTGGTTGATCGCCTCGGTGTGCATCGAACGGATCAGGGTGAACTCATCGGCGACGGAGCCGATGTGGGGCAGCAGTTCGGAGATCTCGGTGCCGCACTGGCCGTGGCGATGGAACTGGAATTTGCTCCCGACACAGTTGAGCGGCTGGCCCATGAGCTGGGCGATGCGCTGGCCCTTGGTGAGGCTCTCCGGCATCGGCTTGCCGTTCATCTCGATGAGCCTCGGTTTTGGGTCGAACAGGTCGAGATGGGACGGTGCGCCCGACTGGAAGAGATAGATGACCCGCTTGGCCTTGGGGCGACGGTGCAGGACGGGGGAGAGGCCGGCCGGGATATCGGCCGACCCGAGCGCAGTGGATGCAGGCTGGAGCAGCGAAGCCAGTGCAGCGGACCCGATGCCCCGGGCGGTGCGTCCGAAGAAATGCCGGCGGGTGAGGAGCTGGGAGAGGGTGTCGTGCGGGTTCATGGTCACTCGCGGGTCACGCATTCATCGAGGTTGAGGATCACGCTGGCGAGTCCGGTCCAGACGGCTAGTTCGGTTGGGGGAATCCTGGTGGACGCAGGGCTTTGTCCCACTCGCGCCAGATCCTCCGCCGCTTTTGAGTTGTTGCTGTACAGGGCGCCCAGGTCAGTCACGAGTCGTCCCATCGCCTCCTGTTCCCGGGCGGTGGCCGGGCGTGCGAGGGCGGTCTGGAAGGCGCGGTCGATGCGGGAGTGCGGCGTGGCCCCAGGCGTTTCCTGGAGGATCCGCTCGGCGAACACCCGGGAGGCCTCGAGGTAGGTGACATCGTTCATGGTGACGAAGGCTTGGAGCGGGGTGCAGGTGGCCTGACGCTGCACCGAGCAGAGAGCGCGGTCCGGAGCGTCGAACGTCTGGAGCGTCGGGTTCGGCACCGTGCGTTTCCAGAGGGTGTAGAGGCTGCGTCGGAAGAGCTCCTCGCCCTGAC
>SYEM01000323.1 GCA_005801385.1 Verrucomicrobiales bacterium | reverse complement strand
CTTCTTCGACATCCCGGTCGACCACCTTTACGCGGCACCGGTCATCTACGAGTACCTGCTCAAGAAGAATCTCGAAAACCTGGTCGTGGTCAGCCCGGATGTCGGGGGGATCAAAATGGCCTATGCCTACGCGCAGCGGCTGGATGCCGAGTTGGCGATCGTGGCGAAGCGGCGCAAGAGTCCGACCGAGACGGAGGCCACGGCGGTGATCGGCGACATCGCCGGACGGAACGTCCTGCTGGTCGATGACCTTACGGAGACCGCGGGGACCCTCACCAGCGCGGCGGCCCTGTTGAAGTCGCGGGGCGCGGAGAAGATCATCGCCTGTGTGTCCCATGCGCTTCTGACCGACCTCGGTGTCGAGCGGATCAAGAATTCTCCGATTGACGAATTGATCACGACCGATACGGTCCTCCGGCCCGTCTATCCCGGGGTAAACGTCACGACCTTGTCCGTGGCGCCGTTGTTGGGTGAGGCCATCAAGCGCATTCACCAAAACTCCAGCGTTACGTCCCTGTTCGAGTTTAAGGGCGGGCGTACCAGCTGATCTGGTCGCCGCAGATACGACCGACATGAAATCACTCGCACTCAGCGCTTCACCGCGCACCCAGACGCGCCGCAAGGGCGCACGCAAGATCCGAAGCAGCGGCCGCATTCCGGCCATCATCTACGGACGGCACAACCCCCCGCAGAATCTCGAGATCGACGCCAAACAGTTCGACGAACTGGTCCACAAGGCGCATACTGAGATTATCCTCGTCGACCTGACGGTTGAGGGTGATGCGAAGCCGGCCCGGTTGGCGTTGGTCCAGGATGTTCAGCATCATCCGCTCTCCGGGAAGGTGCTCCACCTGGATCTTCACGAGGTGAAGGCCGACGAGAAGGTGTCGATCGAAGTTCCCGTCGAGGCTGTGGGCGTCCCGGATGGTGTGAAGAATGGGGGTGGCACCCTGGAGCACGTGCGGTTCCGGATTCGTGTCCGCTGCCTCCCGAAGGATCTCCCTGAGCAGATCAATGTCGATGTCACCAACCTGAAGGTGGGCGAGACGCTCCATATCGGTGAAATCGTTGCGCCACCCGGTGTCGAGCTCCTGGGTGACAAGAAGATCCCTGTTCTTGCGGTGGCGGCGCCGGTGACCGAGGCGGCAGCCGAAACCGCTGCGGCTCCTGCCGCAGGTGAGGCTGCGAAGCAGCCTGAGATGATCAAGGAGAAGAAGGAAGAGCCGGCTGCTGACAAGAAGAAGTAGTTGTCTCGTCTCGGGACCCCTGACGGGGTGCCGAGTCCTTTGTGCCCGCGATGCAGGATCATTCGCTCATCGTGGGGTTGGGGAATCCAGGTCCCGAATACCGGAACACACGTCACAACGCCGGCTTCATGTTGGCGGACCGGTTGGCCGAAGGCTGGCGGGGATCGTGGCGGATGGAGTCCAAGTTCTTTTCCGAAATCGCCGAATGTCGAGTCGCGGGACGCAGAGTGACCCTCTGCAAGCCGCAGACATTCATGAACGCCAGCGGCCAAGCCGTGGCCCGGCTCGGCTCCTTCTTCAAGGTGCCACCGGTCCACATCCTGGTCCTGGTCGACGATGCCGACCTGCCGCTGGGATTCCTGCGACTGCGTCCTGGGGGAAGCCCCGGTGGCCATCATGGTCTTGAATCGATCGAACAGGTGCTGGGCACGCGTGACTATCCCCGACTAAAAGTAGGGATTGCGCGACCGAGGCAGGATCGGCGTAATATTGCGGACTATGTGCTGGGCGACGTCTCCGATGTCGAACAGCCTGTGCTAAACGAAGTTCTGACAAGGGCCTTCCGGCAGGTGGAATGCTGGTTGGTCGATGGGGTGATGCAGGCCATGAACCGCTACAACGGTTCCGGGTCGATCTCCCCGAAAGATTCCACGAACCGAGAAAGGAAATTGCAGTGAAACGTTACGAAGGTCTGTTCATCCTCGATCTCGCCGGCCGGGAGGAGGGCCTGAACGACGTGGTGGAGAAGGTCAAGAGCCTCCTCGCCGGGTCGGGCGCCAAGGTCGAAACCGTCCAGAAGATGGACAAGAAGGCGTTTGCCCGGGTCACCGACAAGAAGGTGACTGGCGGACATTTCGTGAACGTCGTGTTCGAGGCCACACCGACGGTCATGACGGCGCTCCAGAGCAAGTTCGTCCATGTTCCGGAGGTCTACCGCGTCCAGTTCGGGGCTGCCTCGAAGTTTGTCGCGGCTCCCGTCGAAGCCTGAACTTGATGCGGGTTCTTCCGCACCCCCACCCATGGCCAGCTACAACAAGGTGATTCTACTGGGTAATCTGACCCGGGACCCTGAGCTGCGGTACACTCCGAAGGGGACCGCTGTCGCCCGCCTGGGTCTCGCTGTGAACCGATCCTACAAATCGGAAACCGGCGAGACCAAGGAGGAGGTCACATTTCTGGACGTCGATGCCTGGGGCAAACAGGCCGAGCTGATCGGTCAGTATCTCCGGAAGGGGAATCCCTTGTTCGTCGAGGGCCGCCTCCGGCTCGACCAGTGGGACGACAAGCAGACCGGCCAGAAGCGCAGCGCGCTCAAGGTGGTCATGGAGAACTTCCAATTCATCGGCGGTCGTGCCGAGGGGACCCAGGGTGCGGCAGCGCCGAGCCGGCCCCCGTCCCGTCCCGCGGGTCCCGCCGAGCCTCCCACTTCCGATGGACCGCCTCCCGAGGAGGACGATGTCCCATTCTGAATCTCTTCCCACCTGAACCAGTCATCGTATGTCGAAAACCGAAGTCATCCTCATCAAGAACGTGGTCGGCCTGGGCGCCGAGTCGGACCACGTCAGTGTCACCTCTGGCTACGCCCGCAATTTTCTGATCCCGGGCGGCCTCGCCGTCCCCGTCACCCACGGCAACCGGAAGTGGATCGAGAACCTTCAGCGTCGTCGCGCGGAGCGGGAAGCCCACGAGCTCAACTCGATGACCGAGCTGGCCAAGAGTCTGAACAAGGTCACGCTCACCCTCCTCGTCAAGACGGGCGACGATGGCAAGATGTTCGGCTCGATCACGTCCGGCTCCGTGGCTGATGCCCTCAAGACCCAGCTCGACGTGGCCCTCGACAAGCGGAAGATCCACCTTGAGAAGCCGATCCACGCGACTGGGGATCACGAAGTGGAGCTCCGGCTCCATCCCGAGGTTCGCTGCAGCCTGAAGATCGCGGTCAAGAGCACCACTCCCCAGCCTGAGGCGCCGACGGCCCCGACCGCAGAGGCGGCCAAGGAGTCGGCAAGGACCGAGAAGCGGGGACGTCGGTCTCCCGCCGAGGGTGCGGCCAAGTCCGCGTAACTTTGCCCAGTGTTGGAATTCCAACGCAATTGATCCAAGGCAGGCCCAGGGCCTGCCTTTTTCTTTGTTGGCCTGCTCCACCGACCTTTCCGACACCCCTGAACTGGATCCACGCCGATCGAGGCTGCCTCTGGAAACCCGGTCCGGGGCTCGGCCCGCGCACGATTCTATGGCAAGTTTCCAGGGTGGCCTCGGCGAAGTCTCGATCCCCTGATCCGATGAACACCCCCTCGCCTGTCATCTCACCGCTCCAGACCTATCTCAACGACCTGCATGCCCGGCACCGGGCGGTCTAGGATGGGGAGGTGGCCACCTACATCCCCGAGTTGGCCAAGGCGGATCCAGAATGGTTCGGGATCTGTCTGGTCACCGCCGGTGGCCAGGTCTACGAGGCTGGGGATACCCGACAGGCCTTCACCATCCAGTCGATCTCCAAGCCTTTTGTCTACGTACTGGCCCTTGAGGACAACAGCCGTGGTGAGGTTCTCAGCAAAGTGGGCGTCGAGCCGACGGGTGATGCATTCAACGCGATCAGTCTCGAACCCGTGACCGGGAGGCCGAGGAACCCGATGATCAACGCCGGTGCGATCGCCTCGGCTGGGCTCGTGGCTGGCAAGAATCCTGGAATCCGCTGGAACCGGGTCCTCGAGATGTTGTCGGCCTTTGCGGGGGAAGCCCTCGTGATGGATCAGACGGTCTACAGATCCGAGTCCGAGACGGGACACCGAAACCGGGCCATCGGACACATGCTCCGGAACTTCGGGATTCTGTCCGAGGATCCCGATCCCGTGGTGGACCAGTATTTCCGACAATGCTCGGTCTCGGTCACCTGCCGGCATCTCGCCGTGATGGCGGCCACCCTTGCGAACCGAGGGATCAACCCGCTCACCCACAGAAGGGCCATTCGGGGGGAATATGTCGAAAGCGTCCTGGGCGTCATGGGTTCCTGTGGCATGTATGACTATGCCGGGGAATGGCTCTACCGGGTTGGGATGCCGGCCAAGAGCGGGGTCGCCGGCGGGGTCATTGCCGTGCTGCCCGGACAACTTGGGATCGGGGTCTTCTCGCCCAGGCTCGACCTCCGGGGAAACAGCGGCCGGGGACTTGCGGTCTGCGATGACCTCTCCCGCGATTTCGATCTTCATCTGTTCAACAACCCCCACGAGGTCCGTTCGGTGATCCGCCTCAGCTTCACCGCCCTCGACGTCACCTCGAGCCGTGCCCGATCGGAGCCTGAGCTGGAGATCCTGGAGCGACACGCCCGAGGGATCCGTGTCTACCAGCTCCAGGGACACCTCACCTTCTCGTCCGTGGAGGTCGTGGTTGGGCATCTGGTGAGGGATTCCTCCCACGGCGAGGCATCCATCCTCGACCTCAAGCATGTCGTCGGCATCAACGAGTGTGCCTGCAGACTTCTGCACGATCTGGTCCTCTGCCTCGATTCGATCGGTCACCCGGTGGTCTTCACGCATGTCGCCCGGTTCCCGCATCTTCGGCGGGTCATGAAGGGGCGGATGCCCGATCGATTCGAGCGCCTGTTCCATTCGGTTGAGGATCTCGATCGTGCTCTGGAGTGGTGTGAGGATCTGGTGCTGATGCGTGAGCACCCTTCCGGGAAGGCCGAGGTTGGGGCGGAGCTATGCGATTTCCCACTGTTGGCGGGTCTCACCGCAGAGCAACAGACAAGGGTGAGGGAACTTCTCCGGAGGCGATCGTTCCGAACCGGTGAGCTGTTCCTGCTGGTGAGGGGACAGGTCGTGATCTCTCTGCCGATCCAAGGGGAACACCCTCGTCGCCTTGGATCCTTCGGCCCCGGGATGGTCTTTGGAGAGATGGCATTGCTCGACCAGTCGCCCCGTTCCGCCATGGTGACCGCTGAAACGGACGTCGACTGCGATCTGCTCACCCGGGAGGACTTTGACCGGCTTGGAACCATTCACCCGGAGATCCAGATTCTCCTCCTGAGGAACCTGGCCCTTCTGCTCTCGGCGAAGCTCCGCAAGGCGAACCATCAGATCGGCGCCATGGACACCTGAGGGTCTCCGCTTGGGTGAACGGGCTCCCTGTCGGACACCGATTCATCCCGGATTGGGCCGCTGCGAGTCCCCATCAAGAATCCAGTTTACGGGGCTTCTTCGAAGCAACAGGCTGCGGCGATGAGTCTGAAGGGAGCTGCCAAAAGCGCACTCTTGAATCATCCGCGGATGGAGTTGGTTGCCACGGGGTTGTGGCTCTTCGGCACTCTTCAATGGGCGAAGCTCCGGCGGCACATGCTTCGTGCCCGAGGCAACAGCATCTTCGTCGAGGAATGGGAGATGGGGATGTGCTCCCTGCGTCCCGTTGCCGTGCTGGAGACGGTCCTGGCACGGTTCCATCCGGGATCCGTCCTGGATGTTGGATGCGGCACAGGCGGTTCCCTGGCGTTTTTTGTCGAGAGAGGCCTCGATGCGATGGGTGTCGAGGGGTCGGCCCTCGCCATCTCGAGGAACCCCAACGCGGCACGTGTCCGACGACATGACCTTGAGATCCCCCTCGATCTCGGCAGGCGGTTCGATCTCGTCTGGTCGTTCGAGGTGGCCGAGCATCTGCGTCCAGAGAAGGCGGGAACGTTCCTAGACACCCTGACGCGTCATTCCGACCTCGTGGTGATGAGTGCCGCACCGAAAGGCCAGGGGGGGGATGGCCATTTCAACGAACAGCCGCCCGAGTACTGGATCGATCTCATGGCGGCCCGGGGCTATCGGCTGCTCGGGGAGGAAACGGATCAGCTGAGGGGCCTCTCCGGAAACCCGGCCGCCGATGAACACACGAGAGCCCTGGCAGGGAACCTCCTCGTGTTCCGTCATGGCAAAAAAGGCTAACCTGGGAGGATCGATGCCGGGTCGTTAGCCCCATGACGGACCTCACCGACCCCCATCAGGCCTGTCTCGCCCCGGGTTCCGGTGCTGTTCCAGTCCCCAACGGTGTCGGTTTCGTGTCCGCCGTCCGCCTGGATCGGGACCGTGTCCCCGGATTCGACCGGCCTCAGATGATGAGGGTCCTGATGGATCGGGATTTCTGAATCCCGGTGTCGAAAATCAGCCTTGGGTGGATCAAGCCGACGATTGCCCCGGGTGACCTCGGCCCCCATCCTCAGTTCATGTTGATTCCGATCCTCGGCCTGGGCGCGGGGTTTCTCCACGTCTGGTCTGGACCGGATCATCTGGCGGCAGTGGCGCCGCTGGTGGCCCGGTCCCATGCCGGGGGGTGGAAGATTGGGTTGCGCTGGGGGCTGGGGCATTCCGCGGGTGTGGCCCTTGTGGGACTGGCAGCCCTGGGACTTCGCGAGACGCTGCCGATGGAGGCGATCTCGGGATGGAGTGAACGTCTGGTGGGGGCGATGCTGGTCGGAATCGGGCTCTGGGGGTTTCGGCAGGCCGCCCGACTCCACATCCACTCCCATCACCATACCCATGACGGCGAGACCCATGCCCACCTGCATGTGCACTCCCATTCGCATGGAGACCATGATTCCGCGCGACAAGGACACCCGCACGCTGCCATGGGGATCGGCACGCTCCACGGCCTCGCTGGAAGTTCCCATTTTCTCGGAGTCCTCCCGGCGTTGGCCCTGCCGACCGCCTCGTCCGCGGTCACCTACCTGCTCGCCTTTGCCGCCGGGACCGTTCTTGGGATGATGACGTTCACCGTGCTGATCGCCTGGGGATCCCGGTGCCTGGGACACGAGGGCTTCCACTACCGGAACCTGCTCCGGTTGTTGGCGGCCTCGGCCGTGGGCGTTGGTGTGTGGTGGCTCGTGGGGCCCGCATAAGCCGGTCCCGGATCAGTGGCCCATCCGCAGGATCCACACCGTCACGGCTGTCTCGATAGCGCCTCCAGGTAGTCGATCAATGAGGACAGTTCCCGGACGGTGAGGCCGGAGACGAGCCCTTCGGGCATCAGCGACTTCTGCTGCTTCTCACGACGGGTGATCGATGTGACCGGGATGACCTGCTCTTGGGCCGTGATGGTCCGGACCGTCACGGCGTCCGCCGCCTCGCGGACGACGAAACCGTCGAGTTCGGATCCATCCTTCAACTCGAAGTGGTTGGCGACAAATCCCTGGGCCAGGGTCTTGTTCGGGATCAGGATCGCCTCGGCCAGAGCGGGTCTCCGGTAGGTCTTGGCGATGCTCCCCAGGAAGGGACCTTTCAATGCGTCCTCCTTGCGGACCGTGTGGCAGCCGTTGCACCCGACCTGGGTGAACAGCTGTTCGCCGCGGGTGGCATCGCCCGATCCGCTGCTCACCGCCTCGATGACATCACCGACGCTGAGGTCTGCGACCTTGGGCGACTGGGCCTCTGCCCGGAATTTCTCGGGATCGATCTTCAGGCGCTGGATCGTGTCCTTGGCGGCATTGGCCACCTGGGGGTCGGGGTCGGCGAGCGCAGCGACGAACTGACCGGCGCGGCTGGCATCGCGGACCTGGGCGGCGGCCTTCAGGATCTGGATCCGGCGGGAGGGTTTCGACCATCCCTCGTCCACGGACCTGGACGCAGCCGCGCGGGCCTCCGGGGAACCGGTCTTCTGCGAGGCCATCCGCAGCAGGAGGCCCTCGGCGAGGAGCGATGCCGGTCCGTCCGCCTTGGCGGCCTGGGTCTCGAACACCTCGTGGACCTGGTCGAGGACCGTGGCGTTGGCCACGGCGTTCTTCGCCTTCTCGGCAAGGTTGTTCTCCGTCCGGGTCTGCTGGACCCGCGCATGGCTGCTCAGGACCGCCTGCCAGGCCTCCCTCGAGGGCGATTTCGTGAGGGCGATGAGTCCCTGGGCGCGTGCGGCATCGGCAGTCTCCGGGGCGCCCACCAGGCGCACCAGCAGGGGCACCGCTGACGGCGGCAGCTGCTCGGCGTCGGCGAGCTGGGCGGCGAGGGCGGGTGCGAGGCTGGGTTCGGTCGCGGCACGTGCGATCAGCGTGTCGAGCGCCTCCGCGGCGGGAATCCGATGGCGGGCGAATTCACGACCCAGGAACGCCGCTTCCTTCGGGTCCGTCTGTCGGAGAACCTGCTGGAGAGTCCCGGCAATCCGAGGCGTCTCGCTCCAGGCCTCGGGCTGATAGAAGGGTCCCCTCGTGTCGGGACGGGTCCCCCAGGAGTCTCCCTTCCAGACCCCTTCCCTGAAATGGAGGCGACACAGGGCCGTTAGCAGACCGGCACGACGCTCGGGATCGGTCTCCCGTCCAAGTCGGTCGACCAGAGCGGACACGATCTCCGGGGAATGCAGCGACTGCAGCACCCGGAGGGCACCCTCACGACGGCTCTTCGGCGCCTCCGGGTTGTCCACCACCGCAAGACACGCCTCACCCGCCTTCAGGGTCTTGAGGGCTTGGACGGTGGCCTGGGCGACAACCGGGTCGGCATCGGAAAGAACTGCGGTCAGGGATCGGGCTGCGGTGGGATCACCCAGCCGTCCGAGGGCGATTGCGGCCTCACGACGGGTCCGTTCCCGGGGCGAGCCGAGGGCTCCGACCAATGCCGTCGTGGGGATTCCGGCAAGTTCCCCGGTCCGATCCGTCAGGGCACGGATGGCCCAGGGGGCGATCGAATCGTCGCGGATCCACTGCAGCAGGGCCGGCGTCGCACGGACCCCCAGCCACTGCTTCAACGTGAAGACCGCCGCCACTCGAGAGGCGAGCGGCTTGGAGGCATCGGCTGCGAGCCCCTGAAGCAGGTTTGCGGTCACGGTGGTCCGGGGCGTAGGCGGCGATGGACGACGCAGGAGCGCCCGCTGGGCCTCGAGACGGCGCCGATGGCTTGGGGATTCGAGGCCGAGGACCAGGTCGGCGTCGGATAGCCTCCCGAAGTCCGGGAGTGGCTCCGGCGTGTATCCGGAGGGCCGGGCTCGGACGATGAATCCCACCTCGGGTCCGACCCAGGTGAACGAGGCCCCTTTCCAGCTTGCCGCATACAGGGTGGACATCGCATCGACGTCGAGGTCGGTGACCCGGGGGAGCTTCGCGAAGGGTTCCTGGGTCGCGACGAAGGTCCCGCCCTTCTCGGTCAGGCCGTGGTGGTAGATCCATTCCGTTCCCCAGTCGGCCGTGAACGGGGCGTTGTTCCAGACAGCCGGGAAGCCGGGTTCATCGATCCAGGCCGCGCCGCAGCCGGATCCGCCACCGTAGTCCGCGAGGGGCTGGAGGATCTCATCGGGGAAATTCTTGAAGAGCCGCGGGTATCCATGCTGGGTGTAGCCGCTGAAGTGGTGCAGGCGGATGTCCCAACCTCCGCCGTCGTTCGTGTTGTCCCGTGAGAATCCGTCCAGCAGAGGGCTCACGGCCACCTCGAGGATGTTCCGGGTGCCGTCTGCGAAGAGTTCCATCTCCGATCCATCCGGCCGCACCCTGAGCACACCGCCCCCGCGCAGCTGGAGCTTGCGGCCATCGGTGCCGGTCGCCTCCATGAACCCGAAGTCACCGATCGCGGCGTAGATCCATCCGTCGATGCCCAGCTCGATTCCGTTCGAGGAGTGGTCGGCGGGACGATCCTTGAAAGTGAAGGCCAATCCCGAGATGAGGGTCTTCCTGTCCTCCGCGACACCATCGCCGTCCGAGTCGATGAACACGCTGAGATCAGGCGGGTGGAGAAGATAGAGGCGGTCATGGTCCCAGACCAGGCCGCGGGGGGAATCGACATCCGGAACGAACGCCCGCACCTCGTCGGCCTGTCCATCGCCGTTGGTGTCGCGGACCCTCAGCACCCGACCGAGATGGGGTTTACGGTCCAGCGACCCATTGCCATCGCTGGAGACGTAGAGGGCGCCGTCGGGAGATGCCCCGACGAAGACCGGATAGTTGACGGCGGGTGGCGTGGCGAAGATGGAGACGTCGAACCCAGCCGGAAACTGGACGTCCTTTTTCAGGGCTGCCGCCTTTTCCGGGGAGGCAACCGCGGGCAGCCCCTTCAGCTCCTCCGGGGTCGGTTGACGGTCCTTCGCGGTGAATTCGGCAGCCTCGAGTGGGAGGGCAATCCTCAAAACCGCGAGGCCGAGTCCGGTGAGGATCCGTGGGTGCAGGTGCATGAAACCAGTGAACCCACCGTCCGCCCCTCGCGCGAGGTCAACTTTCCCCGCATACCCTGTTCCACGCCTCTACCGCCGTCGCCCCTTGTACCACATCCACTCCGGGGTCGCCTCATAGGGGTGTAGGGGATCGACCGTCAGGGCGCGTGTGAAGTTGTGCTGCTGGACGTGTCCGTCGGCGAAACCGATGGGGGAGACGAACCGGGCGGGCGCATTGCGCGGGTCGACGAACTCGACCGGACCGGCGGCGCTCCGGTGCCATTGGAACCAGCGTGGACCGGTCGCCGGGCATCCATAGAGCCGCGCCGCGGGCTCATAGGTCACGATGAACCGGGTCGGTTCCGGGATCCAACCCTCGGGTCGACCCGCGAGGGTCTCCGGCACGGTCGGGGCGTTGTCGAATTCGAGGAACCCACCCCCGCTGAGAACCGTGAGCTGGCCACCGTTGTACTGGTAGCTGTTGCCGATCACGCGGTAGTTCGACGGAGTGAAGGACGGGGCGCAGTCGGAGGAACAAGGGAGGCTGGGCTGGCCCCGGTCCTCCGTGCAGCGGAAGAGTTCCGAGGGCTTGATGTAGGGCCAGAGCGGACGGGAGCGGGCGTTCGGGAAACAGCCCGGGTTCAGGGGGTCCCTTCCACCCAGGGCGGCGAGCGTGGGCCGCGGACCCGGGTCCAGGAGCGTCCCGGTGTTCGGATCGAGCTGGGGAACGGCGGCGGGCGGGTATCGGTCCCGGTGGTCATCCGCATACATCTGGATGCCGATCCCGATCTGGCGGAGGTTGTTGACGCACCGGATCAGATTGGCCCGCTGCTTCGCGCCGGAGAGCGACGGGAGCATCATGCTGGCGAGGATCCCGATGATGGCGATCACCACGAGGAGCTCGATCAGGGTGAATCCGTTCGCACGGGCATCCCCCCGGGGGAGTCTGGGTGAGGAGGCGTTGACCACGGCGGCAGGGTGGGAGCCAGACCTCCCGCGGCAACCGGAAACTCCCGAATGTGCAGGCGCAGCGAACGACCTCTCCGTCCGGTGCCTCTTTTCTCCGTTTTCATCCCGACCTCCCCTCCCTAGCCTTCCGCGCATGGGAGGTTCCTGGATGCAGTGGGGGTGTGGTCTGGTGGCCGCATCCGGATTGGTATGGCTGACCGGATGTGACCGGCTCGGCGGAGGACCTGGGTCGGAGCAGCGGGAGAGCAGTTTCGTCGAGGGGCAGAACTTTGCGATCCAAGGCCAGAAGGAGAAGGCCATCGTCAGCTTCGAGCAGGCCGTGCTGGCGAACCCGTCAAACGCCTCGGCACACCTCGCCCTGGGTGACCTCTACTACGGGCAGCTCGAATTCATCGACGCCGCCTACCACTACCACCGCTACGTCCAGCTGATGGAGCGTCGCGGTCAGCGGCCGGACATCTCGGCGGGCGACAACCTCCGGAACTGCGAGATGCAGATGGCAATCAAGTTCAGCCGCGAGCTCAGCCGGCAGCAGAACGACCTCGAGATCGAGAACCTCCGACGTCAGATCACCGAGAAGGAGGGGACGATCCAACAGCTCCGGACGGAGCTCCTCGGGAGGGCTACGACGAACCAGATTGCCCAGGCGGGATCGGGCGTTGTTGCTCCGGTGCGGTCGGTGACGACGGATCCCGGCACGGTGTCCCGGGTGGGTGCGACGACTCCCGGCGGTTCCGTGGAACCAGGGCCCGGCGGGGGCACCACCAACCGTTCGGCGACCATGGGTTCCGCAGAGCGGCCGCGTCCCGCCTCCGGCCGATCCCATGCGGTGCGTCCCGGCGAGACCCCGTCGATCATCGCCCGGAAATACGGGATCACGGTGAAGGCCCTCATGGCCGCGAATCCTGGGATCAACCCGAACCGGCTCAAGGTTGGCACGGCCCTGAAGCTTCCCTGATCGTGGCGTCGTCGGCCCGGGATGAGGTTGGGGGTTGAGACCGGGGCATTGACCGGTACCCTCCCCCGTGGTTTCCCGTGGTCTCATGCTCGGCATCGCCCTGTTCTGGGGCACGATGAACGTGCTTCTCTGGCGCGCCGAGTTCGGACGCGGCCGGGAAACGCTCTCGGAAGTGCCCCTGGAGACGGTGGTCGACCGGCTCCTCAACGCCCCTGATCCCTCGGCCCTGCAGATCCTCCAACGCGGTTCGCTTCTCGGGACCCTCCGCTGGATCCCCACCGTCCTGGAGTCGCGTCCTGCCGGTGGCGAGGACCCTTCCGTCCCGGAGGGTCTGGTGGACGCCATCGGGTACAGCCTGGACCTCGATCTCAATCTCCGCACCGACGCTGATGGACCTCTGGGACGACTCCGCGTCATGACCCATGTGGAGCTCGACACCCACCACATCTGGCAGACGATCTCGGTGCGCATCTACCAGCGTCCCGCGATCTGGGAAATCTCTGCCAAATCGGGTGGGAATTCCGTCCGGATCCGCCATGAGGAGGGTGGCAACACGGTCGAGCAGGACTATACGGTCCGGGATGTCAGGGCCCTGATGGGCCTCATGGGGGCCTCTGCCGCGCTGGTGCCCCTTCCGGTGCTCTCGGAGGTCGAGCGGATGGGTGGCGTGGGCATGGCTCCCCGGATCCGATGGACCGCGCGCAACGACTGGCTCCGTCTCGGACGGAACCGGGTGCGGACCTACCGGGTCGAGGTGACGCTCCTCGACACCTACACGGTGGTGGCGCAGCTGAGCCGGGCCGGGGAAATCCTCGAGGTCCGTCTGCCCGAGGGGATTCTCCTCGCCAACGAATCCGTGCCGCCAGCCTGCGGCCAGTGATCCTTCTTCCATGATCGAGCTCGAAGACCTGGTGAAGCATTTCGGGGATGTCCGTGCGGTGGACGGGATCACGCTGACCGTTCCGCGCGGGGAGTTCTTCTGTGTCCTGGGGCCCAACGCCGCGGGAAAGACCACGACGATCAAGATGATGGTGGGTCTGATCCGGCCGACCTCCGGATCCGCACGGGTGGCGGGGTTCGATCTCCAGTCCCAACCGCTCGAGGCCCGGGCCCGGCTCAGCTACGTTCCTGACTTCCCGTTCCTGTACGACAAGCTCACCCCGTGGGAGTTCATCCGGTTCACAGGCCAGCTGTTCCGTATGCCGGAAGACCGGATCCGGACGGAGGCGGAGGAGCTGATCCCGCGGTTCAGCCTCGAGCCGTGGCTCCATAAGCCGATCGAAGGCCTCAGCCATGGCACCCGCCAGCGGGTGGCGATCGCAAGTGCCCTGCTCCACCGTCCCGAGGCGTTTGTGATCGATGAGCCGATGGTCGGCCTCGATCCCCATCATGCCCGGATTGTGAAGGATCTCCTCCGGGAACGGTCCCGGCAGGGGATGACGATCTTTCTCAGCACCCATCAGATCGAGGTGGCCGAGGAGATGGCGGACCGGGTCGGGATCATCCATCAAGGGCGGCTGATGGCCGTTGGAACGCCGGAGGAGCTGCGGCGACGTGCAGGGGTGGACGGCGCCCTCGAGCAGGCGTTTCTGGCGCTCACCCGTCCGTTGGACCCTCCGGGTGCGGGTACGGCTATGGCGCCCACGGGGGGAGTGCCATGACGGGGACCTTCCCGTCCCCATTGCGGCTGCTGGTGGGGACGGCGGTCCGGTCGATGTGCCGGAGGGTGGTCTCGCTGCGGGACCAGTCGTGGCTTCTGCTGGCGTTGATCACGGCGTTCCTGTCCGGGTACGCCGTGCTGGCCTTCGCGCTGTTCTACGGGGGGTTGCGGTTCATCGGACGGTTCCCCGGACTCGGTGGGCTGCTGGTCGAGAGGCTCCTGTTCCTGCTCTTCGCCTGCCTCTTCGGTCTGCTCCTGATCTCCAACCTGATCGTCTCCTACACAAACCTGTTCCGGAACCGGGAGACGGCGTTCCTCCTGACGCTCCCGGTCCCGCGGCGGGTGGTGTTCCAGTGGAAGCTGGCGGAATCGACCGTGATCGCGTCGTGGGCCTTCCTGTTCCTGATCGCCCCGCTGCTGGTCGCATACGGACTGGTCCACCAGGTGGCGTGGCACTTCTACCCGATGGTGCTGCTGATGATCGGCCTATTCATCGGGCTTCCCGGAATCCTCGGCTGCTGGCTGGCCGTCCAGGTGGCGCGGTTCATGGATCGACGGACCTTCCAGGTCGCACTGGTCCTCGGCGTCTCGCTCCTCGTGGCGGTCCTCGTCCTCCGGTTCCGTCCGACGATGGTGACGGAGGAGAGTCTCGAGACGGCACGGGTGCTGAACGTCATTGACCGTCTCCTCGACAACACCCGGTTCGCCCAGTTTCCGCTGCTGCCCAGCTACTGGCTGAGCTCCAGCGTGCAGAACTGGGGTGAGGGGGTGGTCCGGGCGGCCCTGTTCTTCTTCTGTGTGCTCCTCAGCCACGTGCTGTTCTTCGGGATGATCGCGGTCCTGTGGCTGGGGGATGCTTTCTACGAGGCCTCGAGCGTCGTCCACAGTCGGGGCAGCCTCCTGGCACGCTGGGACTGGTTCCGCCGTCGCGAGGAACGTCAGCGACGGTCGTCGGACCCGATCGCCCGCCTGTCCCGGCCGGTCCTGCTCGAGACGCTGCTGGCGTGGCGGGGAATCCTGGCGCCCGACGTCCGGGCCCTCATCGTGAAGGATTTCCGGGTCTTCTGGCGGGACACCACCCAGTGGGGCCAGGCCTTCATGCTGTTCGGGCTCCTGACCGTCTACATCGTCAATCTCCGCCACTTCACCCGACAGCTCGACTCGCCGTTCTGGATCTCCCTGGTCAGCTATCTGAACCTTGGTGCGTGTTCGCTGAACCTCGCGACGCTGACGACACGGTTCGTCTTCCCGCAGTTCTCGCTCGAGGGAAAGAGGGTCTGGGTGGTGGGACTGGCCCCGATCGGACTCGTGAGCCTTGTCCGCCTCAAGTTCTGGCTGACCAGCTGGACGACCCTCGGGGTCACGCTGGGGCTCATCCTGCTGTCCTGTTCGATGCTGGGACTGGACGCGGCCCACACGCTATTCTTCGCCGCGGTGATCGTCGTTATGACCTTCACCCTCAACGCCATCGCGGTGGGTTTGGGAGCCCTGTACCCGAACTTCCGGGAGACAAACCCGGCCAAGATCGTGAGCGGCTTCGGGGGCACGTTCTGCCTCGTCCTCAGCTTCCTGTACATCGTGGGCTCGGTGGTCCTTCTCGCGCTGGGAAGTCCCTGGGGGTGGCGGCCCGAGTCGGTCGGGGAATTCAGGCCGTACCACGCCCTGGCCTCCGGGACAGCCTTCCTCGCGATCAGTCTGTTGTCGGGTGCGGTCCCGCTCCGGATGGGTCTCCGACGGGTGGCCGCCACGGAGCTGTGACGGGCGGCCAGCCCCGCGTCGGAGGAGACCCGCATTGACGGGAGTCGTCTGGAGGCTACCGATGGGTCTGCAATGAAGTGGTCCCTCAAGCTCGGGCGACTTTGGGGAGTCGACGTGTACCTCCATTACACGTTCCTCGTGTTCCTCGTGCTGGTGGGACTCGGTTCCCGCATCGAGACCGGCCGATGGGCGTCGGCGCTTCCGGGTGTCTCCATGTTCCTCGGCGTGTTCCTCTGCGTCCTCCTGCACGAGTACGGCCACGCCATGGCTGCGCGTCGCTACGGGGTGGTGACGCGCGACATCACCCTGCTCCCAATGGGTGGGGTGGCCCGTCTCGATCGGATTCCGGAGGCGCCGCTCCAGCAGCTCGTGATCGCGGTGGCGGGTCCGCTGGTGAATGTCGTGATCGCCGCGGGACTGGGACTGGGACTCCATCTCTCCGACGAGATGCCCGGATCCATTCGGGAGCTCGAGTCGGCCGGATTCTTTCCAAGGCTCCTCCTGATCAACGCCGGACTGGTCGCCTTCAACCTGCTTCCGGCTTTCCCGATGGATGGCGGTCGTGTCCTGCGGGCGCTGCTGGCGCTCTGGATCGATCCGATCCGCGCCACCCGGATCTCCGCCTCCGTGGGGAGGGTGATGGCGGTCCTCTTCATCGGTGCCGCATTTGTGGCCTCCAGTCCGATGCTCGGCATCATCGGCGTGTTCGTCTGGATGGAGGCCCGTGGCGAGGCGATCTCGATGGAGATGCGTGCGGCGATCGGGGATGCGACCGTCCGACGCGTGATGCTGCGACGCTTCAGGGTCGTCGCCCCGGAGGATCCCCTGTCAAAGGTGGCCGGGTGGCTGATTGAGGATTCCCAGACCGAGTTTCCAGTGATGTCCGGGGAGGGACGGATTGTCGGTGTGGTCACCCGGACCGAGCTGTTCGAGGGATTGCGGCAGGGGGGCGAGTCGACCCTGGTGGAGAAGGTGGTCCGTCGGGATGCGGCGGTGCTGGATCCGGGCGAGGGGCTCGAGACGGCGATGGTCCGTTTGGAGGAGTCCGGGCTCCCGGCAGCACTGGTCGTCGAGGAAGATCGGCTGGTTGGCATGCTGACCTCGGAGAATGCGGCCGAGTTTCTCGCCCTGCAGAAGGCGTTGCGACGCGATCGGGTCCCACCGGTGCTGGACGCGCGGCCTCGGGTGGCGGGTTGAAGGGGTGTCTCCTCGGTTTCGTTGGATCCGGCACGGCCCCGGAAGGGCCTTGTGATCGCGGTCCGGGTCCCCATCGTTGCCGTGTGTCACGGGGTTGGGCGATCACGGGGAGGGTGTGGGTCCTGTTCTGGATCCTGTATGCGGTGCCGGTGTCATTGCGGGCCGAGACGAATGCCGTCCCGCCCGACTGCCTTGTGCTGAGACGGCTGGAATGGATCCCGCAGCTTCGACCACGCCTGATCCCGGCCCTTCCGCCGGCCGTCTATCCTGTGGCCGCCGTCGAGGAACTGGCCGCGGCGCGGGGCCGGGTCTGGGCCTCGATCCGATCGTGGGGGGATACCAACCTGAACAAGGGGCGGGGGCGACTGTGGTCCTACGTCGAGCCCCTCGGGCGGTTCGAGCCCGTACGGGGTCCGGTGGAGCCCCACGCGGTCAATGCCCTGATGGCGGATGCGAAGCGGTTGTGGCTGGGTCTCGACGGCGGGATCGCCTCGATCGATTTCGAGACGGGGGCGACGCAGCCCTACGGGCCAGCCCAGGGATTTGTCACGTCGGAGGTCGCGGGCTTCGCCGAATCCGAGGGGACCGTGGCCACCCTCGGACGGTTCGGGACGCTCTGGTTCCTGCCTCCGGGTGCCCAGACCTTCGCCCGGGCCAGCGAGTCGGCCTCCTCAGAGGATCCCCGGGAGCCGAAGCCCTGGCTGGATTTCACCTCCTCGAAGGAATGGATGGGTGCCGTGTCGGAATCCCTCGCGAGCTTCCGGCATCGCCAAGCCCAGCATTGGATCCCGCTCTCGAAGGAATTCGCCAACGGCAACCCTCGGACCGACCGCCTCCAGCTCCGCTGCATCGAGGGGGACGGAGGCGGGGGATTCTGGATCGGCAGCGACGCCGGGCTCCACTGGCTCAACCCGGCCGACAACATCGTGGAGAACCGCTTCGCACCGGTATCAGTCACGGTTCCGGGAGCGCTGGGTGCACCGGTCACACCCGGGTTCAGGCCGACCCGTGCGGCCCAGGCGGCGGCCCGTCAGCGGGTGCTGGGCCAGATCCGGGATCGCATGCGGGATCGGGCCAGCCGGGCCCGGGAGAATATAGCGCTCAAGCACCGGGTGGATCCTGTCACCCCGTCCAGTCGCATCCCCGGTGCCGTGACGGCGTTGCACCGCGATGGACCCTGGCTGTGGGTGGCGACGCGTGATGGGACCGTCACGAACCGGGGACGGGTCCTGCTGATGCATCATCCCACCCGGCGGTGGGTCGGCTGGTTCCAGGTCGGGGGACCGGTGTTGTCGATGGTTGCGGATCCTGCCCGGCTCTGGATCGGACTCGACGTCAGCGGATCCCGCGGGGTTTCCGCGCTGCTCGTCGCCGACCGGACCCCCTTGGTTTCCGTGCCCCAGGACCGATGGGTCCGGGACACGATCCTGCCTGAGGAGCTGGGGGAGAAGCTGGCGTTGCTGCCGGTCCGGGAACGAGCCGTACTGGCGTTCTTCGCAGGACAGCCGGAGCGTGTGGTGGAGCTCCTCGCCCCGGACAAGCAGGTTTCAGAGGACCTCGACGCCGAGGGACTGTTCCTGCTCGCGTTCGCCCATGATCTGGTCGGACTCAACCAACCGGAGCGCCTGGACGAATACCTGGATCTGCTCAGGGCCCGGCATCCTGGATCGGTGCAGGCGGAGCTGACCGGCAGCATCCGCAGCGCGCGTGCCGCACCTCGTCTAGAATC
This sequence comes from Verrucomicrobiales bacterium, assembly GCA_005801385.1. Lineage (GTDB taxonomy): Bacteria > Verrucomicrobiota > Verrucomicrobiia > Limisphaerales > UBA9464 > UBA9464. The sequence continues at coordinate 6,064 of SYEM01000323.1, read as the reverse complement.
GGAGTCCGCAGCGGAACCGCGTCCCGCTGCCGGGCCCTCCCCCGAACCTCCGCCCGGCACTTCGTCCGAGGCCGGGACTCCATCCCCCGTTCCACCCGCCTCGGAGGCCGAGGTGTCTGGAAGCGGGGCTCCGTCCTCCCCATCCCAGGGAGACATGTCCGATTCCGACCGGAGTCGTGTGGACGCCGTCGTCCGGAAGCGGGATCTGAATCGGGATGGGAAGCTGAGCTTGATCGAGGTCCGACTCTGGCTCGGGGCTTCGGTCGACTGGACCTCGCTGGACCTCGACGGCAACGGGGACCTCGGCCCACCCGAGATCCTGCGGGCGATTGTCGAGGAAGATGCGAAGGCCGGGCCCGGACCCGGTTCGCCAGGAAAATAGGGGGAAGTGGCTGTGGGATCAGGTCCCGGGCAGCGGCCTCCACCCCTCGTGCTTGAAGCGGTTCCAGACCCAGACGAAGTCAGGGTTCTTGGCGGAGGCACCGGACCAGAAGAAGCTCTCCTTGCCATTGGCCGAATCGGTTGCGGCCTTGATGGTCTTTGGATCCGTCCAGCGCTTGCCCTCGCAGTGGGCGTCGGCGAAGCCGAAGGTGCTGAACGCGCCGTGGAAGACTGCGAAGGGGTCAACCCAGCCCGGGGTGCTCACGTTGATCACCCAGGTGCCGAGGTTGTAGTTCCGGGGGTCGGATTCCTCGATGAAGGCCATCGACATGGACGGCTCGGCGATCGCGGAGTGCTTGCCGAATTGCTTGATGCCCTCCCAGCCCCCCACGGCATTCCACTTGGAATCGAAATATTTCCCCATCGCGTCGCACTTGGAGTAGCTGTCGAACGCCCACCCCTTGCCGGGTTTGCGGCTGCGGGTGCGCAGGTCGCCCGGACAGTGGATCGCCCCGACCGCGCTGCAGTATTTGAAGATGATGGAGTTCTCGTAGCCCCGCTTGACCCGGTTCTGGGCCTCGGTGGTGCTCATGTTCGGCATGATGTCCGGGGTGGGACCCGCCCAGTATCCACCCCCGGGATGCTGCATCCCGGGAGCCGCGGTCGGCAGCAGTTCATCCCGGTTGTCGGTCGAGTACATGAACCACCCGGTCACCAGCTGCTTCTGGTTGCTGAGGCAGGCGGCCCCGGTGGCCTTGAGCTTCGCCTTGGAAAGGGCCGGCAACAGCATGCCGGCCAGGATCGCGATGATCGCAATCACGACGAGCAGTTCGATGAGGGTGAATCCGGCGGCACGGCTGCGCCGGAGGGAGGCGTGTGCTGTTTTCATGGCCGGTGGGACGAAGGGAGTCTTTGGACGATGTTCCCGAGGAGCTGGGCCGTCCAGTCTGATTCCACGGTCGGGAGAAAACCCGAGCCTCGGGACCCCTCCAATGCGAGTGCGGTTGTCACAGGAATCCCGCAAGGCCTCCCGGATCACGGCGCAGAAAGGGGACTCTCCAGCCGGCGGGGCCAGACCCGTTTTCGTCGTTTCCATCGCCGTTTTTTCGGCTAGAAACCTAGAGGCTGGACGTGGATCCACTCCGGCCTCCGATCCCGTGAATCTCCATCCCCTGTGTCCCATCGGGACCGCGACCCCGAAATGTCCGGTCACCGCAGGTTTCGTGGCCCGTGCTTCCGGGGCCATCCTCACCCTTGCAGCGCTTCTACTCATCGTGGCATCGGCGGATCGGGTCTCGGCACAGATCGTGACGGAGGCCGTGTCCCGGATCCGATCGATCCAGGCCTCCGACTCGGGGTTGAGTGTCGTGGTAGGTGTCCCTGCTGGGTCGCGTCGGATCACCCTTGAGACCCGATCGCGCATCGCTCGTGGCACATGGACTCCCCGTGAGGTCCGCTGGACCGCATCCGCCTCGGCTTCCGAGATCGTGTTCCGTCTTCCCGCCCTCGAAGGCACCGAGCTGATCCGGGTCCGCGACGAGGCCGACACCGAGCTTGCGGCTCCGAGGCTGTTTTTTGAGGGAGCCTCCGTCTTCAAGCCGTCTCGGACCGCCGGCAGCGGGGCAGGTCCCGTGGTCGGCCCGGTGGGACCCAACTTCGGGGTCGTCGATGGCGGAGCCAACCGGGAGTCGACCGGGCTCGATGCCGGTACGACGCCGGTGGTGGAGTCCGACATCTGGAAGCTCGATGGCCGGACGGCCTACTTCTTCAACGCGCAGCGGGGCCTGCAGGTCATCGACCTGTCCAATCTCGACCAGCCCCGCATCACAGGCTTCCTCCCCATCGCCGTCTGGGGCGAACAACTCTACCGGCTCCCCGGGGCCTCCAGTCCCTCGGCCTGGCTCGCCCTGCTGGCACAACAAGGCTGTGCCGGCCAGGGAAGCGAGGTGCTGCTGGTCGAAGTCAACGGTGGTAAACCCACCCTCCGAGGACGCCTCCCGATCCGGGGCCAGATCGCGGAATCCCGTCTCGTCGGCTCCGTCCTTCATGTCGTGAGTTCCGAATGGCTTCAGGACACCATCAACCCCCTCAAGGACCCGACAACCGGCCAGGCTCTAGATACCTGGGAATGCCATACCTTCGTGGCGTCCCTGGACCTCTCTGACCCCGCCCAACCCGTCGTGGCTTCCGAGGTGGACCTGTGGACGATTCCCGGGGCGGTCCAGGCCACCGACCGGTTCCTGTTCGTCGCCACCACAGGGAGCCGAATCCCCCGTCCCGAGGAGCGTCTCGCGGAGTGGGTGGTGGCTGGCAATCGGGGCGTGGTCCTCTTCGACCTGAGGAAAGGCCGGCTCGATCAAGGGCCCGCCGGCTATTTCCGCACCGAGGGACGGGTATCCCAAAAGTTCAACATCGGTGTCTTCGGTTCGGAGGAGGCCTCGCTTGCTGTGGTTTCACAGGTCGACGGAGAAGGCCGGCTGGTTCCCGGTGATCCAGCAGTCGGCGGGGGCCCCGTCTGGGAGTGGACGCCTTCCCGGACCGTGCTTGAGACGTTTTCGCTGTCCGCCCTCACCAACCGTGCGCCGGTCGGACAGATCACGCTCGTGAAGAATGAGTCCCTGTTCGGCACCCGCTTTGCCGGGGACCGGGCGTACATCGTCACCTTCCGGGTCGTCGACCCCCTCTGGATCGTCGACCTCAGCGATCCCGCCCGCCCGCAGATCCGGGGGGAACTCGAGATCCCGGGCTACTCCACCTTCCTCCAGCCGCTGGCCAACAACACCCGCCTGCTGACGCTGGGGGTCGATGGCAGCCGGACCGCGGTCCAGTTGTTCGACGTCGCCGATCCCGGCAAGCCGGCACTCCTGAGCAAGGTCGTGCTGGGCGAGGGATGGTCGTGGACCGAGGGCAATGTCGATGAGAAGGCCTTCCAGGTGTTCCCGGAGGCCGGGCTGATCCTCGTCCCGTGGCAGGGCCAGCGCGGGACCTCTCCGGCCGGATCCTGGTTCCGGGGCGTTCAGCTGATCGACCTCGACCTCGCCCAAGGCCAGCTCAAGGCCCGAGGGGTGATCGACCACGCGATGCAGGCCCGAAGGGCGACGTGGATCGACTCCCGGGTCGTCTCCCTGTCCTCGCAGGAGCTCCTGAGCGTCGATGCGGTCGATCGCGACCAGCCCCGGGTCCGTGCGGAACTCCCGCTCTCGCGTCGGGTCGACCGGGTCTTCCTCACCGGAGATCGACTGATCCAGATCGGACAGGGCAATGACCGTCCGGCGCTGCTGACCCTGACCTCGGCGACCGCGACCGAGGTTCCGATCGCGGCCCTCGAGATCGACCCCCTGCCGATCCTTGGGGCCGATCTTCGTGGGAATCGACTCGTCCTCCTCCAAGGGCGTCCCGAGACGTGGTCGACCGAGAAGATTCTGGTCACCAACCCGGTGGTCCGTCCGATCCTCGAGCCGCCGTTCCGGGTGACCAATTGGGTGGTCGAACCGCAGTGGTCCGATGTCCGTGTTCCGGGCGAACTGGTCTTCCAGGTTGTCGACGTGGCCGGGGATGGATTCAAGCTGCGGTCGCGAACGGTCTGGTCCCAGACCAATCTGTTCACCGGCGAGTCGCTTTCGGCACTCTGGATCCGCCCCGGCCTGATGGTCTGGACCGAGTCCGGGACCGCCCCAGGGTGGGGGTTGGGCGACTGGGTGCGCCCGATGGGCCCGGTTGGCCGACCGATCGGCATCCTGCCCGGCTTCTGGTGGGGATCCCCGGCCCGTCACTATCTTGCGGTGGATCTCCAGGATCCGACGCAGCCGCGTCGGCTCTCCGAAGTCCGGCTGAGCGAGGGGGGCGATTGGGCCTCCTCGACACCGTCCTGGCTCAGCGGCACCCGGGTCCATGTCGGACACCGGACCTCGAAGTACGTGCCGGGAACGGATCCGGGTTCAACCAACACCCCGCCCGTCCCGGACTGGATCTGGGGCAGTTGGGAACACCAGGACCACCTGGACGTGATCGACTTCGCCGACCCCGGGGAGCCGGTCGTACGGAAGCCATTGATGCTTCCTGGAACGCTTGCCGGCCTCTCACACGGTGGCGAGGTGGTGTATGCGATCGGCTCCGGCCTCGAGGGTTCCGGTCAGGAGACGAACTTCTGTGTCCATGCTCTGGGCTATGACGGCGTCGCGGTCCGATCGGTCACCCAGTCGCCTCTGCCGGATTCCGGATCGGGTCCGGTCCTGGTGGATTCAACTGGACGGATCCAGGTGGCCCGCAGGTCCCCGGCGGCGGTTGAGTCGTGGATCCTTTCGGACCTCGGGAAGCTGGTCCGTGTCGGGGAGGTTCCGCTCGGGCAGGAGGCCACAACGCTGCGGGAACTGGAGGCGGGTCGGATCCTGGCGGTGGGGGCCGAGTCCTTCGGGCTCCTCGAGCGGGAGGTGTCCGGCGCGCTGGTGCGATCGGGCGTCGCGGAGCGTCCGTGCTCGCTGTGGACCGAGGGTTCCGGAATCGTCGTGCAGCCCGGCTCGGCCCTCTGGATTCCCCGTGGGGAGCTGGGACTTTGGAACGCGATTTTAAAACCCTGAACGACCATGTATCGAATCATTGGCGGCGACGGCAACGAGTACGGTCCGGTGACGGCCGAGCAGATGCGGCAGTGGATTGCCGAGAACCGTGTGAACGGGGACACCCGGGTGCAGGGGGCCGATGGGGTCTGGAAGACGCTTCGGGAGTTCCCGGAGTTCGCGGAGATCCCGCCTCCCCAGGTGGCGACCATGCCACCCGTGCAGGGCCTGCCGGTGGATTTCGACGGGGACTACCGGCTCGATATCGGGGGCTGCCTCGGTTCGGGCTGGCGGGTGATGCGGTCCCAGTTCGGTCTCGCCTTCGGAGTGGGTCTTGTCTTTGCGGGAATCCAGGTCGCCCTGGCCCTTCTGGGGGCGATTCCGCTCATTGGCACGATCTTCAGCATCGGGTCCTTCGTGATCGGGGGGCCGTTGATGGGTGGGCTCGTGTTCTTCTACCTCCGGATGGTGCGCGGGGAATCCCCCGAGTTGGGCAATCTGTTCGATGGCTTCCGTCGGGCCTTCGGTCAGCTGTTCCTGGGTCAACTCGTGCCGGGCCTGCTGGCATTCCTGCCGATGCTCCCAGGGATGGTTGTCCTGCTGGTCGGGCTCATCCCGGTCCTCGTCAGCAAGGGAGACGTTCCTCCGCTGGCGGCGTTGGCTCCGGGTCTGCTGCTCATCCTCCTGGGTTTCCCGGTGACCCTCTACCTGCAGACCTGCTGGATGTTCACCCTGCCGCTCATCCTGGATCAGGGCCTTGACTTCTGGACGGCAATGGGACGGAGCCGACGGCAGGTGGGCCGGCACTGGTGGCTCTGTTGCGGACTCACGGTGGTGATTGGCCTGGTCAATCTTCTGGGCCTGCTGTGCTGCTTTGTGGGGGCTCTGGTCACATTTCCATTGAGCCTTCTGGCTCTGATGCAGGGGTACGAGGTGGTGATCCATGGGCGGGAATCCAGGTAGTCGGGTTTCGGGTGGGAATGTGCTCGTCCTGAATCTCGCAACCACGCCAGGCCTCGGGTCGTTCCTCGCGGGGCGACGCTGGGTGGGTTCGTTGCAGATGCTCATGGCAGTGATCGGGTTCGTGGTGCTGATCCTCTGGTTCTGGGATCTGGCCCGACAGTTCT
>SYEM01000322.1 GCA_005801385.1 Verrucomicrobiales bacterium | reverse complement strand
GCTGGTCGGCTCGTCGAGCAGCAGGACGGGGGCATCCTTCAGGAAGGCCCGTGCCAGGTTGATCCGCTGCTTCTCGCCGACGCTCAGTCGGGCGGCCCCTTCCCCGACCCGGGTGTCCAAGCCCTGCGGTAGTCGGTCGATGAATCCAATGGCGAACGCCTTCCGAGCCGCCTCCCGGATCATCTCCCGCGTGGCGTCCGGACGTCCGTAGGCGATATTCTCCGCGAGGGTGCCCGGCAATAGGACCGGTTCCTGCGGCACCACCGCCACCTGCCTCCGCAACCAGCCCCGCGGCAGACTCCGGAGCCCGATACCCCCCAAACGGACCGTTCCTGCGTCGGGATCCAGCAGCCGGTTCACCATCTGCAGCAACGTCGACTTCCCAGCTCCGCTCGCCCCGACAATCGCCACGGTCTCGCCACTGCCGACCCGGAAACCGACCTCACGGAGGACCGGATGGTCCGGCGTGTAGGCAAACCCGACCCCATCGAACTCCAGACTCCAGTCCTTCAGCGGCTCCGATGGAATTCCTGGCGAACCCGGAGCGGTCAGCTCATCCGCCGATACCTCGCCCATCCACTCCAACACCCGACGCGCCCCGGCACGCGCATCGCTCAGGGTCGCCCCGAGATGCGACAGCTGGGTCAGCGGCTCGTACAACTGAGCCAGGTAGGCGACGAACACCATCATCTGCCCCACGCTCAAGACTCCCGATCGGACCTGACCCGCTCCGAGAAACGCGATCAGGGCGGTGCCCACGGCAAGGATGGTTCCGACAGCGGTGAGGTAGAACAGTTCCAATCGATGCTGGTTCGATCGGGCCACGCAGGCGGTCCCGACCTGCCCCCCAAATCGGGTCCGCTCGACGGCCTCCCCCGTGAAGCTCTGGATCACTGGAAGATGGGCCAGGGTCTGCTGCACCGTCGACGCAATCGCGGCATCCGCGGACTGGGACCGCGTCGACCGCGCCGTCATCTGTCGACCCAGGGCCCGCATGACAGCGAGGAGGAACGGGATCGTCCCAAGGGCGACCCACGTGAGTGCAGGACTCATCCGCACCATGACCGCCACCATCGCAACGACCCCCAGGGTGGACGACAGGAACCCGAAGAGCCCCTGGGTGAACAACGTCTGGAAGGCGTAGACATCCCAAGTGGACCGGTAGATGAGGTCCCCCGTTTGGGAGCCCTGTACCCGACGGAGGGACAAGCCGAGGAGAAGGTCGAAAACCCGTTCCCGGACACGGGCGAGACCTCGTAATCCGATGCCGATAACCAGAGCCTGTTGGAGCGAGCCCAAGGCGGTATGACCAATGGCGAGGACGGCCAGCATCAGGACCAGGGTCATCGCATACCGATCGGCTCCGACCCATGACAATCCCGGCCAGAGGCGACCCGTCGCGAGATGGTCGATCAGCAGGGCCAGCGGCCAGGGCTTCAGCAGTCCGAGCAGGATGTTGAGACACAACAGCCCGAGCCCCCCGAGGATGCGGGGACTATCCGGAGTGAAGAACACTCGGGCGCGCCAGAGGGTGTCCATGCGAAGAGCCCCTCGAACCTCACCGGAAAGGGGTTCCCATCGCGAGGCCTTTCCGGGTTGGAACACCGGACACCCGAATTGCGATGAATCCAGGCCTGCATATTCCGGATCGGATGAAGTCCGGGAACGCGCTGAACATGTTTCCGGGAACAGGCCGCGGGAACCACACGAGACTCGCATTCGTGGCTATCCCGTCCCAAGACTTTCCGATCCAAATCCCGAGATGCACCGCCAACCACCCCGAGTTGTATTCCGATTGCTGCAGGCGCTGGCGTTTGTGGCAGCGATTGCCGCCACTCATGCCGAACGACTGCGGGATGGCAGCTTCGAGGGACCGCCCACAGGCGGTCATAAACCTGCTCCGAAGAGCAGCATGACATACACCCCAACGGGTCTCGCTTGGCATTTTAGTCCGGGCGCCGGCATTCAGTTGGCAGCAGAACCCGATGTTCATTTCTATGTGCCGGCCAATCGGGCACCAGAGGGTCTCTGGATCGCTTTTCTGCAGGGCGAGAAAGCGGGTATTTCACAGCAGGTTTTGATTCCAACAGCAGGACCCCAGCGCATCCACTATTTCGTGGCGGGTCGAGACCAGGATCCTCCTTTCGGCGGGGACACCCAATACGTGATCCGGGCCAACGGACGACGCATCGCCATCGAGGCCACCTATAGTCACCAACCTTGGACCCGACGCTTTGCCGACTTCACAGCGGTGGCGGGAACAAATCTCATTGAGTTCGTCGTGGTCTCACCACGCCAGACTGCAGCTGCGCATTTGGTGGGTGCTGCGCTGATGCTGGATGCCATTTCGCTGGAATCGCCTCAGGCATCGATCACCTCTCAAGGGAGCCCTTCCACTTCCAACGCGCCTCATGAACCCACCTCACCGACCCGGGGTGAGGCTGGGTATGGTGAGACACCCCCGGCGACATCTGGGTCGTCACCCGTTACTCCCGCTGTTCACGAAGAATCTGCCAGGCCGCTCCGAGATCGCGAACCGCCACCAACCAAGAAAACCCGGGATCATGTCCCTTGGATTTGGATTCTCCTCGTTGTTGCGATCGGCCTCCTGCTAGGCCTTCTGCCGCGCCTTTTGGTTGCACTCAAGCGCCAGGATCAATGAACCCCAGGTCATGGACTCGTGACCCGATAGAACCCATTGAAACCACCCGCCTCGACCGGGATGACCTCCGGAGCACTGGAGAGGGTCCCACTGCGGATCAGACTCCAGACGGAAGGTGACAGGGTCGGACTCCACTCGACGCGGATCGTCCGACCCGCCTCGCCCGTCACCGTCAGCCGGAGTGCCCCGGGTGGACCGGAAAGGGACACGGTCGGTGACGTGGGTGCGGCCGGCTGGGGATCGCTGAGGTCGGGGATGCCATTGGCGTTGGCATCGTTTGGGTCGACCACGAAGACATCCCAAAGGTCGAACTCGTCCTGGAATGGCGTTGCCGGCTGGCCATCCAGCAGGAACAGGGAACCAGCGTACCAAGGGCGGTTGGCAATCCGGTCGAGAAACAGCTCCAGGCCTTCGACCTCCTTGGAGCCCAGGACCTCGAAGTCCACCGCGCCCGAACCGATCCAATGGGTATTGACCCGTTCCAGCGTGCCGGAATCCCGGACGATCAGAGGCATTGGACCCGCGAACTGTCCATTCCCTCCGAGGCGCGGAAGTTGAACCTGGGCCTCGACCCGGGTGGTTCCAGGGGCCGCCGGCGTGTAGGTGAGGGACCCTCGGTAATGGAGGACCTCGAACGGGTGCAGGAACTCGAGTTCAGTGCCAACCTCGAAAGGTGACGGCATCCGAAGCGTCACCGTGCCCTCCGCGGAGCCCGCCATGCGGTTCCACTTGGCCACCACGGGTTCGGCACCCAGGCCCACATCCACGGTTCCATGGGTCGTCGCAGACACAGCCTGGTCGGCCTCCAGGAAATCCGTGATGAAATTTAGGTTCAGATCCCCGGCTTTTGGGATGTCCACTTCGATGACCCCGATCCACTCGAGACCCAGTTCAATGCTGCGGATTCGGATGGTGCTCGTGTAGCCGAGGGTGCCGTTGTAGGGAAACCACTCGCCGTTGATCGATCGGAACTCCCCAACGTTGTTGAGGTCGGTAGTGAACTCCCCCAGGCAATCCACCGCGATCCCACCGCTGGGGTCGGGAACCGCCAGAGCCGGACGGACAACGAACGACTGACAGACGAGGTTCATCGTCGCCTCGTTGGCCTGGAGCAGACACGGGAGACAGACCCCCACGAGGAACAGCAGTATTCCGACTCGCCTCATGCAATGAACAGACCTCGGGGCTACCCTCGAGTCAACGACAGGATCCGGAACGGATCCGTTCCCCGCAGTCCCGCAACAGCGGGACTGCCCCGGTGGGTTGTGCAGTGCCCTGCGCAACCTGGCCGCAGGCCAGCCTCCCCAGGCGTCGCCCTCTTCGAACGTCCAGGCCCTCCTCTGCTGTTGTTCCCAATCCGTCTGGCATCGGCCCTCGTGGATCCAACACCTCGCCGGGTGGGTGCTGTCGCACCCAGAGGCGCATGGCACTGCATCATCCACCACGATTGAACGAGGACCCGACGCTCCATCGGGATATCCCTGTCGCAGCGTCACTCATCCCAACCGGTGTTAGACATGGCACCCGCAAGCAATCCGACCAGAACCGCGCCTCCGGCCATGAACAGGACTCCCGGCCACATCGAACTGGACATCGCCTGACTCGAACGGGCCCAGGCCCGACACCCTACAACACGCCCAGCACAGCTCCGCAGGCGAAGTGGACCCAGAATTTCCCCCAATCGTAGGGCGGCTTGGTGTTCATGGGCCCGGGCGTCTGACCCAGCGATCAGCGATGCCTGCGATGCACGAGGCAGTACATGCGGGCCAGACCGGGTCGCAGATGGCGTCGACACGTGCACGCGGTGCCTTCCATCCCGAGGCCAACTTCGGCACGTTTTTTAACCAATGACCTTACCAAGCAGGTGATTACACTACGGAGTGCTGGGTGTTCGATGTTCCTTGGTTCTTGGCTTTTTGCACGCCGGATTTTTGTTGGTTTTCCTCCCGGCGCCGGCGGCGCTGGGAGAAGGCTTTGGCCCGTCGCTCCTCCACGATGGCCTTCCTTTGGCCGTCGTGGGCTTGCTGCGGGGTGACGAAGTCGATGCCCGAGT
>SYEM01000002.1 GCA_005801385.1 Verrucomicrobiales bacterium | reverse complement strand
TTTTGGTGGGACTTGATGATCAAGGGTGTGCCCTCCTTGCTGTTGGCGGAAGTGCCCAGCACCGTGAGCGCGTGCAGGTCGCGCCAGATGGCCCGGTCGAGCGACGCCCAGAGTTGCCGGCTCTCACCTTTCGCCGTGGTGATGACGGTGGCGCTTGGTTCCTGATACTCCTCGAAGGTGGGATATTCCCAGCCGTCCTGTCCGACCAGGACATGGGCGCGGTTGTCGCAAATCCAAAGCGTGCGGTGCAGCGGCACCAGACGGCCGAGGTAGGTCAGCCGGGCATTGTCCACCGCAGGTTTTTCGGCAGGGGTGGTGGGCCATTTTTCCCAGAGAGGCCGGCCCATGCCGCCGAGCGAGGCGGCGATGGTTTCCGCGTCCAGGCAGTTGTTCAGGATGATCTCTTGCAGGTTCGCGCCACGCAGCAGGGCGTGGAGCATGTTACCATCCACACAGGGGCCGCGTCCTTTGTAGCCCGCGCCGTAAAGTGGATAGAAGTTCTGGAAACTGAGGAGGGCCAGCGCCAGCGCGCCGGGTTCCATCGGGCGTTCGGAACCGCCGCCGTGATCAAAGTTGGTGGGGTTGTTGCCGGTGGCGAGATGGGGCACCAGCTTGCTGACCATCACTGGTTCACCTTCTTTCGTTGGGCGGCGCTGGAGGAAGCGCGGCCCCTCGCCCAGCAGGCTGAAGGCGGGCTGCCACTGTGCGAGGTAGGCCGTGGTCTTTTTGGAAAAGTCCCGGCCGAAGTCTGCCCAACCGTCCGTGTCCTCCGGAGCACCCAGCGCGGCCTGGGTAATGCAGACGAGGAGGCGCATGATGGAGATGCGCTCGTGGGGCCGCAGGTCGAGGTCTGCCCAATTTGTCGGGGAGCGAAACAGATCCGAGAGGCTGATGAGATGCGGTTGACCTTGGTGGTCACGCACCGGGAGCCACGAAGAGGTGGTGAGGTTGAAGTTCATTGTGGGAGCAATTGCTTACCACCAGCCGTCTTCAGGTTCATCGGCGGTAGGCTGCAGAGATTGCGGTTGCTGGTTCTTCCCAAGACGCACGCCTTCGTCTACCTGCCAGTCCAGGAGGTAAGGCATTTCTTCTTCGGAGAGCGGTAAAATGCGATCCCCATCTACTACCCCCAGCACGGCATCGCCCAAATAGTCAGAGAGCCATGTGGGGTTGTCGGTAAGCCAAGACCTCACGGCGTAGAATGGCACTCGGACGACATTCCCGTGCATGGCCTTGGCGGCCGCAAAGCTCCATTCAAAGGCTGGAATGGTCACGGTCTGGTCATCAAGCAACGTGATCTCCCAATCGGTTCCGCCCCTCACCCGCCTCGGCGTTTCTTTGAGCAACAGAACATTCGCCGAAGGCTGATCGTTCCAGCGAGTGAACGTGCCTTCACTGTCCGGTTGATCCGAGGCGGCGAGGCGGCTGGTGCGCCTGCTTGCGACGGTGCCCAACTTGTCAGTCTTCCTCTTCCATTCGTCAAACAGTGAAGCAACCGCCGGGGAATCCGCATGATCGTTCGACACATACGTTGCCTCCAGCCAAGAGCGAATATCCTTGGGAATGGTTACGTTGGGCTGGCCATACCAGCGTTCCGAAGAACGCCAGATGACATACGGCGGATAGACGAAGCCTGAAGGGCCGAATGCGGCCTTCAACTCCTTTGCGTCCATGCCTTCTGCCAGTTTGGGATGGAGCAGGATCGCTCTCGGCTCTTTGAACCCATCGGGACGCTTGGGCGTGTGCCGATGCAGCCGTCCCAGACGTTGGAAAAGCAGGTCTGTCGGCGCGAGGTCCGTTATGAGCAGGTCGGCATCTATGTCCACGCTCTGTTCCACTACCTGGGTGGCGACGAGCAGGCAGCCTTGGGGGCGTAGCCCTTGTTTGCCGAGCGCAGCAATCCAGTGGCCCTCCAGCGCGTCGCGGCGCCAGCGTGGAAAACGGCTATGGAGCAAGGCCACAGGAGGGCCGCCCTCATTAGCCGAGCCTTTGAGCTTGCGCCATGTCTCCTGTGCCAAAGCCACCGTGTTACGGATGACCAGCACACAGGCCCCCGCACGGGCCGCTTCGCAAGCTTCTCCCCAGATGCCTCCATCGTCCTGCGTCCGGTGGTCGAGCCTGATGGTCTTCGGCGTTTCTTCCCAAGGAACATCCTTCACCGCCGCGGTCATCCGTCCCTCCGCTTCACGGGTCGCCGAAGTGATCATGGGATAGCTATCGTCTACCGCCATGGCTGGCAGGGCATCTTCTTCCACCCCGGCACTTAGCAGTAGATCGCGCTTCCGTTGTGCGGTGAGCGTGGCGGAGAGCACGATGACGGTAGCATTTAGCCGCATCAGGTCGGCAACCAGATGGTCCACCAATGTGCCGGTGTAGTTGTCGTAGGAGTGCACCTCGTCGAGCACTACCACTTTCCCGGCAAGGCCAAAGAGCCGCAGGCCGCAGTGCTTCGCCGGCAGAACTCCGAGCAGCGCCTGATCAATGGTGCCCGCACCGAAGGGAACCAAGAGTGCCTGCCGGCTGGAGGCAAACCACAGGCGCGCATCGCGGGCATATCCGGCAGGCTCTTCACCGTCGCGAGTGCCAGTTTCTGGTGAAGAAGGGTGAATCTCCAGCACGCGCTTCTCCCGCAGCCACGCACTGCCGTGAACCAAGGTGGCGAGATCGGAGGTCGCGAGCGCCTTGGAGAGGAACGTCTCCATCCGCTCAAAGATACGTTCGCTGGTTAACTGGGTGGGCAGGGCAAAATACAGCCCGCGCTGGCCGTCTGGAGCCGTCCATCGCCGATACACGGCCGCGAGCGCGGCCTCCGTCTTGCCCCCGCCCATCGGGGCCTCCACGATGAACAGGCCGGGCTTGGCGGCGAGATCCATGAGAGCTTGTTGAATCGGCTTGGGGCCAAAGTGGAAAAGCTGCTCGAACATTAACGCCGCCTTGACCTCGGTGCGCCCCCAGCGCAACCAGTTCATCACCTGCTCGGCCCGCTCACGCCCAAGCTTGGCGGCATCTGTCAGAGCCAAGGGCGCAGCATATGTGGCCGGGTCCGGCTTGAAGAAGGTCTCATTCGATCCCAACCAGTCGGCAAACGTCATGAAACCCGTGAGAAAAACAATCAACACCTCATCCTTCTTTGAGAGAGGCACAGCGGGGAGGTCATGACCGAAGACTTTGGCGAGCATCCGGCGCAATTCTTTGCGATGGGTGGCAAACATGGGGTCCGCCAGTTCCTTCGCTAACCATCGACCGCCCTGGCCAAGGCTCGGCTGGTGTCCATTGTGGACAAAGAAGCCATGATGCCCTCCAGCGGCGATGGCATATCCAGCAAGTTCCTTCCCAAGCCAGTCGCCGATGATCGCATGGCTGACCGCAGCATGGTTCTTTTCGCGCTGCCCCCATTCAGCCATCATTTGATCGGTCTCATGCCGCTCGCGCCACTCGGTGCATTTGCGGAGGAACCCCGGACTTAGCTTCCCCACATCATGCAACGCAATGAGCGTGCTGGCGCCGGGCGGAAGCAGGTCGCGAACGATGGGCGGGAGCGCGGCGATCAGCTCCGCAGCCACGCAGCCGACATTGAGACAGTGATCCAGCACCGAGATCCCTGGAACCTCATGTCCTTGGGCATTTAGGTAGGTCTTAGCCCAGAAATTGGGAGGATTGTCAGGCATTCGTGCCGTTTGAAATTGTTGAGGTGAACTGTCCGTGCCAGGCGACCCGCATTTCCCTGATTCGTTTTCGGTCAAGCTGACACGAGGGGTAGGACAACGGCAGTCCAAGGCTGCAGATACCCAAACCTAACCGTTCAATTCTGGGCGGCTCTCGTTGGTTTCAGCTTCATGTCGAAGAACACCCTCTTTGGGACGACGTCACGGTGGCGATCGAAGGGGTACTGAGGTCCTTGGAAGGTCTTCTCCTGAATGTGTTCACCGCCGTTTCGGGGAAGGGCGCGGATCACGACTTTGCCCATGACAACCTTGTCGGAGGGATGATGGCGGAGCTTCGTTGTGACAGGAGCATCGCCAATGTAGTCGCCGTTCACCTCAATCCGGGCACCCGGCGGGTCGGAGATGATTTCCGTGACGACCTGGTGCTCCAGTTCGGGCCTTGTAGCGCAACCCAAGAGGCCAGCGAATAAGGCAAGGGCGGCGAACCGCGTGGAATTCATGGGCAGGATGGGGTGGTCGGCAGAATTCCCACCGGGGCGCATGGTGGCAAGCCTTCGGTTGGAGATGGGAACCGGAGCGGGGTCACACCGCGCTCTTCACTTTGGCTGGCAATGACCGAAGGATTCCCGCCGGATCATCCCCCCTCCGCAATGGAGGAATTGGCGGCAACGACATTGGCAAGCACGCAACACAACAGGGCATCGTGTTGCAGAGTGGTTCTGCAAGGCTGCTTTCTATAACCAGACACTCGCGGATGCGGCTGGAACTCCTTGGATCTGACGCCGACCTCGCGCAGTCGTTTGGGTGAAGAGAAGGGACCGGGAGAAAAACGTTCTTGGTACCGACCGCTCGACACGTCCAAACACGCAACGGGCATGAACCTTTCCCGAGGTGAATGAATTCAACGGGAGGGAGTGACGGTCGGCACGCGGCCCAAGTCTGACCCATCACGGCTCAGGGAAGGGGATGTGTCTCGAGGAGAGCCTAAGGGGGAGAGAAGGGGAGCCGTCGTACGGCCCATCGCCGACTGGTTTGGAACCTTTGCGGAAGCTTGGCCTCATCGAAATCCTTCGGTGCCGTCGCCCGCGTCTTTATTTCAGCGCAGTGCTCGTGGAATGAGCGAGCCGCAGGAGTCTTCAGCTTCGGAGCGTCCCGCAAAACACCCGTGGACGACGCTGGAAGTAGGTAAACTTCAGTGGATTTGTTAGCACTAGGCGTTAGCACTAACCCTCTGTTTCCGCTGTAAGTCGTTTATGGAGAAGGGTGGTGCCAGCGGGAAGAATCGAACTTCCGACCAAGGGCTTATGAGTCCCCTGCTCTACCGCTGAGCTACGCTGGCAACCGCGGGCGATGTAGGTAAACGGGGAGGGCGTTCCGGGCAAGGGGTTTTAGCGGTTCCAACGGGGACCAACGGAGTCTCCGGCACCCCACGGTGGTGGTCCGCCGCACTACCCCTTCTTTGCCAACGCGAGGTTCCGCAGCAGCTCCGCCACACACAGGTCGGCGAAGGCCGGGTCATTAATGTTGCCCGGGTGTTCCACGACCCGGATGTCCGGACGCAGGTGTCGACGCCACTCGCCGAACAGGGCGGCATCCGCCTCGGGCCAGTGGAAGGGCTGACCCGGCGCGCTGATCACGCTGATGCCCCCCAGCGGGAAGATCACCGTGATCGGACCGGTCGACAGATTGCACTTCCCGGCCAGGATTCGTCCCTGCTCGGCGTTCTCTTCAGGCGTCGTCCGCATCAGTGTGACCTGGGCGTTGTGATGATAGAAGCGGCGTCCCGAGAACTGTGACGGCACGGACGCCGGCTCGCCGAAGTTCACCATGTCGAGGCACCCTGGAGTGATGATGGCGGGCACCCCGGCCCGGGCCGCGGCCTCGCAGCGCGTCGGGCCCGCAGTCAGGACCCCGCCCACCAGCTCGTCGGCCCATTCCGTCGTGGTGATGTCGAGCACCCCCGACACCAGGCCGCTCTCGACCAGCGACTCGAGGGTGCGTCCGCCGGTGCCGGTGGCGGCGAAGATCAGGACCTCATAGCCGGCAGCCTCGAGAAGCGCTCGAGCCCGCGTGACGCACGGCGTGGTGTTGCCGAACTGGGAGGCGACGATCACCGGGCGGTCCGAGGCGGAGGCCGGGACCTGGGTCTCGACCATCCCGCAGATCGCCCCGGCCGCCTGGGCGAGGAGTTTGCGTGACAGACGGTTGAGTCCGGCCACGTCCGCGACCGAGGGCATCATGACGATGTCCTTCACTCCGACGTACGGCGCGGTGTTGCCGCTGGCCAGGGTGGAGACCATGAGCTTCGGAAACCCGATCGGGAGTGCCCGCATCGCCGCGGTGCCGATCGCCGTGCCACCACCACCGCCGAGGGAGATGAGGCCATCGATCCGCCCCTCCTGCTGCAGTCGGGACACGAGCAACGGCGCCCCACGGGTCATCGCCGCGACGGACTCACCCCGATCGCGTCGGGCTACCAGCGCCGCCAGATCGACTCCGGCAGCCGCGGCGACCTCGGTCCGGGCGATGTCCGGCGGGACACCCGGGGCGTCGAGAATCCCGACGTCGATGAGCAACGTGTGGTGTCCGCGTGCGCGGATGAGGGAGGCCACGTAGGCGTGTTCTTCCCCCTTGGTGTCGAAGGTTCCGAGGACGGCGATGGTGGCCATGCGGTTGGGTGTTCCGGCGCAAGGCTAGAGCGGGGCCGAGGGATTGGGGAAGCGCCGAGACGTGTGTGTCGCCGAGACAGGTGCTGGCAACCCCGATCCGCACGGCATCAGAACGGGCGACGCATCGCGCCACGGGGGTGCTGCGATGTCCTCAGCCGCCCAGCAGGCGGAGTCCCAGCTTCAACCAGAGGGGAATCGTGACGAGTCCGAGGAGGCTGGATCCCACCACGATCCGGACCGCGGTCAGGGGATCCCCGCCATGGAGACGGGCGAGGACGATCGGGAAGATGGCGACGGGCATGGCCGCCTGCACGACCAGCACCTGCTTCAATTCGGGTTCGACCGGCAGCAGCCAGGCCGCGGCGAGGATCAGCAGGGGCATCAGACCCAGGCGCACCAGCGACGACCACAGGATGGTGCGGAGGTCGATCCGCTGGCGCAGTGCCGCACCGGAGTCGGCGATGGTCGCGCCGATCAGGACGATCCCCAGGGGGAAGGCACAGGCCCCGAGCATCTGGGCCGTCGCCAGCAACGCATCCGGGATCCAGCGTCGTGCCCCGACGGCGTTGAGGCCCACGGCGGCCACAATCGACACGACGGGGGGATTCAGGAGGTGGCGCCATTCATGGATGCGGGCATGGCCGAGGGCGACGAGGCAGACGGTCCACATGGCGATGTCCACCCCGAGGTTGTGGACGAACAGCATCCCGGCGGCGTCGCCCGGGAACAGGGTCAGCACGAGGGGCAGGGGCACATAGCCGAAGTTCTGGATTCCCGTGACTGCGGCGAACGTGCGCTGGCTCGACTCGGTGGCCAGTCCGCTCGCACGACGGAACAGCCAGGCGATCCCGACCCCGATCGCCACCTCCAGGAATCCCAGCAGGGGGGCCATGAAGAGGTTCTCGACCTGTCGGAGGGCCTGGTTCCCGAGGACCACATGGAAGACCAGGGCCGGGGTGAGGACCGAGACGACGAGCCGCATCAGGCTGGCATCCGCCTCTGGCGTGAGCCATTGGCGCCGACGCAGCAGCACGCCGACCCCGGCCAGGAGGAAGACCGGGACGACGGCGGCGACAATGCTGGAGAGGGGATTCACCCGTGGGGTCCCGCGATCACCGCTTCGATGCTGCGGCGCTGTCCTGGAGGACGAGTCCGATGCCCAGGGCGAGGGCGACACCGAACGCGCTCAGGGTGATCCAGAGCGGCGTCATGGTCGGACGATACCGGAACTCGACCGTATGGGATCCGGAAGGCACGGCGACGGCACGCATCAGGAGATTCGCCCGGAGCAGTTCGGCAGGAGTCCCATCCACCGACACCTGCCAGTCGGGATGCCACCGCTCGTTCAGCATCAGGATCCCCGCCGCGGAGGATTCGGTGCCCACCGAGATCCGGGTGGGGGACCATTTCCGGATCGATGCGGTCGCGGCCGGGGCATTCGGCGAGGGCTGGATTGATGACGTGGGGGTGTCTAGGACGAGGGTGGTGCCGATGTCGAGGGACGGGTCCTTGAGTCGCTCGACCGCGGCGATGTCGTTCGTCACGGACTCCCAGCGGGTGAACAGTCGGACCCGGGGCAGGGCGCGGGTGTTCTCGAAGACCGCATACTGGCCTGTGGCGTTCGGCACCGCTGTGATGTCGTCAAGAGTCACCCTGCCGGCGGCGGCACCCGTCTTGGGGGCGAGGTCGAATCCGAAGGTCGGCCGGAACACCGGCTGGCCCTTCGCGAAGAGCCGGTCGAGCTCGGGTCCGATGGCGCGCGACCCGATCACGTACCGGACATTGGTGAGATCCCAGAGCCGTCCGACGATGGAGAGATCATTGGACTCGGTGGGCCGGAAGCCATCGAGCATGGCCTTGTCGTATTCGGGCTGACGCGGCATCTGCCAGATGTCGAGGGTCTGGATCTGGTTGTACGGCATCTGGTTCTCGAGCCACTGGTTGTGGACCGCCGGCCAGGTGCCGTCCTGTCCATCGCTGAGGGTCGAGCGGATCTGGGGGTGGGGTCGGGCCACCACGCGGTGTTCCCAGAAGTTCTGGCGCAGGAACTCGGTCACTGCGTTGGGTTCGTAGCGGCGCTGGTGGTTGAAGGTGAGGACGAACGGCGCCATGGCCCGTCCGAGGTCGAGGACCACGAGACCGCCGAGGAGGATACCCGCGAGGACGCCTGCGCGACCGGACCAGGCGCCCGACATCAGGAGTCCGACGACCCCGCAGGAGAGGACAGTGAACGCGCCGAAGAGGACGACCTCGCGGACGCTGAACGCCGCCATGGCCTGTCCTCCTCCGCCGGTGAACCCGAGGCTGGCCAGGTGTCGGACCAGTGCCGGTTCATAGGAGGTGTAGGCCAGGGCGAAGAGGACGGCCGAGCCAGCGAGGCCCGCCAGCGTCCAGCCCCAGGCGCGGTCGAATCCCGTCGCCGCACGCCAGCCCCGCTGGAACCGTTCCCCGAGGGTCCCGGTTCCTTGGGCGGCAGGGGTCACATACAGCCGCCAGAGCCCCTCGAGCCCGTAGGCGAAGAGGATCAGCAGGGCGAGATGGGTCAGGTGCAGGAGCTTCATCGGCACCCGGATCGTGGAGAAGTAGGGCAGCGCGAAGACCAGCTGGTAGAAGGGGGCATAGTGTCCGAAGGACAGCAGCAGCGAGACGAGCGCCACGACCGCCCAGAACCCGATCCGTTTCCGCTCCGTGTCGGAGAACGGCTGCCGTCCGGTCCGCGCCGACGCCCGTGCGATGGACCATCCGGCGAGGAGCAGGACGAGCACCCCGGCGTACTCACTGCCGCCATTGAACCGGGGCGGGGAGCCGTCGGATCCGACGTTCCCCCAGTAGAGTTCCTCGCCCGGGGAGATGCTGCGGAGTCCCATGATGCCCGGGATGGCGAGTCGGACGACCTCGAGCTTCGGGAAGCTCCATCCTGTTACGAACTCCCAGCGTTCCTGGCGCGAGGTGGTGTCGCCGCCCATGCCGGCGATGCCCTTGATCTGGGTCCCGACCAGCGAGGACAGCGCCAGCGCGGAGATCCAGACGGCACAGACCACCACGAGGGCGAGCCGGGTTCCGGCACCGAGAATGCGGCCGCCGATCGACCCCTCGGCGATGAGGGCATTGAAGGCCAGGTAGGCGGCGATCAGGACGCTGAAGAAGGCCCCGACATCGGCACCCTCCATCACGGTCATGCCGGTGGCGAACCCGGCAAGGGCGAGCTGCATCCAGACCCGGGATCCGCGGGTTTCGGATCGGGGTGTCACCGCCGCGAGGGCGAGGGCGGCGAAGCCGACGGTGGCGGCTCGGGAGCCGAGTCCCCAGGTGGCGTGGGAGAGGAAGTTGCCGTTCAGCGCCATCGCGAGTCCGGGGAGGGCGCAGGCCACGGGATGGAATCCCTGGCGGCGGCAGAACACCCAGAGGGCCCATCCGGCGAACGCCATCGACAGGACGGCGGCGAACTTCGCGAACACCAGGGCTCCGCCCAGCAGATAGAGCCCGTGGGAGAAGTTGGGCAGCGTGTTGAGGGCCGGGCCGCCTACCCAGACGTTGTGCAGCCAAGAGCCGTGCAGGAAGTAGTCCCAACGGACCTCCGAGTAGGCCTGCATGAGCCCGAGTGGGGCATCATTGGCGAAGCCCGCCATGCCGGGCAGCAGGACCTCACGGAAGAGGAAGCCCAGGACGAGGAGGAGGGCTGCGAGAAATCCCAGGACCGGTCGCTGTTTCATGCGTGTTCGACCGCAACAGTGCGTCGCCGGCGGGGGAAAGAGCAATGTTCTCTCGAGTCGGGGCGTGCGGGGCGAAATGCGGAGGGGAAGGGGAGGGACTCACACGGGGACGCGGAGACACGGAGGCAAGAAGGGAGAAAAGAGGGCAGGGAATTCGGCAGCTCGCCGGCCCGATCCGGTGAAGACTGGGAGTGTGGGTGATTCAGTGCCTTGGATCACTGGGTGCGGGAGCACCCGCAGTGCACGGTGTGGGATCCAGCCGGCGGGACCAGTGGCTGGGAGGCCTGTGATGACGGGAGGCTAAGGAGTCCTTGGGTGCGGGTGAGCCTTGGGGAGGCTGGCCGCTGGGAAACGGCCTGGTTCCGCAGAGCACTGCAGAACCCATCGGCGCAGTCCCGCGGCTGCGGGATTGCGGCCTTCCTTCCTTGCACCTGCCTTTTGCTCCCTCCGTGTCTCCGCGTCCCCGTGTGAGCTCTCCTTCCGAAAAAGTGTGGAGACGGACCGCCATCCGAGTAGCCTCCACAGCGTCCCCCGACTGATCGACCCATGAACTCCACCCTGACACCCCCATGGAGGCCGCTCGGCCTTCTTCTGACGCTCCTTTTCGCCGCGGGTCATGCCCGCGCCGGGGAATTCCTTCAGCCCACCGCCGTCATCGCCAACTTCGCCGAGGACCTCGCCGAGAAGGTGATCGACGGCCAGGGGTTCGAGGATCCCGGCGTCGGCACGCCGGAGTCGGTCCACATCACCGCCGGATCCGAGATGTGGAGCTCCATCGGCTCCATCAAGGGGGAGCTGGCGTTCGATCTCGGGAGATCCGTCACCCTGACCCAGGTCTACCTCTGGAACTACAACGTCCCGGGTGCGACCGACTGGGGCATGCGGGAGGTCGAGATCTTTGTGTCGCCCGATGCCGACCTCGCCAAGGCCCGGTTCACCGGCATCGCCACCGCTTCGCTCAAAGAGGGAGGCGAGAAGGCACAGGTCGTGGACGTCAAGGGCACCGACGTCCGGCTCGTCCGGCTCCGCAACACCAGCAACTGGGGCGCCGGGTATGCGATCGGCCTCGCCGAGGTCCGGTTTGGGACCGGCGATGTGGTCGGGAACGTCCCATCGGTCCAGATCGCCAACGTGAAGGCGGGTGACACCGTGCCGTTCGGCAGCGACTTCTCCCTCCTCGCGACGGTCAGCGACAAGGACTACAACCTCGCCAAGGTCGAGTTCTTCGACGGCACCACCAAGCTCGGCGAGACAAACAAGGCGCCGTTCAGCGTCTCCCTCAAGACCCTCTCGAAGGGCGACCACACGCTGCGGGTCGTGGCGACCGACCAGACCGGCCTCCAGGGCTTCGACGTCGTCACGGTGAACGTCAAAGAGGTCGTCCCCGGGGTGGTGATCCAGATCGATGACAACCGGGACATCGGGAAGGGCACCAACCAGATCACCTATTCCTCGGGCTGGACCCTCGCCCAGGGCAACGCCAACGACCCGCGCTTCCTCAACAACGACCATTACTCCGGCAATTCCGGGAATTACCTCGAGATCAAGTTCTTTGGGGTGAAGATCGATGTCTACGCCACCGTCGCCAGCCACCACGGCAAGGGCTATGCGGTCATCGACGGCGGCACGCGGTTTGACGTCGACTACAAGGCCGCCCAGCGGGCCGAGCAGAAACTCGTCTGGAGCAGTCCGCTCCTTCCCAACCGGCTGCACACGCTCCGCATCACGGTCGCCGGCACAGGCGTGGTGACGGCCGACCGGTTCGACGTGACGCAGTCGGAGGCGCCGCCGGACGACAAGGCCGTGGTGAAGCGCTGGGATGTCGGACTCGACCGGTTCACGGTCGAGATGGAGGACGTCGGGGCCAGCGTCGTCGATGCGTCGAAGGTGACGTTGTCGGTGGATGGCGTCCCGGTGACCACCAAGGCGACCAAGGCCGGGGCGGTGACGTCGATCGTCTACACGCCGTCGACTGCGTTTGCGCCGGGTTCGGTCCATCCGTTCAAGGTCGAGGCAAAGGACACCCGTGGGACCTCGATCGTCTCCGAGGCGGTCTTCACCGTACCGGCTCCGCCGTTCCCGCTGACGGGGCTGGGTGGACCCCGGGGGCAGGCAGGGTCATGGGGTGTGCGACAGGTCTGGAGCGCGGGACGTGCCGATGCCGTGGCGACCGCGGCCGACATCGCCAAGGCCGCCCAGGGGACTGCGTTCTCCGGCAAGCGGCTCGACGTCCAGGCCCCGGTCTTCAACTTCAACTACACCCCGTCCCCGAGCGGCTCGGGACTCTTCACGGATCGGGCCCCGTTCCCAGGCGAAGTCCAGGACCTGCCCGCAGCCGACTGGGTGACGATCGGACGGGCCAAGGTGCGCATCCCACGGGATGGCGACTGGACGATCGGAGTGCATTCCGATGACGGATTCGCCCTGAGGTTCATCGGGCATCCGTTCTCGAGCGTCTCGGGCTATGGGCTCATCGACGAGGATTTCCCGGAATACATCCAGTTCGCGGTCGGCACGGGCGACAGCAGCACCCGGGCGGTCCTCAAGGGCGTCAAGGCCGGGGACTATGCGGTCGAGGTGATCCACTTCCAGCGGATCGGCGGGGCATTCGTGGAGGTCTATGCGGCCGAAGGGGCGTTCGCGGAGGATGGCGACACCGGTGGGTGGGCGCTGATCGGCGCGTCGGACGGCCTCGCAGTCGTCGTCGACGCGGCACCGGCCGGACCGGTCACGGTGCGTGGGGTCCGGCTCGACGGCGGATCGCTCGTGCTAGAGTTCGACTCGGCCAACCCCGCCGCCAGCCATGTCGTGCTGCAGTGTCCGGAAGCGCTGGCTTCCGACGCCTCGCGTTGGAGTCCGCTGGCCACGGCCACGATCACCAGCCTGGGGGGACAGAGCTATCGTGCGACGATCCCGGTGCCGGCCGCCCGGGCGGGATTCTACCGGGTCGGCACGGGCTCGAACTGAACGGGGTGTCCGACGGACGGGTTCGCCCCCCGGATCCAAGGGCCTGGCCTGGCCCGTCCGTCAGGAATTCCGGCCCGCTCCGACGTTGTGGGGCGGCCTCCAGTCTCCTAGCGTCACAGCACTGCGACGGTTCGGTTCGGCGCCGCCGTTCTCCTCCACCTCCGCCATGCGTCTCGATCCACCCCTGCGTTTCCTGTGTGGAATCCTTGTGGGGTTGGCCGTCCTCGTCCTCGGTGCGGGCTGCCGTGGGCGGACAAAGGAGGTTGAGACCGTCTCCGACGCCGCCGAGGCCCGGATCGGCGTGATGACGGGTTCGATTGGCGAATCGATTGCCCGGAACCGGTTCCCCAACGCGAAGGTCCAGGCGTTCGACGACGTCATGGACGCCGTGACGGCCATCAAGTCGGGACAGCTCGAGGCCGTGGTAATGGCGTTTCCGACGGGATTCCAGATCGCGAAGCGCAACGCCGATCTTGTCGTGCTGGAGGAACCGCTCGACAACGAGGAGACGGCGGTGGCGCTGAGGAAGGAGGACACGGCCCTGCTGGCAGAGGTCAATCGGGTGATCGCCGGCCTCCGGAAGGACGGGATCCTCGAGGCGATGCACCGTCGCTGGTTCAAGGCCGACCTCACTCCCTATGAGGTCCCACCGATCCCGTCGGCCACGAACGGGGCGCCCCTTCGGATCGGGGTGAGCGCCACCCGGGAGCCGCTCACGTTTGTCGACGACAAGGGCGAGGTCAGCGGCCATGACGGCGAGCTGGCGCGTCGGATCGGCCAGGCGATGGGGCGTCCGGTGGAGTTCTCGAACATGAAGTTCATGGCCCTCATCCCGGCCCTGCAGTCGGGCAAGGTAGACCTGATCGTGACGGGCATGAACGCCACGGAGGAGCGACGCAAGTCGGTGGCGTTCTCGGATCCCTATTTCGCCAATGCCCAGGTGATGCTGGTCCGGAAGGTCGAGGGCACCCACCAGAAGGCGATGAAGGCCTTTCCCGAACTGGAGAACCGTCCCGCCGCCGGGGGCGGGGCCCTCGAGCGGTTCCGTAAGGGTCGGATCGGAACCCTGCTCGGGTCGGCCCACAGCACCTGGGTCTCGAAGAACCTGCCGGAGGCGACGCTGCTGGAGTTCTCGAGTCCCAGCGACATCTCCCTCGCCGTGAAGTCGGGGAAGGTGGATGTCGCACTGTCGGACTCCAGTCCGCTGCGCGAGCTGATGCGTCAGGATCCGAGCTTCAGCCTCGTTGGGGATCCCTTGTTCGGCTACCCGGTCGCGGCGGGGGTCCGCAAGGACAGCACGGAGCTGCGGACGCAGTTCAACGCGTTTCTGTCGGGGCTTCGGACGCAGGGCATCTATGACCAGATGGTCGAGCGCTGGGTCCGGAAGGGGGATTTCACCATGCCGGCCCTGCCGGAGTCGGGGACCAACCGGGTGCTCAAGGTGGGCATGACGGATGGGGGGATGCCGTTCGTGGGGGTCCAGGATGGAAAGCTGGTCGGGTTCGAGATCGAGCTGGTGCGTCGGTTCGCGGCCTCGGTCGGCCGGCGACCGGAGTTCTCGAACATGGATTTCGCGGCGCTCATCCCAGCGCTGGTGTCCGGGAAGGTGGATCTGATCGTGGCCTCGATCTTCGTCACGGACGAACGCCGGAAGCAGATCGACTTCACGGATCCATACCACGAGGAGACCACCCAGGCGTATGCATTGAAGGGGGCGACGGCGACGGGTTCCGAGGCGGGCACGGCTGCGGCGCGGCCGGAGCGGAAGCCGTTCCTGGAGCGGGTCCGGGACAGCTTCCAGAGCAACGTCCTGCATGAGCGGCGTTATTTGCTGCTGTGGGACGGGCTCAAGACGACCGTGATCATCTCCCTGGGGGCGGCGCTGTTCGGTACCCTCCTCGGGGCCGTGGTCTGCTGGATGCGCATGGCCCGGAACGCGCTGCTGAGCGGGGTGGCGAAGGTCTACATCGCCCTGCTGCGCGGAACGCCCGTGTTGGTCATCCTGATGATGATCTTCTACGTGGTGTTCGCCTCGGTCGACATCCACCCGGTGCTGGTGGCGATGCTGGCCTTCGGACTCAACTTCGCGGCCTATGCGGCCGAGATCTTCCGATCGGGTCTCGAGGGGATCGATCGCGGCCAGTCCGAGGCGGGCATCGCGATGGGCTTCACCCGGTTCCAGACCTTCCGCTTCATCCTGCTGCCCCAGACGCTCCAGCGCATCCTGCCGGTCTACAAGGGCGAGTGCATCTCCCTCGTAAAGATGACCTCCATCGTCGGCTACATCGCGGTCCAGGACCTCACCAAGGCGAGCGACATCATCCGGAGCCGGACCTTCGACGCATTCTTCCCGCTGGTGATGGTGGCGATCCTGTACTTCCTGATCGCGTGGGTGCTCCTGCAGCTGCTGGGGTGGGTCGAACGCCGGTCCGGACGCCGTGGCAGGACCAGGAAGGAGGCCCGCGCATGATCCGTGTCGAACAGCTCCGCAAATCCTTCGGCACCCTCGAGGTCCTCAAGGGCATCACGGTCGAGTTCAAAAAGGGCGAGGTGGTCACGGTTCTCGGTCCCTCCGGCTGTGGCAAGAGCACCTTCCTGAGGTGCCTCAACCTCCTCGAGCAGCCCTCGGGTGGAACGATCCACGTCGATGGTGTCGACATCCTCGACCGCC
>SYEM01000321.1 GCA_005801385.1 Verrucomicrobiales bacterium | reverse complement strand
CGGCCAAAGAGCCGCTCCACATCGCGGCGTGTCTGCCGGTCCGCCAGCGGGCCGGTGTCAGCATTGCGGGGCAAGGCCGCGGGCGTTCCCGCTGGCGACGCCGCCACATTTGCTGGCGTCGTTGCCGGCACCGCGGCCGCCGACGCCACCTGGGACACCTCGTGGACATCGGTCAGGACCGGAACCTCGAGCCGTTTCCGGAGACGTCCGAGGGCCGCCAGCCCCTCGTCCAGGCCAGGGCCCCGGTAGGAGGTTCCCGAGGAACGGTTGGCTTTGTCGAAGCTGGCCTTGAAGACATAGGTGATGCCCAGTCGACGGCAGATCCCCCGCAGGTGGAGGCCGATCCGAAGGGCGGTGGCCTCATCCTCCAGCACACAGGGGCCGGCGATCAGGAACAACCGCTTCCGGGAATCCAACGCGCGCCACAGCCGGGCGGCGGATTGGTCGGGCGAGGGCCACATCGGGGCAGAGAGTTGCGGGAGGGTGACCGAAGGCCAACCCGATTCTTGATGTCCTCCCCCAGGCCGCGTCCGGGCGCGGGCCTCCGCTCACCGCTCCCCGCAGCCCCGGAAGTCCTACTTCCCATCTTGGCGGACCGGCCAAACTCGATGATGATCGCTGGCGGTGATCGATTCCGCAGCCGAGTTGGCCGAATTTGTAGCCCGTGTGTCCGAAGCCCCCTGGGTGGCCGTGGACACGGAGGCGGACAGCCTCCATGCCTATCCAGAGAAGCTCTGTCTCCTCCAGGTGGCCATCCCGGGCGAGGAGCGTCTGGTGGACCCCTTGGCGGACCTGCATCTCGAACCACTCTGGGAGGCGTTTGACCGACACGAGCTCATCTTTCATGCCTCCGACTACGACCTGCACCTGTTGTCGTCGGGACATAATTTCCGTCCCACCTCGATCTTCGACACGATGTGGGCGGCCCGGCTTCTCGGTGAGGCCAAGTTCGGTCTCAACGACGTCCTCTCGACCCATCTGGGTCTGCGCCTCGAGAAAGGCTCGCAGAAGGCCAACTGGGGACGCCGACCCCTGACCGAAAAGATGGTCGACTACGCGCTCAACGACGTCCGATATCTCCATCCGCTCAAGACCCTGCTGAAACAGCGCCTCGAGGAGCTGGGCCGCCTCGACTGGCACCGTCAGACGTGCGACCGGATCCTTCGCGACGCCACGCAGCACACCCCGGAGGATCCCGATTCGGTCTGGCGTCTACGCGGTCACGACAAGCTGGACGAGACGGGTCTGGCGGTCCTTCGCGAGCTCTGGCACTGGCGCGAGCGGGACGCGCTCCGGACGGGACGCCCCCCCTTCTTCATCCTCAAGCATGACAGTCTCTGCCTCCTCGCCGAACAGGCCTCGCGAGGAGGCACGAGGGCCGTTCGACTGCCACCCTACCTGACCCAAAAGCGCAGGCAGGGGGTTCTCGATGCGATCCAAAGGGGGCTCGCCATTCCTGCGGGGAAACGCCCTCGGCATCGAAGGAATTCGACGCGACGCATGACGCGGAAGGAGCTCGATTTCGCCGAGACCCTGCGGATCCGCCGGGACTACCGGGCCAAGGAGCTCCGGATCGATCCCACCATCATCGCCTCCCGGGGCACCCTGATGGCGCTGGGGCGGACCGACAGCGGTGAGTGGTCCCAGCTCCTCCCATGGCAGCGGGAGATCCTCGAGACCCCGCTTCCACCGGGCGTGGATCTGCCGCCGGCGGCACCCGAGACCCCGGAGGCCTCCGCTGATGCGGAACCTGAGGGCGAGACGGAAACCTGAGGGTCGACGGTTCCAAACGAACCCCATGGATCGACGCCAGTTCCTCAGGGCCAGCGGCACCGGACTGGCGATGGCGGCCACCGCAGGCCTCCCCGGATGCTGCACCGGCGGATACACCCGTGGTGCCCCAACGGGCATCGTCGACACCCACACCCACTTCTACATGCCGGGCCGACCCCAGGGGGTGCCGTGGCCGTCGCCGGACGATCCGGTGCTGCACCGGACGTTC
The DNA here is from genome assembly GCA_005801385.1 of Verrucomicrobiales bacterium. GTDB lineage: Bacteria > Verrucomicrobiota > Verrucomicrobiia > Limisphaerales > UBA9464 > UBA9464. The sequence continues at coordinate 2,716 of SYEM01000321.1, read as the reverse complement.
CTGCCTCCCGAGTTCGAGCGCCTGGCTCGACCGCTGGGGGTGTCTGGAACCGTGGTTGTCGAGGCCAGCCCCTGGATCGAGGACAACGACTGGCTGCTCAACCTCGCCGAGGACCATCCCATGATCCTTGGCGTGGTGGGGAACCTGCCGGTCGGGACCCCCGGGTTCGCAGGGCACCTGCGTCGACTGTCCCGCCGCCACGCCTTCAAAGGCATCCGCATCGGTACGGATGCCGTGTCCGCCGCACTGGCCGCGGGATCTGCGGCCGACGACCTCCAGCGTGTCGCCGACGCGGATCTGACGGTTGACCTGCTGATCCCGCCTGATCGGCTGGCGGACGCCGCCCGGCTGGCGGACCGGCTGCCTCGACTCCGTCTGGTCGTCGACCACTGTGCGAACGTCGCTGTCGGCGGCACCCCTCCCGAGGCCTGGCTGGCCGGACTCCGCGATTGCAAGGACCAGCCAAACGTCTTCATGAAGTTCAGCGGGCTTGTCGAGGGAACCGGACGCCGTGGTGGGCTCGCACCGCAGGATCCCGCCGCCTATGCGCCCATCACACGGGCCGTGGTGTCAGCCTTCGGGCCGGACCGCCTCCTGTTCGGCAGCAACTGGCCCGTGTCGCTGCTGTTCGCGTCCTACGAAACCGTCCTGGACATCGCAATCCGGGTGCTGGCTGCGGAGGCACCCGGTGCGATGGCCGCTGTGTTCCGAGACACCGCAGTCCGGGTCTACCAACTACCACCCACCCGCGTCACCACGGGAGGCTGAATGTCTTCACATAGCTGTAGGCCTTGATGGCCTCGATCACACCTTCCTTGATGCCCAGACCGCTGTCCTTGATGCCGCCGAACGGGCTGCTCTCAACCCGGAATCCCGGCACCTCGTTGATGTTCACGGTGCCGCACCGGAGTGTGCGGATCGCCTTGAGGGCGTGATCGAGGTTCCGGGTCACCACCCCGGAGCTGAGTCCGTAGGCGGTGAAATTGGCAAGCTGCAGGGCATCGTCGAGGTCCCGGACCGCTAGGATCGGGGCCAGGGGGCCGAAGCTCTCGCACACCACCATCCGCGAGTCCCTGGGGACATGGCTGAGGACGGTCGGCGGATATAGGGCACCCCTGCGGGTTCCGCCGATCCGGACCCGCGCACCCGCCTCGACCGCCTCGGCCACGACGGTCTCAAGGTGGCGGGCACTGGCCTCGTCGATCACGGTGCCCACCCGGGTGGCCTCGTCCATCGGGTCCCCGCAGACATACTCACGGGTCCTCTCGACCAGCCTCTCTGTGAACTCCTCGAGGATGGCCTCATGGACGAGGATCCGCTTCACCGCGGTGCAACGCTGGCCCGAGTTCCGATAGCTTCCCTCCGCGGCGAGGGTCACTGCGAGATCCATCGGGGCATCGTCCAGGACGATCAGCGGGTCGTTGCCACCCAGCTCGAGAACGAGCTTCTTGTAGCCGGCCGTCGAGGCGATCCGTTTGCCGACCGGCACGCTGCCGGTGAAGGCGACGAGCTCGACCTCAGGATGGGTGACCAATGGCTCAGCCACCTCGGCCGTGGGGCCGAGGAGGACGCTGAGCATGGGCCCTGGGAGTCCGGCCTCATGAAGCAGCTGGGCGAATCGGAGGGCTACCAACGGGGTCTTCTCCGAGGGTTTCAGGATGATCGGGGTTCCGGCCGCGATGGCGGGGCCGACCTTGTGGGCGACCTGATTCAGCGGATGGTTGAATGGGGTGATCGCGACCGCACACCGGAGAGGTTCCCGCGTGGTGAAGATCTTCCGGGCCTTCCCCTGCGCCGAGATGTCGCACGAGAAGATCTGTCCGTCATCACGGAGCGTCTCCATCGCGGCGAATTTCAGGACATCGAGCGTGCGACCCACCTCATAGCGGGATTCCCGCAACGCCAGCCCCGCCTCGGAGGTGATAATCCGGGCAAACTCATCCCGCCGGGACTCCAGAGCCACGCGGGTCTTCTCGAGGATCTCCGCCCGCTGGTGGCGGGTGGGCGTGTCCCGGAACGCGAGCGCCGCCGCCACGGCAGCCTCCGTGTCGGCATGCCCTGCCATGACCACGGTCCCGGAGACGGATCCATCGTAGGGACTACGAACCGTGAGGACATCACTACCTGCGACTGGCGTGCCGGCGACCAAGGAGGAGAGCGACTGCATCGGGACGGATGATGTTGACCGGCCGGTGTCCGATCAACGGATTCCTGCGACGACAACAACAGGCGGGTAAGGAACAGCACGCGGGCTACGTTGCTGGAACAGGAGGAATCCATGCCGCTCTACGAATATGTCTGCCGCAAGTGTGGGAAAAAGTTTGCCGAGGTCCTTTCGGTCGATGAGCACGAGACCAAGAAGGTGGAGTGCCCGGCCTGTGGGAGTCGGGACCTGGACAAGGTGATCGAACCGTTCTCCGCGAGGACCACCAGCAAGACCGGCCATTTCTAGTGGCCGGAGGCCGGGATGCTGCCCGTTGCCTCGAACTCCGAACTGGGCAATCCCCGGACCGGGGATCCATGCTGCCGGGGTCCATGAACCCCGACCAGCCCAGCACAAAGATCACCCTGACCCACTGGATCCTGATCTCGATGGTCGCGGGCGTGCTGGTCGGATGGCTCTTCCCGGGGCCGTCCCAGGATCTCAAGGTGCTGTCGACCCTGTTCCTGAACCTCATCAAGTGCATCTTGGTGCCCCTGGTCTTCTCGACCTTGG
>SYEM01000320.1 GCA_005801385.1 Verrucomicrobiales bacterium | reverse complement strand
CGATGGCATCTACACGGCGGATCCTCGGATCGTTCTGACCGCCAAGAAGCTGCCCGAGATCGCCTATGATGAACTCCTCGAGCTTGCGGGCGCGGGCGCCAAGGTCATGCAGCTTCGCTCGGTCGAGTTCGCCAAGAAGTTCAACGTCATCTTCGAAGTCCGCTCCAGTCTCAACGACAATCCCGGCACCATCGTGAAGGAAGAAACCAACAGCATGGAGGACGTCGTCGTCCGTGGCGTCTCCCTCGACAAGAACCAGGCCAAGATCACCCTGTTCGGGGTGCCGGATCAGCCCGGTCGGGCCGCCGGGATCTTCCGGGCCCTTGCCGACGCGGCGATCAACGTCGACATGATCGTCCAGAACACGAGCCACGACGGCACCTCCCGCGTGACCGATCTGAGCTTCACGGTCGACAAGCCGGACCTCCTCAAGGCGAGCAAGGTGATCGACCAGCTCAAGCCGTCCATCGGGTTCAAGGAATCCATCGCCAACGAAAGCATCGGCAAGCTGTCCGTTGTGGGCGTCGGCATGCGGAGCCATTCCGGCGTCGCCGCGAGGATGTTCGACGTCCTTGCCCACGAGCAGGTCAACATCGACATGATCTCCACCAGCGAGATCAAGGTGTCCGTGGTGATCGACCTCGCGAAGGGAGAACAGGCGCTCCGCGCCCTCCACCAAGCTTTCATCGGCTGATTATCCGGTGGTCCAACCGCCACCCCCATCCGCCGGTTCCATGGATCCCGTCGCCCGCGCTCGTGAGGTGTTCCAGACCGAGACCGAGGCCCTCCAGGCGGTCGCTGCTGGGCTGGACGCCACCTTCAGCCAGGCGGTGCAGTCTCTGGTGGAGGCCTTGGCACGCCGCAACAAGGTGGTGGTCGCTGGGGTCGGCAAATCAGGGAACATCGGACGCAAGATCGCGGCGACTCTCTCCAGCACCGGAGCCCCCGCTGTGGTGCTCGACCCCGTGGACGCCCTCCATGGCGATCTGGGTGTCGTCCACGAAGGCGACGTGGTCCTGGTGCTCAGCTACTCCGGGGAATCCGATGAGCTGGTCCACCTTCTGCCGGCCCTGAAGCGGTTCGGCGTCTCGATCGTGGGTCTGACCGGTTCGCCCGAGTCGACCCTCGGGCGTCATTCGGACGTGGTCCTGGACTGCCGTGTGCCCCGGGAAGCGTGCTCCTTCAACCTGGCCCCGACCTCCAGCACGACGGCAATGCTGGTGATGGGGGATGCCCTCGCGCTCACCGTCGCGGAGGCCCGGGGATTGCAACTCGAGGAGTTCGCGAAGCGCCACCCGGCCGGGGCCATTGGCCGGGCCCTGCTCATCAAGGTGGGGGATATCATGCGTCAGGGAGATCGGAACCCGGTGGCCGCCACGTCGCTGAGTGTCCGGGATGCCCTCTTGGTGATGACCCGTGCGAAGTCCGGATCTGTGGCGGTCGTGGATCATCAGGGGCTTCTCGTGGGTGTCTTCACCGACGGCGACCTCCGTCGGTGCATGGCCGAGGATCCTGCTGTGCTGGGACGCCCCCTCGAGGATGTGATGACCCGGAATCCGATCCGCCTCCAGGCTGGCGCCCTTGCGGCTGAGGCGCTCCGTTTGTTCCATGAACGATCCATTGACGACCTGATTGTGGTGGATTCCGACGGACGTCCGGTGGGCTTGGTGGATCTTCAGGATCTCCCGCGCCTGAAGCTGATGTGAGTCTCGGGCCTGGCTACGGAACCATCTCCATTGAGGCTCGATCGAGTTCTGCACTTGGCCAACCGGCTTCCAATCCGCGACGCTGGCCTCCATGCATCTTCGAACATGGGTGTGGGCGGTGGTCGGGTGCCTCATGGGATTGCGGTCCCTTGGAGCCGATCCCGTGGTGGGTCGTGCTGGCGCCCAGATTGAGACCGAGTACCGCGAGATCGTCACGCGGACCAACCAGCTCCGCTACCTCCTGTATCTGCCGGCCGACTACAAGGCAGATGCCGGTTCAAAGTGGCCTCTGGTGCTGTTCCTGCATGGAGCGGGGGAGCGGGGGTCTGACCTCCAGAAGGTCGCGGTCCACGGCCCGCCCAAGCTCGTGTCCCAGGGACGGCAGTTCCCCTTCATTCTCGTCTCTCCCCAATGCCCGGCCGGACAGGTCTGGGATGAATCCGCCCTTGTGGGGCTCGTGGATTCCATCCAGGCACGCTATCGGGTGGACCCAGCCCGGGTGTACGTCACGGGCCTGAGCATGGGCGGCTATGGGACGTGGTTGCTGGCCCAGAAACATCCCGGGCGTTTCGCAGCCGTGGCCCCGGTCTGCGGGGGAGGGGACCGAATCCGGTCGCTCCTCCCGTCGCAGATCGAAGCCCTGAAGACGCTGGGGGTCTGGGCCTTCCATGGTGCCAAGGACAACGTCGTGCCGCTCTCGGAAAGCGAGCGCATGTGCGAGGCCTTCAAGCGTATCGGGGTCCAGGACATCCAGCTCACCGTCTACCCGGAGGCGAATCATGATTCCTGGACGGCCACCTACGAGAACCCGGCGCTGTATGAGTGGCTTCTGAAGCACCACCGCTGAATTTCCCCCGGTGGGCCCGCCATTGATGGCTCCCGCATTCGTCCTGACATGAGCAGTCCTTCCCCCACCTTCATCACCCCGGAAAGCCCGCACTTCAGCGGGTTCATCTTCAAGATCCAGGCGAACATGG
>SYEM01000319.1 GCA_005801385.1 Verrucomicrobiales bacterium | reverse complement strand
GCACCGAGGAGCATCGGGGCTTTCGCTTCGACATCGGCGGACACCGCTTCTACACCAAGGTCCCGGAGGTCCAGACACTCTGGGAGGAGACCCTCGGCAGCGAATTCCGTCTCACACCCCGGCTGTCGCGGATCTTCTACAACGGGAAGTTCTACCAGTATCCCCTCAACATCTGGGAAACCCTCCGCAACCTTGGTGTCCAGCACAGCGCCGCCGCCATCCTGAGCTATGGACTCGCCCGGATGCGCCCCCGGGGCCGGGAGGAGACCTTTGAGGACTGGGTCACGAACCGCTTCGGCAAATGCCTCTTCGAGACGTTCTTCAAGACCTACACCGAGAAGGTCTGGGGCATGAGCTGCAAGGAGATCCGCGCCGAATGGGCCGCTCAGCGCATCCAGGACCTCTCCTTCTTCACCGCCGTCAAGAAGGCCCTTCTGCCCGGCGGCGGGTCCGGTCCCAAAACCCTGATCGACCAATTCCACTACCCCAGGCACGGCCCCGGAATGATGTGGGAACGGATGGCCGACCGGATCACCGAACGCGGCGGCTCCGTCCGGACCGGCACGGAGGTCGTCCGGATCCACCACCGCCAGGGACGCGTCCACTCCGCGGTCCTCCTGGGCCCCAACGGCCCACAGACCGTCCAGACCGAGCGGATGATCAGCTCAATGGCCTTGGACGAGCTCATCCTCCGGATGGATCCCCCACCGCCGCCCCATGTGGTCCAGGCGGCCCGCTCCCTCAGGTACCGAGACTTCCTCGTTGTCGGCCTGGCGGTCAACCAGCCCTCCTCCTTCGCCGACAACTGGATCTACGTCCATACCGCAGCGGTCCAGGTCGGTCGGATCCAGAACTTCGGCAACTGGAGCGCGGACATGGTCCCCGACTCCGGCAAGTCCTCCCTCGGCATGGAGTACTTCTGCAACCGGGGGGACGAGACCTCGAATCTGTCGGATGATGCACTTGTGAAACTGGCCAGCGAGGAGGCGTCCCAGATCGGGCTGCTACGCCCTTCGGATGTCTTGTGGGGCAAGGTGATGCGGCAACCCAAGGCCTATCCGGTCTATGACGAGACCTACCGTGCCCACCTGGAGGTGATCCGGGAGTGGCTCATGACACTCGGGAACTTCCAGACCATCGGGCGCAACGGCATGCACCGGTATAACAACCAGGACCACTCCATGCTGACCGGGACCGCCGCCGTGCGCCGCTTCCTCGGCTCCAGCGACGATCCGTGGTCCGTCAACACCGAGCGCTCCTACTACGAGGAGCAGCAGGTCGGCTCGGAGCTCCGTATGCCGCTTCCACCAAGGCCCCTGACATCGACGGCCTAGCGGTTTCCACGACCGCATGGACTTGCCCCTCTTACGGATCCGCAGACGAACCGAACCCCAGAACATGGGGTCACAGCGGTCTTCGGCATGAACCCAGAGCCGACACAGCAGATAAGAAACCCCTCTGGATCCGCCCAAACGGCGGTCGGGCTGATCCGCTCCCTCTGGGATCTCGTCGCGGAGGAACGACGCCGTCTGTTCGCCGGCATCGCCTTGTCCACCCTGCGCGCTGCCCTGGCCGTTCCGGCCGCGATGACCCTGCGACGGATCCCGGACGCCTTCAGCCGCGGCGAAGGCCTTGATGGCATCCTGGGTGTCGCCGCCCTCCTGGCCCTCGGCATCAGCCTGCTCGGAACAGCAGCCCAACGCCTGATCGACTCGGCGGTGATCCAGTCGGTGTCCCGACGACGGATCCAGTTGATCGCCCGGATCCTCGCCCTGCCCAAGTCCGTCCATGATGGTGGCGAGCGGATGCGGTTCCACCACCTCGTCACCGCGGACATCGACTCGGTCCAACGGGCATTGACCGTGCTCACGTCACAGATCTTTCCCAACGGACTCCTCGCCGCGGTGCTGATCGGCGTCCTGGCCATTCGGGCCCCGCTGATGGTCCTGATCCTCATCGCCAGCCTCGCTGCGGGACACCTCGTGACCACCCGACTGTGGCGTCGTCTCCGTCTCTCCCAGAAGTCCCTCCGCGCCAGTTCTGCAGACCTCGGCAGCGACCTTGCGGCGACACTGCGGACCCTGGAGCTGACCTGGTATCATCACGGCTCCGACCTGGAACTGGAACGACAGCGATCCCGGGTGAACCGGTTAACCTCCGTTGCCGACGAGGTCGGGAGACGGTCGGCTGCGGTCCAGACCGGACAACAGCTCACCCTGCTGGCCGTGATGGGAGCTGCCTGTGCGGTTGGAACGTGGAACCTGCATCGATCCTCGATGGCGGCGGGGCCGTTCGTGGTGAACTTCCTGCTGCTCTTCTTCGTCCTCCGCTCGCTCAGACCCCACCATCTGGGGCTCTCTGACCTGCTCCAGGCCCACGACTCCTGGCAGGCGATCCGGTCCTTCGAGCAGGACGAGTGCCCCCAGCCGTATCAGGGAACCCGACGGATCCGGTTCTCCGGGCGGATCGAGGTGGAGGACGTTGCATTCAAGTACAGGACTCCGGGACGGGCAGCGCCGCTGCTGGAGCAGGTTTCGTTCGATCTCCATCCCGGCACCATCACGGTCCTGGCGGGCCGAAATGGCAGCGGCAAGAGCACCCTCCTCCAGCTGCTCCTTGGCCTCTACAGGCCGGATATAGGGGTGATCCGTGCCGATGGGATCCCCTACTCCGAACTCGATGTGGCGCATCTCCGATCCCAGATCGGCGTCGTGCCCCAGGACTGCCAGTTCCGGACGGGATCGATCTGGCAGAACCTCACCCTGTATCGCCCCGAGGCCCGGCCGGAGGACGTCGCCTCGGCGCTCCGGGTGGCGATGGCCGATTCGGTGGTGGCCGACCTGCCCCGGGGACTCGAGACCGAGGTGGGCGATCACGGGGTGATGCTGTCCGGCGGCCAGCGCCAACGGCTGGCCATCGCCCGCGCCCTGATCGCCCGACCCGCCTTATTGATCCTGGATGAACCGACAAACCACCTCGATGAGGAGTCAGTCGGGCAATTGCTGGGCCATCTCCGCAGAATCGATCCGGCACCAGCCATCCTCATCGTCAGCCACAGTCGGGCCCTGGTGGGCCATCCCGACCAGGTCCTGCGGCTCAGAGGGGGACGGATCCCTTCCGTCCAGGAACAAACCCTTTCGACTGCATGACGGCATTCGCGACATCTCCCCGCCTTCCAGGGGAGCGGGTCGTGGTCGCGGCCGCGGCCGACGAGGCCTACGCGATGCCGCTGGCGGTCATGCTGCGCAGTGCCGCCGAGAGTCTCGGTGGAGCCTGGGGGCTCGATGCCTACGTGGTCTCGGATGGCCTTTCCGAAGGCACCCGGGCACGGGTCGAAGCCTCGCTGCCCGACACGACACAGGTGCACTGGGTGATGCGGTCGGCCAACGCGTTCGAAGGGTTGCCCCGGTGGGGACGGATCTCTCTGGGGACCTACCACAAGATCACGCTGGGGTCCTGGCTCCCATCCCACGTGGACCGGGCGATCTGGCTCGACTGCGACACCCTCGTGGTCGACGACCTGTCGGCCTTGTGGACCGAGCCATTCGACGGGAAGACCGTATGCGCCGCCCAGGATCACGTGGTTCCAAGGCTCGGATCGACGTTCGGAGTCGCCGGCTGGCGCGAACTGGGACTTCCACCGGGATCCCCCTACTTCAACGCGGGCGTCCTGGTCCTCGACGTCGAACGCTGGCGCCGGACGGACATCGAGCGACGCTGCTTCGAGTATCTTCATCGCTTTGGTCGACGGGTGTGGTTCTGGGATCAGGAAGCCCTCAATGCCGTACTGGCTGGTGAGTGGGAACCCCTGGACCCCACCTGGAACCACCCCGCCTGGGCGATTTCCGACGGGGGTGGAAGAACCGGGGGGCGCGCACCGCGACTGCTCCACTTCAGCGGCAATCTGAAGCCGTGGCGCGTGGCGGGGACAGGTGCCTACTTCGCCACCTACGCGCGTCGGATCGACCAGACCGCCTGGGCAGGAACCCGGCCCAACCCATCCTGGTTCCTCCGGCTGCTGGGGGCCTACGCCCAATCCCCCCTCCGCACCGCACTCCTGCCGGTCGAAAGACTCCACATGCGCTGGGTCCGATGGTCCACGATGCAGACCCGGCAACCTACGAAACACCCCGCCTGATGGACCATTCCAACCCCATCGTCTCGATTGTTCTGCCGACCGACACCCTCGGCACAGTTGCGCCGGTCCTCGAACGATTGCGTCGACTGAACGCTCCCGAGCGGATCGAGGTGATCCTCGTCTCCCCCGCGGCCGACACGCTTCGGATCGCGGCCGCATCCGAGGCCGGCTTCCATTCGGTCGTCGTCCGCCCCATCGACACGCTCGCCCCACTGGGAACGGCTCGGGCAGCCGGTGTCCTGGCGGCATCCGCCCCGTACGTGTTCCTCGGTGAGACGCACAGTTACCTCTGGCCGGATGCGCTGGACCCCCTGCTGGAACCGCTGGTCCGTGGTGAGGCCGACGTGACCGTGCCTGGATTCGTCAACGGCAACCCGACCGGCGTCATCAGCTGGACCAGCTTCCTCGTGGCCTATGCCCGTTGGGGGTCCGGAGGCCAGGCAGGACCCCTCAGCGACTGTGTCCCCTACGACTTTCTCGTCCGCCGCGAGGTCCTGACGCAAGCCGGAGACTTCCTCCACGAACTCCTCTCGGATGGCGAGAGACTGAACCAGAGGCTTCACGAGACGGGACGCCGGGTCCTATTCGTGCCGGATGCCCGGATCGACCACGTCAACCTCGAGTCGTGGCGGGCGTGTCTCCACGAATTCCTTCTGGCCGGCATCGTGTGTGGCCGGCAGCGATCCGTCTTCTGGTCGCATCCACGACGGCTCGCCTACATCGCGGGGAGCTGGCTGGTGCCCGCGGTGCTGATGGCACGGGCCTGGCCGGGTGTGCGTCGGTTGGCCGTCGCGGGGAGCATCCCGGTCCTGTCGATCCCATCCATGCTGCTCATCTTCACCGCGAAGGCGCTGGGCGAGGCGGCAGGCTACGCAGGACTGGCCCGACCCCACCACCCGGAGATGCAGACCCACTACGAGGTCCATCGCCTCGACTTCGCGTCCCCATGCCAACCCCGATGACCTGATGCTCCCCATGACCTCCCCCGCGCTCACCGTGGTGCTCCCGACCGACACGACAGACAGCATTCGCACGGTGCTCGAGTGTCTCCGGAGACAGCCGGACGCGCGTCGTATCGAAGTGGTCCTGGTGACTCCCGACCCCGCACGGGTCCAGAAAGGTCTGGTCGATCCGGGTGATTTCGCCGCGATCCGGGTGGTGGAGGTTCCCTCGCTGTCACCGCTTGGCCCAGCCCGGGCGGCGGGGATCCGCGCCGCCACCGCGCCACTGGTCTTCCTGGGCGAGACCCACAGCTATCCGCAAGCGGGCTGGCTGAAGTGCCTCCTGGAGACCTTTGCGACGGGCGACTGGGACGCGGTGGCCTGTGGGATGACCAATGCCAACCCGGGGTCGTTGACCAGCTGGGCGGGGTTCCTGGCGGACTACGGACGCTGGATTCCGACCCTTCCGGCCGGGCCGATCGACGAGGCGCCCCTCTACAACGCGGTCTACCGCCGTGAGGTACTCCTGGCCTTGGATCCCCGACTCGATGGGCTTCTGTCCCACGGGGACGGCCTCAGGATCGCCCTCCAGTCCAAGGGGTGCCGGGCCGGTCTCGCACCTGGGATGCGTCTGGCCCACCTCAACGTCGACCGTCCCCCGGCCGCTCTGCGGGAGCGTCTCCTGGCCGGAATCCTGATCGGGTCCCAACGGGCCGGTCGCTGGCCCCTCTGGAGGCGGTTCCTCTACGCGGCCGCCTTCCCGCTCATCGCCCTCGTCCTCTGTCGGAGGATCCTGCCCGGATACCGCAGTGCCTGCCGGGCTGGAGGCGTTCCACTGGGGACCTTCCCCCTGATCCTCGGACTTCAGAGCGCGCGCGCGTTCGGTGAGTTCCTCGGGTACCTCGGGTGGGGCAGGACCCGGCACCAGACCGAGATGGACGACTTCGAGATCCGAAAGCTCGACCATTGTGTTCGATCCCCGGCATGACCCCCGTCTCCCATCCCCTGCGCGTCGGCGTCATCGGCTGCGGCAACATCGCCTACTGGACCCACCTCCGGGAGATCCGTCGGATTACGGGAGCCCGGCTCGTGGCAGCCTCGGACCCTGACCCCGCCGCCCGGGAGCGTGCCCGGAAGCTGACCGGACTCCACATCGATGCCTCGTCCGAAGCTCTTTTGGCCCGCGACGAGGTCGATGCCGTGGTCATCACGGCCCCGACCGGCATCCACGCCTCGCTGGCGATCGATGCGGCGGCGACCGGCAAGCACCTCTATCTCGAGAAACCCATCGCCACGACACGGAGCGATGCCGAACGCGTCGTGGCGGCCGTGGAGAAGGCCGGGATCGTGGCCGTGGTCGGCTTCAATCGGCGGTGCCATCCGGCGATGGAACAGGCGAAGACGCTGCTGGCCTCCGGCAAACTGGGTACCGTCCGGTCCGTACAGATGGTGTTCTCGGAACCGGCCGACCCGACCGGAGGTCCGGCGTGGAGACAGTCCCGGAAGCTGGGCGGAGGGGTGCTCCTTGATCTGGCCTCACATCATGTCGACCTCCTGCGATGGATCCTGGGAGCCGAGGTCAAGCACGTAACCGCCGGTATTGCCCCCCACCGATGCGACGCCGACACGGCCTGGATCGCGCTCACCCTGGAGGGTGGGATCCAGGCCCTTGGATACTATTCGAGCGCCGCCGGCCGGGCCGACGACCTGACGTTCAACTGCGAACAAGGTCTGCTGACGGCCGACCGCTTCCGCCCCCATCTCCGTCTCCAGGCGTCACGACGGTTTGGCTACGGGATCCGTGAGGCCTTCGTGCGCCCCTCGTGGGCGGGACTGGAATGGCAGGTACGCCGATGGTGGCGACCCTCGTGGGAATCGTCATACCGCCGCGCCCTGACTCAATTTGTCCGCCAGTGCCAGGGAGGGAGATCCAGCCTGGCCTCGATGGTCGATGGAATGAAGGCGCTCCAGGTGATCCTCACCGCGGAACAGGCGGCTGCGGAAGGTCGCCGCCTGACGGTGAATCAAGCCCCGGGTGCCTGATGAGGGTCCTTCTCATCACGGATTGGAACCGGGGGCGCGGGGGCGCGGAATCCTACATCTCAGGACTCCGTGAGGGGCTCGAGCGCGAGGGGGACGAGGTTCGGCTCCTGACCAGCAGCGCGGGCACCGCTGGGGATGGTCACGCCCACTACGTCGCCTTCGGGACCGAGAACCTCGCGGCGCAGGCCGTTCTGCAGATCGCCAATCCCTTCGCCGCGGCGACGGTCCGACGCGCGGTCCTCGGGTTTCGCCCCGATGTCGCCGTGGTGAACATGTTCGCCCACCACCTCTCGCCCGCGGCCCTCCTGCCCCTGGACGGCACCCCATCGGTCCTGCTCGTGTCCGACTACAAGTGCATCTGCCCGATGGGCTCCAAACTGCTTCCGGACGGCACGCTCTGTCAGGACCTGCCCGGGACCGTCTGCTGGCGGAAGGGCTGCACCGGCCTGCTGCACTGGATGCGCGACCTCCCACGATACGCCCTCCTCCGCTCGAGGCTCGGACGGTTCCGGAGGATCGTCGCCTGCAGCGAGTGGGTTCGAATGGCCCTTGAACGCCACGGACTTGAGGCGGAGACCCTGCTGTTACCATCACCAGCGGCCTCGACAGCCTATCGTCGTGTCCCCTCACCATCGCCGCTTCTCCTCTACGTGGGCCGCCTCGACCGTGAGAAGGGCGTGGAGGGGCTTCTGAGGGCCTTTGCCCGGGCGTCGAACTCCTTTCCGGATGCGATGTTGAGACTCGCTGGACAAGGACCCTTGCGCAGCGACCTGGAGGGACTGGCCTCGGAGCTCGGCATCGCTGATCGCGTGACATTCTTCGGATGGCTCGACACGGCGGCAATCGAGCGGGAACTGACCCAGGCCTGGTCCCTGGTGGTGCCGTCCCTATGGGCGGAACCCCTGGGCCTCGTGGCGGTCGAGGCGGTGGTCCGCGGCGTACCCGTCATTGCCAGTGGACATGGTGGACTCGCTGAGATCATCGAACACGGACTCTCCGGCCTCCTGTTCCCGAACGGCGATGTCGCCGCGCTGGAGGACCGCCTGCGCCAGATCCTCCGCGGGAAGACCTTCCCGGGACACTACCTACCGGAGACGGTCATCGAACAGGCCCGGAGACGATTCGACCCGACAGACCACGTCCGAAACCTCCGGCGGATCCTGATCGAGGCCACCCGGGCCTCCCAACGCTGACGGTCCTGAGGCCAGCCGTGGACCACGGATCCGCTCAATCCCCCACATGGCCCGGCACTGTCGGCCGGTGGCGCAGCCTTTCCGCATAGGTCGACCACCATGCCGGCGAGCCGACTGCCACCGCCATCGCGCGCACCGAGGTCAGGGCACTCCGGGAATCCTCCCGATAGCGCCGCTCCCATTCCAGGTTCACTCCGTCCGACTGCACCTCGATCGGGTCCGCCTGGAGGTCGAGAACCGGAACCGGTGCCACGCCCAACCCTTCCGCAACAGATCGGATGGCGGCATCCCGGTCTTCGAGATAGTCCTCGTAATACAGCGTCAGGGGGGCGACGCCCCAGCGGTCGAAGAACCTTTGCCAGGCCGCCTCGGCCGCGTGAATGCGACGAAGGGCGAGGGTTATGCCGGGGAAATCATAGAGGTACCGACCCCGGAATTCCCGTTGGACCCGGGAGTTCCAAGCATTGGACTGCAGGACCTTCGCCCAGGACACCGCCTGCCGCACCCCGTCCCGGCGGCGCAGCCAGACGAACCGGGTCCTGGAGACCAGCCGACTCTCGGCCTCGGTCCGACTCATGCCGCGATCACGACCGCGGGTCCGGGCTGTTTCCAGGAGCCGGTCGAACTGATCCCACATCACCTTGAACCCCATCACGCCATTCGATGTGGCGCTGGATCCGAACGGGATTTCGAGGAGATCGAAGAGACCCGTCGAGGACCAGTCGACCTGCTTGAATCGCCCCCGGAGATAGGGGACGAGGTACTCGAAACGGCCGCCGTCGAAGGGCTGCATGCCAAGACGCCCGGTCGACCGCAGCAGGTGGCAGAAGAGGGTGCTGCCAGACCTCGGCACCGAACAGACCAGATAGCGCGTTCCAGCGGAATTCATGGGAGGTTCCTCACCAGTTGATGTCGAGCTGGAGCCCGGACCGAACGAGCGGGATCTGAATCTGTGGGACTGCATCGCGCGCTGTTGGCCTGATTTCCATCTAGAGGGATGCAACACCGAATCCTGGATCGATCTCAACTCAACCCCTTGGGGATCCCAGAACAGTCGCCAGTTCCACCAAGGCTTCAGCCGGGGTGAGGACGCGGACGTGACCCCGGCCGGATCGGGGATAGTGCTTAGTGTTGCCCGTGACGAGAACCCTCGATTCGATCGCAGCAGCCACCTCCAGGAATTTCGTGTCCGCCGCTTCGGCAGCACTCAGCCCCTCCGAGGGGGCCACCGCAAGATGCTGTTGATGGGCAAGGATCCCGAAAAAGAGGGCGAGATCGGCGCTCTTGAATCCGAATTTCGGACGGGCCAGCACGGATCGGTACTCCCTCACGATCCGGTCATCGAGAGCGAAACGAAGTTGGCGCGCCAAGGCAGCGTCCACCAATCGTCCCGGTGGCCCATCCGGGGATAGCAGTCCCGAGACGATCACATTGGTATCAAGAGTCCAGAGAGGGACATCCATCGGATTCAAGACTGGCGGGACTCCCGGATCTCCGCCTCGATGTCTTTCTGAGTCAGACTGAAAGTCCCGTTGTGAACAGCCGAGGCGCGGAGACGGCTGACTGCGCGACGGGCATGGGCAAAGACGATCTCCTGCATGTCTTCGATGAGCGTTGCCGCACTCGTGGGAAGGAGAATCCCAACCGGCTGCCCATCACGAGTAACAACCACCGAACCCTCCTTGGCTACATCCTTCCAAACCTTTCCTGGTTTGGCACTCAGCTCCCTCGACGCGATCAGTTTCATGCTCGTCATTTGCACAACAGAAAGATGGCGTCAAGAACAACACCAACCGGAGAACTTGGGAGCAGCGGCGCGCTGCCCTCACCAGTTGATGTCGAGCTGGAGCTGGAACACCACGGCGGTCTCGCGTTGGGCGTTGTAGGCGGGGTCGATGACGAACTGAACGTCGGGCTGGATGCGGACCAGCGGGGTCAGGTGGAAGCAATAACCCAGCTCGATCGCGGTCTCGTCCTGCACCGGGCCGGAACCCCGGGTCTGGAACGGATCGCTCCAGCAGACGGCAAGGCCCATGCCATCGTTGGGCTGCTCGGTGATGAGCCCCAGATGCTTGAGCGGGGCCTGGATGATCATTCCGGTGGCAATCTGGTTGGCCGCACTGCTCGCCCCCGACACACCGCCGAACCCAAACCGACCGAACCATCCCAGCGGGGTGTTCGCACCCAGCCGCTGCTGGAGGTTCAGTCCCACCCCTGCCCCGACGTCCCCTCCCGCCTGTGCCAGGAAGGGCTGGACGCGATAGACCCCGTTGCCCAGTCCCAGGACGTCCTTCGCCACGTATCCGATTTCGGTGACGGAGGACCAGGACCGGTCATCCCAGCCCACCCACGGCAGGCGTCCGGCACCTATGCCACCGATGGAGGTGCCATTCATGACATACCAGGAACTCCGGGGCTGCCATTGGAGATTGACCGACGGCGAATACGCGGGCAGCGGAACCACCATGCTGTTCACGAATGCGGAGTTCAGGAACTGGCCCCGGGCGGTGTTGGCGTAGGTGTTGAGGTCGAGATAGTTCGACTGGTTGATGACCCCGGCGACCGCTACCACTCGCCCCCCGGCCAGCGACTGCTGCCAGGCCATCTCGGCGACCTCGACGCCGTTGCGACCCGTCCAGAGCGAGGCGGGATTGACCAACGAGCCGATGGCCCCCGGCACCGTCCGGCTGCGGGTGCTGCCGAATCCCTCCAACACCTTGACCTGACTGCTGAGCCATCCGGCCTCATCCCCGTGGGCCGTCGAGTAGACGGTCCACTTGGAGAACCAGTCGAAGGTATAGAAGCCCATGCTCGGATCTCCTGATTGCGCCCCGTCCATCGCGAGCCACGTCACGGTCTGGACCAGCGAGTAGTTCAGCCCGTAGTCGGAGACCCGATACTTGAACGCCTGGATCCACTCGGCGTCCGTGGTGGAGGTGATGAGGGCCCCGGGGCGGAGTGCCGTGTTGCCCACGGCGTCGGGAGAGGCGATGTAGGGGCCGAGCTTGGGGTGGAACCTCGGGAACCATGTGAACGCATCCTCACCCTCCCGCTGGGCCTCGAGGCGTTCCTCGAGCGCCTTGGGACGCGTGGTGCCCGGGGCCTGTCTTGGGATCTGATAGCGCAGCGAGGCCGCATCCGGTGGGAGCAGCGTGCTCGGCACCTCATCCCTCGGGGTAGCGATGAGGTTCTCGAGGTTGTCATACCGGAGAACCGTCTGGGCCGGGTTCGTGTCCCCATCCTGTCCCGCCCAGCCCATCCCACCCGCCCAGGTCAGGACGGGAAGGATCCAGAGGCGGCGAAGGCGAGGCGGCCGTGGCGGGAGGAAGGTCACGCGGACAGGCTGTTCAGGATTCCGCACGTTCCGCATCCGCAACGGCTCGCAGGGCGAGGCGGCCGATCCACATCATGACGCCGATGCCGACCGTGGCGCCGATCCCCGACAGGATCCATTGGGGATCGTGCAGCCGATCGGGATGGCGTCCCGAGCCCATCCTTGCGACATGGGCGGCCACGAATCCCAGGTAGACCTCGACCCATACCATGGGCAGCAGACAGAGGCTCGTGCCCAGGAACGTGCGGACCGGGAGACGCGTGGTGCCCAGGAGAAAGCTGATCCACACCGGACTGAGCGGCGACAGGCGCACGAGAGCCACCAGACGCCACCCCTCCCGGACGATCACCCGCTCCAGGGCCGCGAGCTTCGGACGCCGACCCAACCAGTCCTGGATCACCGACCGGAGGAGGAACCGGGACAGGAGGAAATCCACCACGGCCGTCGCCAACGTGCCGATCGAGGCCAGCACACACCCCTCCAGGAGGCCGAAGAGCAGTCCCGCCAGGAGCGTGAAGGCCGAGTTGGGCAGGAACACCGACGTACCGAGGACCATCAATCCGACGAAGGCGACGCGACCCATCCATCCGGACGCCGCGATCCAGGATTCCCAGACCCGGAGCTCGTGTCCCAACCAGCGCCCCAGCAGGACCACCAGCACCCCGACCACGACGACGGCCAGAATGCGGCGAACCAATGTCTGCGACCCCGTTTCCATCCCCACAGATCGACGGTCAGGGGACATCCTCAGGTCGTGGATCCGGGTTGGGCTGAATCCCGCCATGGACCACGGGACTGAGGGAGGTGTTGAGCGACACCAGGCGCGCCACGAACACGGCGACGTAGAGCGTGCCGCACAGGGCCTCCATCATGGCCAGCATGCGGGCCGACGTGGACAGCGGGATGATCTCACCGTAGCCCACAGTGGTCAGGGTGATGACGCTGAAGTAGAGGGCGTTGAATCCATAGAGCCGATGGACATGAGCCGGGAGCCCGCCAAAGGAATTGGGCACGAGGAGCCCCACCAGCGTATAGGCGGTGCTCCACCAGACAGCCATCATCAGATAGGTGACGATACCCGCGGAAAGGACCTCCGAGTTGACCTTGGGTGCCTTCAGGATGAACGCGATGAAGCGGCTGATCACATAGCTGATGAACGCCAGGAGGCTCCCGCTGAACATCACGAAGGGAAACCCGGTCGACCGATGGTGCTGGAGCCACCAGCCGATCACGACCGGTGTCACCAGGATGACGGCCGTCCCGGTGTGGATCCAGGACCCGCCCACGGCGAAGACCGCCGCAACAAGGCTGAGGGTCACGATGATCGAGGCGATCCAGTGACCATCGGGCAACATCTCGATCCACGGGGTGGCGATGAAGAGGAAGGCGACCACCGCGAGGAACCAGGCGATGGAATGCCTGAAGAGCCCGGTCTTGGCTGGAGCCAGACGGGATCCAATGGAGGAACCGATGGATTTGGGTGACATGCGAGCCCGGGACTGAATCGCTCCTTCGAGGCAACCCCATCGACTGGCGTTCGCCAAGGTACAATCCGCCGTGCGCCAGAAGTATCTGTTACCCGAGAGCTGGATTCGTTGCGCCAAAAGGGTGTTCCCGGGGCTTCCCTCCGTCCGGGGCGGTGGAGCGGAGCTTGGGAGGGCTGCGGAGCAGCCCGCCCAAGCGCAGCGGAGCCGACCCGGACGGAGCCTGGCCGCTCACGCCGCTAACCGGCGCTTCCGCTCGATCTCCTTCAGCCCGGCTTCGATCTCCCGCTTCAACGCAAACGGGTTCAACCGACTCTTCTCGGCTACCAGTAGCCGTTTCGTCTCCGCAGTCGCCTCACCGCTTT
>SYEM01000318.1 GCA_005801385.1 Verrucomicrobiales bacterium | reverse complement strand
ACTTCAAGAACACCATCGTGATCCTGACCTCCAACATCGGGTCACCGATCATCCAGGAGTACTTCCTCGACGGCCGCACCACGGTCGGGGCTCGACAGGCCATGGAGGACAAGGTGAAGGCGGAACTGCGGAAGCATTTCCGTCCCGAGTTCCTCAACCGCCTCGATGATGTGATCATCTTCCACAGCCTCGACGAGGCGGAGTTGGCACGGATCGTCGACATCCAGCTGGAGGGGGTCCGCAAGCGCCTCACCCAGCAGCAGTTCACTCTCGAGGTGGACGAGGCCGGCAAGCGACTGCTGGCTCGGGAAGGCCACGATCCGCAGTTCGGGGCGCGTCCCCTCAAGCGGGCCATCCAGGAGAAGCTCCTCGATCCGCTGGCAACCCGGATCCTCGCGGGCGACTTCAAGCCGGGCGACCGCATCCGGGTCACCGCCGGACGCGAGGACGAACTCGTGCTCGATCGGGACTGAAGGATCACACAGAGCTGTGGAGGGAGTCCGGAGAGAGGCTCACACAGAGACGCGAAGACGCGGAGGAAGGACCTGAAGAGGACTCCTGGGGATTCGTGGCACGGCGGTGGGTGGACATCCATGATCGTTCGTGACGGGATGCCCAACTCGAAGGCCCACCGAAGAGGTTCTTACCCTAGACTCTGCGACTCGGCTCCGACGGTGGGTGGGCTGTTGCCTCTGTGCCAAAGGGCACTGGTCAACCCAGTAGCCATCCCCGGTTCTAGTCCGCCGAGTCTTCGTGTCTCGGCGTGAGTCTCTTCCTCGTCCCTGTGTGAGTCTCGTCAGGCGAGGATGCCGCGGATCACTTCGGGTTCCACCACACCGGTCAACTTCTGGTCGAGTCCGCCGTAGAAATAGGTCAGGCGCATCGGGTCCAGTCCCATGAGATGGAGAATCGTGGCGTGGAGGTCCCGGATGTGGTGCTTGTCGACGGCGGCCTCGTGACCAAGCTCGTCGGTCTCCCCATAGCTCGTTCCGCCGCGGACGCCACCGCCGGCCAGCCAGTAGGTGAAGCCCTTGGGATTATGGTCCCGTCCGCCCTTGTCACCCTGCGACAGCGCCTGCCGACCAAACTCGCCCCCCCAAACGACCAGGGTGGAGTCCAGGAGCCCGCGTTGTTCGAGATCCTCGAGCAGCGCCGCGATGGGACGGTCGATCTCCGGTCCGTGGATCCTGAGGTTCTCCTCCACGCCGTTGTGGGCGTCCCAGTTCTGCTGTTGGTGCCCGCCGCCGTGGTAGATCTGGATGAATCGGACCCCGCGCTCGACCAGCCGGCGTGCGATCAGACATTGGCGGCCGAACGGGGCGGGCCCCAGGGCCAGCGGGTGGTCGTCGGGCTTCGACTCATGGATCCCATAGCGTTCGAGGGTTTGGTTGGATTCGCGGGAGAGGTCGAGGGCGTCCGGGGCACTGCGCTGAAGCTGGAAGGCGAGTTCGTAGCTGGCGATGCGGGCCTGGAGTTCGGAATAGCCGGGACGGCTTGCCAGGTGGCCCGCATTGAGGTCGTTGAGGGTCGAGATGATGTCCCGTTGGGCGGCTGCCGGGGTGGCGTCGGACGGGTCCAGGTTGAGGATCGGGTTCCCGGCGGCTCGGAAGACGGTGCCCTGGTAGGCGGCCGGCATGAAGCCGCTCGACCAGTTGGCGGCACCGCTGATCGGTCCCCCCCGGGGATCCAGCATCACGACGTAGCCCGGTAGGTTGGCGTTCGACGAGCCGAGCCCGTAGGACATCCAAGATCCCATGGAAGGCCAGCCCTGCAGGACCCTCCCGCTGTTCATCTGGATCATCGCCGAGCCGTGCGCGAAGGAATCGGCGTACAGCGACTTCACCACGGCCAGCTTGTCCATGTGACCCGCGAGATGCGGCAGGACGTCGCTGCACCAGAGACCGGACTGTCCGTGTTGTCGGAAGGTCCGCTTGGAGCCGAGCAGGGTCCCCGGCTTCACGTCGCGTCGGCGCTGCTCGAGCGAGGCGGTCTGACCGTGCCGACGGTTCAGCTCGGGCTTGTAGTCGAAGAGGTCCATCTGGGACGGACCCCCGTACATGAAGAGGAAGATGCAGGCCTTGGCCTGGGTCGGATGGTGTGGGGGGCGGACGAGCATCGGATCCTGTCCCAGGGACCGCGCGACGTCGGTCCGGTCGAAGAACCCGTCGGCGTGGAGCAGGCTGGAGAGTGCGATCCCGGTGAAGCCGGCCCCGAACTGGGCGAGGAAATCACGACGGGCACCGCAGCAGAGTCCTGCGCCGGGAGAGTTGGGGTCAGTCGACATAGGCCACTTCATTGAGGTTCAGGACCATCCGGCACACGGACTCGAGGGCTTTCCTTCGGGCCCAGTCGTCCGGATGACGGTTCCAGAGCGGGACCTTGGACCCACCAGAGGTCCATCGGGCATGGTCGAGGCTTGCCGCCGCGCCCCAGGCCCGCAGCCCCAGACTGCCGGTGGCAGGGGCCGTGCCCGGGATCGATGCCTCGAGCGCGGGTTTTGAGGCCCCATTCAGGAACACCCGGCATCGACCCCGGGTGAGCTCGAGGCGCAACGGGATCCGGTCGCCCTGCAGAAGGAGGTTTTCGCCGCGGGTCAGCGTTTCCTCACCCTGGGGTGTGAGACGTCGGATCCGGGCACGCCCCTCACGGGGTTCGATCACGAGTTCGAGTCCGGTCTCGGGTTCCCCCGGCTTCGTTCCCGGGACGACCCGCCACAGGAGCCCGAACTGGGTGCAGGAGACCTGTGGAATCAGGTCCGCCCTGAATTCGCCTTCGACTGGGGTCACATCGGTTCGCAGCACAAACGGTCCACGACCAGCCTCGAGGGCCTTGTTGCCCTCGTATTCCCGGGGCCACCATCCCTTGTGCGACTGCCAACCAGGCCCCGGAGGCGGCACGAACCGATCCGCCGGAAGTGCCTGGAAATAGGGGGTCGACAGCGTGTCGGGAACATCCGGGGCCACGACGAGACGCTGGGTGAGCTGCTGCCAGAGGGATTCCTGGCGGTCACGGAAACGTTCCAGGACCTCGAGTTCCTCGGGATGGGGATGGCGTCCGGTGGCGCGATGCCAGATCAGGCCGAGCGCTTCC
The DNA here is from genome assembly GCA_005801385.1 of Verrucomicrobiales bacterium. Taxonomy (GTDB): domain Bacteria; phylum Verrucomicrobiota; class Verrucomicrobiia; order Limisphaerales; family UBA9464; genus UBA9464. Next base: position 11,654 of record SYEM01000318.1, on the reverse strand, counting down.
GCGGAGGGCGTTCCACCCGATTCCCGGATCACCGCGTTGGCGAGAGCGGCAGCCTGTTCGTGGACGAATGTATCGTTCAACAGCATCAGCGCCTGTGTCGGCACGGTCGTGGTCGGCCGTTCTCCGAGGGGGGAGGTGGCATTGTTGTAGTCGAAGGTCTCGAACAGCGGGACCATCGAGGTCCGGCGCACGTAGGCGTAGACGCTCCGGCGTGCCCGGGCCCCTGGGGATGACACTTCCCAGTCTGTGCCCGGACGCGATCCGCCCGCGAGCACCTCGCCGCTCAACGACGGGAAGAACCCGCGGCCGCCGGCGTCGAGGTTCAGCTCCCCGGAAATCGCCAGCAGGCTATCCCGGAGGGACTCCGCATCGAGCCGACGCAGGTTCTGGCGCCACAACAGCTCGTTGCCCGGGTCCTTGGCCAGGGCCTCGGGGGAGGTGGTGGCGGAGGACTGTTTCCAGGTGGCTGAGGTCAGGATGCGACGGTGGAGGGCCTTCACCGACCAGCCGTCCCGCATGAAGTCGGCGGCAAGCCAATCGAGGAGCTCCGGATGGGACGGCACGCTGCCGACGCGTCCGAAGTCCGTTGTGGTCCGCACGAGTCCGCGTCCGAAATGGTGGTGCCACACTCGGTTGACCATCACCCGCGCCGTAAGGGGGTTCGAGGGGCTGGCAATCCAGTCGGCCAGTGCCTTGCGACGTCCCGAGGTCGAGCGGGATGTCCCACCGGCGGTCTGGGTTGGTTTTTGGACCGACAAGGTCCCACCCCCGGCGGCCCGAAGGGTGCCGGGAACGACCGGAGCGCCCGGCGACCGCGGATTGCCGCGTGCCAGCACGTGCACGTCCGGGGTGGAGTCGACCCGCTCGCGGGCCGAAAGGGCCCACTCGACGGGAGGGACCTGCTTCTGGAGCGCAGCGATGCGGTCGGACAGCGACTTCCGGGTCGCCTCGTCGGTGGCTGCGGCCTTCTGGGCCTCGAGGGCTTCCTGCTGGCGCTTCTGGTCGGCCTGCCAAGCAGCGATCTGCTCCGGTCCGGCAAGCGGTGCGAACAGCGGGGAGTCCAGTCCGTGGGTCCTCGCCTCGACGATGCGGAGGGGACGGAACACGGAGAGAAGCGAGTAGTAGTCCTCTTGGGGGATGGGATCGAACTTGTGGTCGTGACACCGCGCACAGCCGACGGTCAGTCCCAGGAACGCCGCACTGCTGGTGCTCACCATGTCGTCCAGCTCGTCAAACTCGGCCTGCAGTCTGTCGTCCGGCTCGTCGTCGTGGACACCCAGCCGGAGGAACCCGGTCGCGATGACGCCATCCTGCCAGGCCTGTCCGACGGATCCATCGGCCTCGCGGAGTTCGTCGCCGATCTCATCCCCGGCGAGCTGTTCGCGGATGAACCGGTCATAGGGCGTGTCCTGGTTGAAGGCGCGGATGACGTAGTCACGGTAGCGCCATGACTGGGCCTTCTCGGCATCCCGTTCATAGCCGTTGCTCTGGGCGAACCGGGCGATATCGAGCCAGTGGCGTCCCCAGCGTTCGCCGTAGCGGGGACTGGCCAGCAGGGCTTCGATCTCACGATTCCAGGCGGCGGGGGACGGGTCGCGCTCGAACCGGGCGATGGCCTCGGCGGTGGGCGGCAGTCCGACGAGATCGAACCAGAGGCGTCGGATCAGTTCGGCCGGCCGGGCCTCGGGGTTTGGGGTCAGGCCCTGGCTGTCGAGGCGCGCACGGATGAAGGCATCGATCGGATTCGGGGTTGCCGAGCCCTTCGGGATCGGAACCCCGGTAGATCCTACGGCCTCGAACGCCCACCAGTTGGTGGCGCCCTCGGATGCCGTGGCGCGGTGGGCGATGGGGCTCCAGAGTGCGGGAAGGAGTGCCGCGAGGATCACGGCCCAGAGCCTTTTTCCGCATCCTGTTGCGGTACAGGGTCGGAGGGAGTTTCCCGATGTGAATGCCGAACGCATCGAACCTCGAGACCATGGCCCGATCCGTGCGATACCTCAACGTCGGTCCTGACCCTGGAAGAAGCGCGGAAGGGATGGGGTTCACACGGGGACGGAGAGATGCGGAGGAAGGCGAGGAGTTATGGGGAGGAAAAGAGCCAGGGGAACGAGGTGGGGCAGGGCTCCTTCTGGCCGGACGCTGAGGGCGTCGAAGGGTGGTTGAGTCAGTGCCCTGCATCACGGGGTGCGGGAGCACCCATCCCCGGTAGGGACCGGGTCCCTCAGGTCCCCATCTGAACCCGCGAGCCCCGAGCCAACCTGCAGAATGAGTCGGGTTCCTCAGGGCGTTGGAAAATCCCACCAGCCGTCACAGGACAGCAACCTCCAGGAAATCCAGATGGGGCCGTGGCGGAGCACAGCCCTACCTTGATTGTTCTCTGTTCTCCGCGTCTCCGTGTGAGTCCCTGTCTTCCGCTCCGCGTTTCTACCGACCCTGAGGATCTATTTCCCGTCGGGTTTCTCCTGTGCCAACGCCTTCTCACGGCCCCGGACCATCCAGTCCCAGAACGCCTTGCGCCACTGGGCGACCCGCTGCTTCTCAGCATCGGTCTCCGCCAGCGACTCCGCCTTCTGGATCAGCCGCCCCAGTTCCTCCATCCGTTCCGCGGTGCCGAGTCGTTCCCAGGCCACCTTCTTCCAGTCGATCCCGCCGGTTCGGAGATATGGGGCCGGGTAGTTCTTCGGATCGCAGGCGATCTCCTCCAGTCGCCGGTAGAACCGGTTCATCGGCTTTCCGGCGCGGCCGAAATACAGCCGGAAAAACTCGTCGATCGTCCCGTCCACATCCGTCGTGGGATCGTCCCAGACCTTCGTCATCACATACTGCTCGAGCTGGTCCTGTTCCCCGCACTCGAAGATCCCGTGGATGCCGTCCTGGATGAACCTCCGCATCGCGTTGGCGGTGTCGTGAACCATGACGTGAGGGAAGCAGCCGAAGCCATTGATGAGGGCCGGTTCCATCGGATGATGGTAGTAGACCCACAGGAACATCGGGGCCTTCGTCTTCCGCCGCCACGCTTCGTAGAAGTCGAGATCGTTGGCCGTCATCCCGGGATGGACCGGGTAGTAGCACGTATGCAGGCAGGGTGAGACGGAGACGTTCGGTTCGATGTCGAAGCTGGGCGGCAGCGCGTACGACCAGTAGGCGAGGGTGGCGATGTATTTGTCGGGGTGGGTCTTCCTCACCTCGCGGGCAATGGCGTTCACGAAGGAGAACCAGTAGTCGCTGATCACGCCGTCGCTGAAGAACCCGGTCTTCCGTCCCTCGCCCGGTTTCCGCGCTACCTTGCAGGCGTCGCAGTTGCAGAGGCGCAGGGTGTCGTCGGGTGCCAACGCGAAGTAGTCGCCCAGCGCCTTCCAACCTTCGGGCAGCTGTCCCTTTCCGTCGAAGTAGTCCCGGGCCGTCTGGACCACCTCCTCGACCAGTCTCGGATTCGTGTAGCAGAGCTGGCCGACCTGGGTGCCCGCGTCCTTGGGCTGGTAGTCGGGATGATGGAACCGGCCCTTGATGGTGCGGGGATAGAAGGTGTGGTTCGCTGACCAGGGTTCGCCGCCCTGACGGGTGCGTCGCCAGTGCAGATGGACCTGCTCCCGAGTGAACGGCCCCCACTGGTTCTGCAGGAAGGGCCAGCTGCCGCTGGGCAGGGCGCTACGGTGCTTCAAGGCGGGGGATCGGCGAAGTCCGAACCCTTCACCGAAAGATTGGGCTGCCTCGGGAGGACAATGTTCAGCGGGGCCGGTCCGTACCAGCGGACGCCGCAGTAGCGTTCGAGGAAGTCGTAGGTGGCCAGGCAGGTGCCCTGGTCGTCATAGAGCCCGGGCAGTTCCAGAGGAGGCTTGCCGTCGGCCGGCAAACCCAGCGCGGTCGCGTAGTGGATGCGGTGGCGGGTATCGTCGAGATTTTCACCGGTCATGGGCCGTCCCTCCACCTTCCGGTTGGCCTCGGTGTCCTCCCAGTCGCGTCCGATCAGCACCACCGTCTGCGGACGGAAGGCGATGAGGTATTCCTGCGGCTTGAAGTCCATCCCACGGAACCCGAGCTCCCGGGTCCGGGCGCTCTCGCCAACCAGGATGCGCGCGCCCTCGATAGGGGTGTCGTCCGACACGATTGGCAGTGTCGCACCGGAGATCTTCAGGACATGGGACTGGATCTCCAGAGCGGCGAGCCGTGCGGATGGCGAGGGCCTTGCGGCGGTCACGATGGACGCCAGCGGTTTGCCGTCGCGGGTCAGGCGAAGCGTGGCGTCGGCCTCGATGCGGGACGGGATGCCGAGGATGCCGAGGAGCAGGAGGATCCATGGGCTTGTGATGCGAGAGTGCATGGCGAGTTGGGGGGGATAATGCGGGAAATCATGTGCGGGACGGTACCAATGCCGGAGCGTCGGGGAAGCGTGTTGACAGGCCGTGGGACCCGGTCGACGTGGCGCCCATCCAACGACATTCACCGTTCGAATTCCGCGGGGCGTTCGCTACTGTCTCCACGTGGTGCGACTGGATCGGTCCTCGTCTGTCACCCGCGGCAGGACCCGGGGGGGTGTGCTGGCGGCTTTACTCGGCATGCTCGTCCTCGCCTTTGTGCTGGTGCCGGAAGTGCTCGCCCAGGACAGCCCCACGGTCACCGCGACCCGGACGGCGGATGGCCGCATCCGGGTCGGTAGCACGGACCTTTCGGGTCGACTCCAGCTCCTGGAGCGCAGTCCGGATCTCCGGACCTGGTCCGAGGCCGCGCGGACCCTCCAAGGGTTCGACGCCTTCCCAATTCCCGGGGCGGACGCCACGACCGGGTTCCTGAGAGTCCGATCGCGGGCCGCGGAGCCGACCGACGATTGGAAGAACCAGATCCGTTTCCCAGAGGATCCGTTCCTGTCGGTGCCGGGCGATCCCTCCAGCGGCGGGTTCCGCTGGCTGAAGTTCACCCTGCGACTCGACACGCCGAGCCTTGTGTATTTCCAGGACAGCACCCGACAGCCGTTCCACTACGGCTTCATCCGACAGCGTCTGGCGGGATTCGAGGGCCTGTCCCCGGAGGCGGTGGATGCGGTGTCGCTCCGCAACACCGGGCAGCGTCTCGTGCTGGGAGCCGTCCTGCTGCCGGAGGATGCCGGGTTCCGGGAGATCGGAATCCAAATCATTGGCCGGGAGGCCTTCCCGGTGGATCGGGTCGTGGAATGGCTGGACCAGGTCCGTCAGGCCCTCGTCCTCCCCGAGGGCTGGACGGTCCGCTATGTCCCGACCATCGAGCAGGAGACCCTTGGTCCTACAGACCTCCTCCGGTTCGAGGCGGCAGGATTTCCGGTCGCCTCGGTCTCGCGCTGGATCCGCAGGGACGAAGTCTACAGTTCGGGCTGGGCGCACGGTCGGATCCGATTCGTGCCGGCGACGGAGATCCAGGCGGCGTTCGTCGCAGGCCGACTCCGTCCGGAGGATCTCCTCCTGACCGATGCGGTGCCGGCGGAGATTCCCGTCGTGGCGGGCACGATCACCCTGAGCCCTGCCACCCCCAATTCCCACGTGGCGCTCCTTTCGCAGTCGTTCGGCATCCCATTCGCCCACGTCGCGGACCCGGCCCGTCAGGCGGAGCTGCGGTCGTGGGAAGGGCAGGAAGTCCTGATGGTGGCGGGTTCCGACGCTGGAGGGGATGCGATCCGGTGCGTCAACGTGGAGGGCTACCTCACGGAGGGACAGAAGGCAGTGTTGGCCAAGGCCAAGGCACCGGCCCGCCTCGCGGTGGTCCCGGTGGAGCGCCGCGGAGTGATTCAGGTGCCGGCCGAGAACCTCAAGCCGGAGGACCTCCGTCATGTCGGAGGGAAGGCGGCGAACTACGGTACCTTGGTGCGGTCGGTGCCGGACCATGCACCACGTCCGGCCCTGGCGTTCACCTTCGATCTCTGGATGGACTTCCTCGACCAGACCCTGCCCGGAGGGAGGACGCTCCGGGGGACCATCGCCGATCGGCTCCAGGGGCATGTCTTCCCGCCCGACATGGCCCGGCTTTCGGCGGACCTAGCGGCGATCCGACAGCTGATCCGGGACGGAGCGGACTTCTCCGCGGCGCAGAAGCAGGCAATTGTGTCGGCCCTGGGGACGGTCCACTACGGCGGGAACCTGCGGTTCCGGAGTTCCACCAACGTCGAGGATAGCGAGCAGTTCTCCGGGGCGGGGCTGTACGACAGCTACAGCGGATGTCTTCTGGATGATACGGATGGCGACGTGGCGGGACCGTCCCGGTGCGATCCGACGGAAACGGGGGAACGCGGGGTGTTCCGGGCGCTGCGGCGCGTGTACGCGAGCTTCTACAACGACAATGCCTTCCTGGAGCGGCTGCGTCATGGCGTGGAGGAGTCCACGGTGGGCATGGCGGTGCTGGTGCACCGATCGTTTCCCGATGAGATCGAGACGGCCAACGGGGTGGCGACGTTCCGTGTGACCGCGGCGGGTTCCCGGGAGGCCCTGGCCTACAGCGGCGAACTGGTACTCCAACCCGGCGCAGAATCGGTCGCGAATCCCGACCCCGCCTCTCGGCCGGAGGTCATCTCCGTCTCACGGACCCCTGGCTTGGCGCCAAAGCTGAGCGTCGTGCGCCGGGCCGGACGGGTGCCGCTCGGGGCGACCGTGCTGGAGTGGACCCGGGGCTACGACTCGCTCGTGGAGGTGCTGGAGTCGGCGGTCCTGGCGTTTGCCCAGGCCCGGCCGGGTCGGGACACTCTCGCGTTGGACCTCGAGTTCAAGCGGGTCGCCCCAGGAAGCCTTGTGGTGAAGCAGATCCGCGAGATCCCGTCGAATCCGGCTGGCACCCGTCCGCCGCCCTTCACGCTCTCGGAATCGGCCGCCTTTGAGGTCTTTCAGCACCACGGCAAGGACCTGTTTGCCAACCATCGACTCAAGTCCCTCTGGCGCTTCCCGAGCCTGGTGTTCGCAGGGGAACCCGGGACTGCCGGCTTCGACGTGCTGGTGGATCTGACCCATCACGACGGCACCTCGATCCGGAGGCGGTCGGGTCGGATCGGATCGTTTCCAGGAGCCAGCATCGCGGCCTCGGGCGCCACGGTGACGTACCGCTGGAACTGGCCGGACGGGGACCTTCGCGGTGCGTACACGATCGTGGCGACCTTTCCCAAGCCGCCGGATCCGAGGCAGCCGTTGTCGTGGATCGATGCGCTGCAGGTGGACCTCAAGGCGGCGTACGGGACGCCGCAGCCGACCTTCGATGCCCAGGGAGTCCGGAAGACGGTGACCTCGGAATCGACCCGGCTCGTGCCGCTGTCCCGGATCATCACGGGATCGCTGCCGCGTCAGCGCACGGTCCAGAAGGGCCGGGTTTCGGTGGCGACCGACTACCTGTTGTCCTTCCTGAAGTTCGGCTATCCGGGGATCGGGATCTACGACACGAAGAGCTGGCCACTGGTGGAGTGGCGGGGGACGACGCTCACGGGGTTCACCCGGGAGCCGATCCGCCTGACGGGACCATTCTCGCAGACCTACGATTCGATCCGACACAACTTCTCCGAGAGCTTCCTCTTCGAGCCTGGCCTTGATCCTGCCGTGTCGTCCGGGGTGTTGGCGGAACTGCGGTCGGCCAACATCCGGCGCATCCGCCTGGAATACGGCGAGTTCAATGGCAGCGAGATCTGGATCGAGGGTTGGGATGAGACGGTGCGGAAAGGCCGGTGAGGGGAGGGGGTGCCCAGGGAAGCAAGCGGAAGGGGACTCACACGGTGACGCGGAGGCGCCGGGGAGGACGGGTGGACTGGAGGCTCCACGGGGTGGGTGCGGGAGCACCCACCCTGCGAGGCGATACCGATCGGTGGGGACGGCCGGCGGGTGTGGTGTGGTGGACCGGGAGCCTGGAGAGGTTGGGTCTGGGGTGGGTGGATGCCTGGGAGGCACCCAGTGGCCCAGAGCACGGGTCCACCCACCGGGGCAGTCCCGCAGATACGGGACCGCTGATTCCGGAGATTTGAGCGCTTGGGACTGAATTCACCCTGAGGCATAGTCGTCCCCAATCCCCCGATGCACCCCGTCGCCCCAGTATGGATGTCCCTCCCGACCCGATGGCGGATCCGACTGGTGCTGCTCGTGTTCTTCATCGGGTGGGCGCGCGCGGGGGAGCCCGTCGCGAACCCGGAATCCCACTGGTCGCTCCAGCCCTTCGCCCGTCCTGCGGTCCCCACAGGCCACCATCCCATCGACGCCTTCGTCGATGCCGCCCTGAAAGCCCAGGGTCTGACCCCCAATCCACCCGCCTCCCCGCGCGAGCTGATCCGACGGATGTATTTCGACCTGATCGGACTGCCACCCTCGCCCCAGGAGGTCGAGGCGTTCCTCACCGATACCGCGCCCGATCGCGAGGCTCGCTGGATCGACCGCCTGCTCGCCTCCCCGCGGTATGGCGAGCGCTGGGGTCGGCATTGGCTCGACGTCGTGCGCTACACCGAGAGCCAAGGGTTTGAGTATGACCGGCTCCGGGACACGGCCTGGCCCTACCGCGACTATGTGGTGCGCAGCTTCAATGCCGACCTACCCTACGATCGCTTCATGCAGGAGCAGATCGCCGGGGATGTCCTCGAACCGGTCACAAGCGACGGCATCATTGCGGCCAGCCTCCTGGTGTCGGGGCCATGGGACCAGGCCGGCAACTCCCAGGCCAACGCGACCCAGCGGGCCATCACGCGCGAGGAGGAAATGGAGGATCTCGTCAGCGTCGTGGGGCAGACCTTCCTGGGACTCACCGTCAACTGCGCCCGGTGTCATGACCACAAATTCGATCCCATCCCGCTTGCCGATTACTACCGGGTCCGGGCTGTGTTCGACGGCGTCCGCCACGGCGACCGGGCGGTTGAGGGTCTTGTGGAGCGACAGGAGCGAGAGGCGCGTCGCGATGCTGCCCGCCGTCGGCTCGATGAGGCGTCGAGGATCGTGGCCGATGTCGAGCGTGAGGCGGTGCGAAGGGTGACGGCCTCCCGGCCGGAATCCCCGACCGCGACGGGGCCGACCCCCTGGCTCTCGTGGGATTTCCGATCCGCCGACCGTGTCCAGTGGTCCTCCGGACTCCGCGGAGGCGCGCGCTGGGGTGGACACGGACTTGAGCTGTCTAAGCCCGGGGACTTCTTCGAAGCCCCTCCGATCGACCGGGACCTGAGAGAGAAGTCGCTCGAGGCCTGGGTGGCGCTGTCCGACCTTGAGCAGGGTGGGGGTGCTGCGATCTCGCTCGAGGCGATGGGGGGATCCCCGTTCGACGCGATTGTCTTCGCCGAACGTCAGCCTCGGAAGTGGATGGTGGGCAGCGAGGGATTCGCCCGTACCCAGGACCTTGCGGGTCCGGTCGAGGATGCTCCGGCCGGGGCCTTTGTCCATCTGGTCGCCGTGTTCACGGCGGATCAGCGGATCCAGCTGTTCCGCAACGGAGAATCCTATGGCGAGTCCTACGCCCCTGGATCGGCATTGCCGGTGTTCTCGGCGGGCAAGGCCCGGATCGTGGTGGGTCGACGCCACGAGGCCGGTGGGCGTCCATGGCTCACCGGGACCGTCCGCAGCGTGTCCCTGCATGATCGCGCACTCACCCCCGAAGAGGTCTCCGCCGCGTTCCGATCGGGCGGCTCGACCGTTACCCAGGCCGAGTTGGCACAGGCACTCGACGCGCTGCCTCGATCGCGTCGGCAGGCCCGCGAAGCGGCCTTGGTGCGGGTCCAGGAGGCGCGGGCCGAGCTGGCGCGGGCGGAGGGGTCCGGTCCGGTGGTCTATGCCGGGATCCGGTCGCAGCCGTCCCCGGCCCGGGTCCTGAAGCGTGGCGACGTGAAGAGCCCAGGCGATGTGGTCGTTCCTGCGGCCCTCGGCTCCGTGAGGACCGTGCCGGCCGAGTTTGGTCTGTCGCCCGACAGCCCGGAGGCCGATCGGCGCAAGGCGTTCGCCCGGTGGCTTTCGGATCCGGCGAATCCACTCCCGGCACGGGTGATGGTCAACCGGGTCTGGCAGTTCCATTTCGGACAGGGCTTCGTCGCCACCCCGAGCGACCTCGGTCGGAGCGGCGGCGCGCCGAGCCATCCCGAACTGCTCGACTGGCTGGCGTCGGACTTCATTGCCTCGGGCTGGAGCCTCAAGGCCCTCCATCGACGGATCCTGACTTCGGAGGCCTATCGTCGCTCGGCTGTCCACCAGAGGGCGGCGGGCGAGGTGGATGCGGACAACCGCTGGCTTTGGCGGATGTCGCCCCGGCGACTCGAGGCCGAGGCCATCCGCGACGCCATGCTGGCGGTCAGTGGAGAGCTGAATCTCCAGTACGGCGGCCCGAGCTTCCGTCCGTTCACCACGTCCGAGTATGGCGCCACGTTCTACCATCTCTTCGACAAGGGGGACCCGGAGTTCAATCGCCGCACCGTCTACCGCATGAACATCAACTCGGGGAAGGAGCCGTTGCTCGACGCGTTCGATTGTCCCGATCCCTCCGTGAAGACCCCGCGACGGGGTGTGACCACGACGCCGTTGCAGGCCCTGGGGCTCATGAACGGGACCTTCGTGCAGCGTCAGGCCGACCGGCTTGCCGAGCGGGTCCGACGCGAGGCGGGGGCGGATCCGGGAGCGGCTGTGGATCGGGTGTATGCCCTGGCACTGGGCCGGGAGGCGACCGCAGCGGAACGGGATCGTGCCGAAGCGGTTGTCCGCGATCGCGGGCTCCCAAGCCTGTGCTGGGCGCTGCTCAACACCACGGAATTCGTCTATGTCCGCTGACATGAAGTCCATCTCCACCCCGGTCGGCGCCTCGTCGTCGCTCCTGCCGCGTCGCCATTTCCTTTCGAGCAGCCTCGGCGGACTGGGCGGGGTCGCGTTGTCGTGGCTGATGAGCCGCGAGGCCGCGCGGGCCTCCGGGATGGCCGGAATCCTGGGCGGGGCGCAGTTCGCGCCCCGGGCGAAGCGGGTGGTGCAGGTCTTCTGCTGCGGTGGGGTGAGCCATCTCGACACCTTCGACCACAAGCCGGAGCTGGAGCGGATGAACGGCAAGGCCTTGGAGGGGAAGGGTGAGAACCTCGGGTTCTTCGGGCAGCCGGGGAAGCTGATGAAGAGCATCTACGCGTTTCGCCAGCATGGGCGAAGCGGGGCGTGGATCAGTGATCTGCTCCCGAACATCGCCGGATGCGCGGACGACCTCTGCTTCATCCACTCGATGTACGCGAAGAGCAACAACCATACGCCGGCCACGTTCCAGATGAACTCGGGGTTCACGCTGAACGGGTTTCCGAGCATGGGGGCGTGGATCAGCTATGGGCTCGGCACCGAGAACGAGAACCTGCCTGCGTTCGTCGTCCTGCCCGATCCCCGCGGCCTGCCGGCGGGCGGATCGATCAACTGGACCTCCGGGTTCCTTCCCGCCAACCACCAGGGCGTGCCATTCCGCACGCGCTCGGGGGATCCCATCGCCGACCTTCGTCCGCCTGAAACCATCGATCCGTCACGGCGTGAGGCGGATTTCCGGATGCTGTCGGGGATCAACCGGGAATTTTCCGAGGCGCATTCCGGGGACCAGGTCTTCGCGGCGCGCCTGCGATCCTACGAGCTGGCGGCCCGGATGCAGCTGAGCATCCCGGAGGCGACCGACCTCGAGAAGGAGCCCGCCTGGATCCGCAACCTGTATGGCGTGGATGATCCGGCGACCAAGGGCTT
>SYEM01000317.1 GCA_005801385.1 Verrucomicrobiales bacterium | reverse complement strand
GTCCCCTTTCACGGGTGCGCCACGCGCAGCGGATCGAGATGGGGCCGCGAGGGACCGCAGTCCTACCTGTAGGAAGGATGCAGCGGCAAGTGCCTCCTGATCGGCAGCCGAAGGATTCGATGGGTGGGTGATGCAGTGCCCTGCATCACGGGGCGCGGCAGCGCCCCTCGTCGGTAGCAACCTGGTCCCTCAGGTCCCCATCTTCCCCGCGAGGTTTGGCGGATCGGTCCAGCCAGTCGGGACCCTCTGACGCTGCAGACAACCCCGTCCCCCTTCACGGGTGCGCCACGCGCAGCGGATCGAGATGGGGCCGCGAGGGACCGCAGCCCTACCGATATCGCCCCTGCCTTTGTCTCTCCAGTCTTTCCTCCGTGTCTTGGCGCCTCCGTGTGAGTCCCCTCTTTTCCACTCCGCGTTCCGAAAATCTGCTTCCGGAAATTCCAGCGGAGTGCAGGCTCTCGTCATACCCCGGACTGGGTGGTGAATTCCCAGTTTGGATGAAGGACACCTCATGAATCTCGACCTCTATCAGATCCCATCTCGTTGGAGCCGGCCACTGGCGCTGTTGGCGGTGGCGGCCTCCAGTCTGTTTCCCCTCTCCGCCGCCGATCCGGTGATCTCCAATATCCGGGCTGCGCAGCGCGAGGGGACGCGCCTGGTGGACATCGACTACGACGTCGCGGATCCGGACAGTCCGACGCTCCAGATCGCGGTCGAGGTCTCCGACAACAACGGGGCCAGCTACACCGTGCCTGCGGTCAGCTTCACCGGGGACGTCGGCCACGGGATCAAGCCCGGTGCTGGCAAACGGATCACCTGGGATGCCAAGGCCGATTGGCCCAACCAGTACTCGTCGAAGGTCCGCTTCCGAGTCCTGGCCAGTGATGTGTGGCTGCCGTCCCATGGAATGGTACTGATCCCAGCCGGGGTGTTCACGATGGGGGATGACCGGGTCGCGGGCCCGGTGCATCCCGTCGACGTCTCGGCCTTCGCGATCGATCGTACCGAAGTGACGGCGGCGTTGTGGAATGAGGTGCGGACGTGGGCGTTGTCCCGGGGTTATGATCTGACGGCGGGTGGGAGTTGGGGGAACGACCATCCGATCCACACGGTCAACTGGTTCGACGTGGTGAAGTGGTGCAATGCCCGGTCCGAGAAGGAGGGTCTGGTGCCGGCGTACTACCTCGACGAGGCCAAGACACAGGTTTACCGCGCGGGGGACAAGGTGCCGTTCGTGAATTGGAACGCCGGATATCGCCTGCCCACCGAGGCCGAATGGGAGAAGGCGGCGCGGGGTGGAGTCGCGGGGCGGTTGTATCCGTGGGCGGACACCGACGACATTTCGGACGATCGGTTGAACTACAACAAGAAGGTGGGTCGTACAACGCCGGTGGGTTCGTACCCGGCGAATGGCTACGGTCTCCGGGACATGGCAGGGAATGTCTGGGAGTGGTGTTGGGATTGGCATGCGGAGTATCCTGGAGGGTGGGTCACGGATCCCCGGGGTCCCGCTTCGGGCTCGGCGCGGTTGATCCGCGGCGGCAGCTGGTACGACGCGGCAGAGTTCTGCCGGGTGGCGTACCGCGGCACCTCCGCGCCAGCGCATCGGGACAACGGCTTAGGTTTCCGCGCCGTCCTGCCCCCAGGTCAGCCGTGAGCGCCGGAGGCCAGAGCGGAGCGGCGGCGGAGCCGGAGTTGGAGCGAGTGGAACGAGCGTAAACGAAGGCGGAGTGGCCGCGGAGCCAGCACGATGCAACTAAAACTGTTCACGGTGCCGATCAAGAACCTTGGGGTTCCTGAGGGTGAGATGAATGCCTTCCTTCGGGGGCATCGTGTTCTGGCAGTTCGGAAGGAGTTCGTCGCGGATGGGGAGAACTCCTACTGGACATTCTGCGTCGAGTATATGGAAGGCCCTGCAGGGGCCGCAGGCCTCCCGGATCGCCCCAAGGTGGACTATCGGGAAGAACTGACGCCTGAGGAGTTTCAGGTCTTCAGCCGTCTGAGGGACTGGCGCAAGGGAGTCGCCGAGGAAGAAAAAATCCCCGTCTACACAGTTCTGACCAACGGGCAGCTTGCGGAAGTGGTTCGGCGGAAAGTCCAGACCAAGGCGGCCCTCAAGGAGATTCCTGGAGTCGGCGAGGCACGGGTCGAAAAATACGGGGAAGGACTTCTGGGCATGCTTCTGGGAGGGACGTCAGCGTGACGCGCCACGGTGCTCTTATGGAGCGCATTGCGGATCCGGAGAATCTGCGATGGGCATTCTGGCGTGCAGCGAAAGGCAAACGATCCCGACCCGATTGCCGGGAGTTCCAAGAGTCTTTGGACAGGAGGGTCGGCGAGCTGCGCGAGGGACTGCTTCGGGGGGATGTTCCAGTGGGGAACTATCATTATTTCACAGTTCATGATCCGAAGGAGCGTCGGATTTGTGCGGCCAGCTTCGAGGAACGGGTCTTGCACCATGCGCTGATGGCGGTGTGTGAACCTGTCTTGGATCGGGCGGCTATCGCTGACAGCTATGCCTGTCGACCGGGCAAGGGACGGTGGCAGGCGGTGGAGCGGGCTCGGGGACATGCCCGATCCCACGGGTGGTTTCTGAAGATGGACGTGCGCAAGTACTTCGACTCGGTTTCCCACGAAGTCCTGGGTGAGGCCCTTCGACGCAAGTTCAAGGATCCGCATGTCCTGCGGTTGTTCGGCCGGATTCTCGCGAGCTATCACACGGGGCCGGGATGCGGGCTGCCGATTGGAAACCTGACCTCGCAGCACCTCGCCAATTACTACCTCGATCCACTGGATCGTTTCATCCAGGAGACCCTGCGCTACGGTGCCTACGTCCGGTACATGGATGATTTCGTCGTCTGGGGAGATTCCGCGACGGGCTTGGTCGAGGTCCGCAAGCAGGTCCGGGAGTTTCTGCAGACTCGTCTCGCGCTGGCGTTGAAGCCTGAGCCTGTCCTCAATCGGACATCCCATGGGATGGATTTCCTGGGCTACCGGGTTTTCCCTGGGGGTGTGGGGTTATCGCGCCGGAGTCGGAGGCGATTCGTTCGCCGATTCCGGACCCATGAGAGGTGCTGGCAGGAGGGACGCTGGAGTGAGGAAGAGCTCCAGTGCAGGATGACTGCGCTGCTGTCGTTTGTCCGTCCAGCGGACTGCTCAGCGTTTATCGGAAGGGTCATCCGACGATTTGGGATCGAGGCCATCGGGCTCGGCGCGGTTGATCCGCGGCGGCAGCTGGAACAACGCGGCAGAGAACTGCCGGGTGGCGAACCGCAACACCAACACGCCAGCGAATCGGAACAACAACATAGGTTTCCGCGCCGTCCTGCCCCCAGCTCAACCCGGAGGCCTGAAGGCCCCCCGGCTGACCCGGCCTCTGTCCTGTCCCGACACGCCCCCTCGGTGTCGGGCAAACGCAGCACCCGGTTGCCGGATGTCAGTAGCCCTCCCTCCGGGGTGGGTCGAACGCTTCCGGCAACCCCTCTTGATTTTCAAAACCCTGTTCCATGACAGCCTTAAGTTCCCTTCAAGCTGGTTTTTGCCCCAGTGCGGTTCTCCGGCGTTTCGTTGGCCTGCTGGCGTGCCTGCTGGGGCAAGCGCTGGCGGCCGACCCCGTCACCCTGGAATCCGGTCCCATGGCCGTCGACACCCTGCCGTATGTCCGCGTCAATGGCCTCGATCAGGATGTCGGGGGCCGGTTTGCGCCGCCGGTGATGGTGCAGCTCCTTCCTCGGTTCGCGGACGGTGCCATCCACTTCACACTCGATGGTTCGGAGCCGACCCCGCAGTCCCCCAAGTACACCCAGCCGCTGGTGATCCAACAGAGTGCCGTGGTGCGGCAGATCTCGGTCAGCGCGGGTGGTGCTGAGACGGCGCTGGTGCCGTCGGTGGCGTTTGAGGTGGTCTTCGATCCGACCCCCTTTGTCGTCGGGGTGGCTTCGGCACCCGTTGCGGTCGACACCTTCCCGCTGGCCCGGGTGAATGGCAACGAGGTCAACGGACCGCTTCGGATTCGCGAGGGCACCGCGGTTGAACTCGTGTCGCGGTTCCCCGGTGGGGCTGTTTTCTACACACTCGATGGATCCCTCCCCACCGTGGCGTCGCCCCGGTACGAGAAGCCCGTCCCGCTGACCCAATCCGTCCAACTCCGACAGCTCGGGGTGTCGGCGGATGGACGCGAGACCGTCCTGATCCGCGTGCTCGACCTTCAGGTGGTCGGTGATGATCGGCCGTTTGTCGCCTCGGGGGAATCCGCGGCGGTGCACCTCGACACCTTTCCACCCCTCCTCGTCAACGGGCAGGAGATCGATCAGTCGGTCCGGGTCGGGGATCGGGCCACGCTGCAGTGGGTCAGCCGGTTTCCCGGGGGACAGGTCTTCTACACGCTCGATGGCTCAGAACCTACGCTCGGGTCCACCCGCTACTCGGCACCGGTCACGGTCGAACGCAGCGTGATCGTGCGGCAGCTCGGGATCAGCGAGGACTTCACCGAGACCACCACCGTCTGGCCCGTCGGGGTCGAGGTCGTTCCCACCTACCGTCTCGCGGCGGCGACCACCGGACCGGGTCGGATCACGCGGGAGCCGGCGTTGGACCGGTATCTGCAGGACGACGTCGTCCTGGTACGGGCGGTGCCCAATGCGGGATCCCGGTTCGTGCGGTGGGAGGAGGACCTGTCGGGCGCCTTCCCCGAGCGGAACGTGGCGATGGGACGCGATCGGTCGATTCGCGCCGTCTTCGAATCCATCCCCCGGTATCTGCTCGAGGTCACGGCCGCGGGCGGCACGGTCACGGGCGGTGGATTGCAGTTCGAGGGCGCCTCGGTGGATCTCCGCGCGACGCCGTCGGTCGGCTGGTCGTTCCTGGGCTGGACCGGGGACCATGCGGGAGCGGAGACGAATTTCAGCTGGGTGGTGGATGGACCGGCGCGCTTCGTCGCCCGCTTCGGCACGCCGATCACCACCGTGGCCACGGGTGGCGGCCGCATCGCGCTCGAGCCAGATCTGCCGGTCTACCCCCATGGCACTGTGGTGAAGGTGCTCCCGATCCCGAACCCGGGTCAGTCGCTGGTCCTATGGGGCGGGGCTGGAGCCGGACAACCCAAGGGGGAATGGCTCCTGACGGTCACCAACGCCCAACCCCGAGTGACGGCTCTGTTCCAGGCCCTCACTCCCGACCGCGTGGTGCTGACGGTCCAGAGCACGCTGGGCGGACGGGTCCAGCAGCCGAATGCCGAGGGACTGTATGCGAAGGGCGCCGAGGTGACCCTCACCGCGATCCCGGAAGCGGGGTATGAATTCTCAGGCTGGACCGGCGACGCCACCGGAACCGCTGCGGAGGTAACGCTCCGGTTGGACGCCAGCCGGACGGTGCGGGCGGAGTTCCGTCGCGCCGGAGTGGCGAGTCATCCGCTGAGCGTCACGGTCGACGGACCCGGCGCGGTGCGCCGGGTGCCGGATCAGGGCGCGTATGAGGTGGGCACGGAGGTCGAACTGGTCGCCGAGCCCAAGGGGGATGCGGTGTTGGGGGGCTGGACCGGAGCGGTCACGGGCACGGCCCGACGCGTCCGGGTGACGATCACGGGGCCGACCACGGTCGGGGCGCGGTTCCTGCCGCTGCATCCTGTGGCGACGGAGGTCCGGGGCGAGGGCCAGGTCCTGTTGAGTCCTCCCGAGGCGCGCTATGCCGAGGGGACAGGGGTGTCCCTGACGGCCAAGCCGGCGGAGGGTTGGGGCTTCGTCCAGTGGAGCGGGGATCTCGTGACAACGGCCCAGGAGGCGGGGTTGACGGTGGATGCCCCCAAGCGCGTGGTGGCGGAGTTTGCGCGGTTGGGGACCCTGACGACCCGGGTGCAGGGGCAGGGGACGATCGGGCGGAGTCCCGATGCGCCGTCGTATCTGCCGGGTACGGTGGTGACGCTGCGCGCCAACGCGGCTGCGGGCTGGACATTCTCCCAGTGGAGTGGCGGGGCGACCGGCACCAACGCCGAGGTCGCCGTCACGGTGGGGCGTACCGAGGCAATCGTGGCGGAGTTCGTCGACGGCGAACCGCCAGTCCTGGGGCTGTCGGAACCTGTTGCGGGCACGGTGACCGAGGGACGGTTCCGTCTGAAGGGGACGGTGTCGGACAACGTGAGAGTGGGTTCGGTGGGCTGGACCTGGAACGGGACTGCCCAGCCCGAGCTGATCGTGCGCGAGGGGGAATTCGAGTCGGACCCGCTGGAACTCAAGGTGGGTCTGAACCGTCTCGAGGTGACGGCGCGTGACCTGTCGGGCAACGAGGCGCGGGTGGTCCGCGAGGTGACCTGGACCCCGGTGCGGCTGCTCGAGGTGGGGACAGCGACGGAGGTACAGGAGGGACAGCGGCTGGTCTACCCGGTCCGCCTCGCAGCGCCGGGGGATGTGGGCGGCATGACGTTCCAGCTGCGGTACGATCCGGTCCTGTTGGCGGATCCGCAGTTCGAGTGGGGTGCGTTGGTGGGGCAGAGCGTCAACAGCGTGAACCTGTCGACTCCCGGCGAGATGGGGGCGGCGTTCTCGCTGGCGGGTCTGGCGTTGCCGTCGGGGACGAACCCGGTGGCGCTGGTGAGTTTCCGGGCGCGGAGCGTGTCGGGGGTGACCTCAGCGGTGCTGAGCCCGACGATTGTGAGTCTTGCGACGCCTGCGGGCGCGGTCCTGAAGGACGGCAACGCGGCGGTGTCGGGTGCGGGTCGGATCCTCCCGCGCAAGATCCGGGGCGACAACAATGCGAACCAGCGGATCGATGTGGGCGACGCGGTGGTGATCAGCCGGCTGCAGGTGGGCTTGGAGGAGGCGCGTCCGTGGGATGTGCCGCTGAACGATCTGAACGACAGCGGGACGATTGACAACGGGGACGTGATCCGGGCGTTGCGGATTGTGGTGGGGCTGGATCTGCCGCCGAAGGCGGCGCCGCGGCGTGGGGGCGAGTTGCGTGTGGAGAGTCGAGACTTGAGAGGGGAAGGCGCAGTGGGGGCTGGCGTGCAGGAGGGGGTTGAGCCTGGGGTGGGGTGGGCGCTGTCGCGCCCAGTGCTGCAGAGCACTGCAGCACCCACCGATCTGAGGCCTGTGGCCTCAGGGAGGGGAGGCCTGCGGCCTGCGAGGGACGATGGGGTTGCGTCTGGTGTCGAGACAGGGTCTGGCCCGAGCGAGGCCGGTCTGAACCCTCAGCTCTCAGCTCTCAACTCTCAGCCCCCGCGCTCCCTCCGCCCATCGGGCTCCAACACCAACGATGTGGCGACGCTCGAGGTCCCCGACGGTCCGCTGGCTCAGGTCGGCAAGCCGTATCGCGTGGTGGTGAAGCTCACCCGCGCCGGGGCAGCGATCGCGGGCCTGAGTGCAACGGTGAATTATCCGACTGCGTTGACCCTGACCGACAAGCAGGTCGGGGCGCTGGTGCCGTCGGACGCCCTCCCGCTGTGGGCGGAGTCGGTGGGCAGCGTGAACCTCGCGGCGGTGCGGTCGACGATCTGGCCGACCAGCACGGGCGTGGCGGCGGTGCTGACATTC
>SYEM01000316.1 GCA_005801385.1 Verrucomicrobiales bacterium | reverse complement strand
ATCGTCGTGGATCAGCGAATAGGTGTGGATGCACTCGACCGCGCAGGCGAGCGGCATGGCCTCTTTGGGGTCCCCGCCGCAGGCCTCGGCCGCGGCGAGCGCGAGCGCGGGGCGCATCCGTTTACCGCCGGCGAACAGCGAGTAGCGCATCGCCTTGTGGATGGTGCCGGGACGGACGGTGGCCTTGGGCAGGAATCGATCCAGGGCATGGTCGACTTCCTTGGAACGGGTCTGAACCCAGGATCCGAGATCGAACGGGGAGGACTTCGGCGAGGACATGCGGTCCGAAAGGCTAGAGAAGTCCCTCGAGGGAGGACAAAGCTGTTTTTGTCGTGGCGGTCACCGGCCGGCAGTGAGCGGTGGCGACGACAGCGGAACGGGTAGGAATACCGCGACCAGGGAGCCGTCCGCGGGGTTGAAGAGCCGGATCAATCCATCGAACCCGCCGGTCAACAGCCGCTGGCCATCCGGCGTGAATTCCAGGGCGAATACGGCACCGCCATGTCCGCCCAGCGTGCCGACCCGGGCCCCATCGGCTGTCTGGTACAGCCGGACCTCGCCTCCGACACCGCCGACCGCGATCCGGGATCCGTCGGGACTGAAGGCCACGCTGTGCACGGCTCCGGGCTGGCGTTCGAACTCGCGGACGAGGTTGACGTCGTTGTTCCCGGCGGTGCGTTCCTGATTCTCCTTCATGCGGTAGAGGCGCACCCCGCCGTCGGCCCCGCCATACAGTGCCATGTCCTCCTTGGGGTGGCGGGCCATGGAGGTGACCGGTTCAAGCAGCTTGTTGATGTCGTCGATGAACTGGCCGTCGACGGGATTGATCAGCTTGAGGGCCCGGTCGCGGCTGCCGCTCAGGAGTCGACGCCCATCGACGTTCCACGCCGTCCGGAGGGTCCAGTCGCTGTGGTTCTCGAACTTCATGGTCTCCTTGCCGTCGGGCAGGGCGAGGATCCGGACCGTCTTGTCGGCACCGCCGAAGGCCAGCTGACGCCCATCGGGCGACCACGAAATCCCATAGGTGGAGTCGGTCCCGGTGCGCCAGGCATGGACCTGGTTGGTTCCGGCGACGTTCCAGACCTGGATCTCCCCGAATCGGGCCGGTGCGCCGGCCGCGACGGCGAGTTGCTGGGAATCAGGCGAGAAGGCCAGGGATTCGATCCGGGTGGACTCGCCCAGAAGACGTCCCTTGAGGGACAGGTCCTTAACGTCGACGAGGAACACCTCGTGGTAGCCAGAGATTGCGAGCCAGCGTCCGTCCGGCGACACCGCGAGTGCGGTGGTCACGGGCGGCACGGTGTAATTGGGTGGGGCGCTGAGACGGGTCGACAGGGCCTCGGCCGGGGTGTCGTCCTTGGCACCTTCCTGGATCCACTGTGAGATCAGGGCGACCTCAGTGGCAGACAGGGGATCCCCCTCTTCTGGCATCTCCGGCTTGGGTCCGCTGATCTCCTGGATGAGGAGGGATTTCCCGGGATCTCCGGCGATGAAGTTCGGCCCGTGCTTCCCCGCCTTCAGGAGACCGACATAGGTCGAGGTGTCAACCTGGCCCTTCATCTTGTTCGGGTTGTGGCACCCGTTGCAGGACCGTTTGAGGATGGGTGTCACCTCGCGGTGCCAGGAGACGGGGGCGTTGGCGCCGAGGATTGGGAAGCGCAGCAGCAGGGCGATCGCGGCAGCGGCGACCGGGACACGTTGCCGGCCGGATGTGAATCCACCCTGGGGTACCGTGGATGGGGAAGCGGAAGGGATGCTCATGGTCGGATAGTGGTTCCGGATGGGGTGATGGCGGGCTACTTTCCGGGTTGAGGTGCGGTTGCCGGAGCGGCTTGGGATTCCGGAGCGGTGAGGTTCAGCGTGATGGGCTGTGTCTTCTGCCGCCAGATCCGGTCGTCATGGGTGGCGGTGCCCACGATGTGGAGAGTGTGGTCCTTTCCGGTCTCGGCGGCATCGGAGACCCTGATCCGGATCGAGGCCTCCTTCTTGCCGGCGGGGATCGGGGACACGGTGGCCTCGACCCCCTTCGGCAGCCCCTCCAGCGCGAGGGCGATCTCACCCTCGACGCCGCGTCGGTCCACCTTGACCACAAACTCGGTCTGGTTTGCCGAGGAGACGGCGTTCGTGGGTAGCGCGACAGCCGAGAGGCGGACCGCATCGGTCCGGAAGAAGGGCGATCCGGGCAGCATGGCGGTCAGGAACATGGCGATCCCGCGGGTCTGAAGGGGCACGGACTGGGCGGCGTGGCTGATCGAGGTGCGTCCGTCGACCGTGGCCTCGCCGCGGACCAGGACCGGCCGGATGCCCACTTCGGATCCGTTCGACACCTGCAGGTTGAGTTTGGCGCGGGACTGTCCCGCAGGCACGGCGATGGCGGGGATGGAGACGCCGGGGAGGTCCTCGGCCGAGATCCGGACCTCGCCCGTGAATCCAGGCCGGCGCACGATGCTGACGTCGAGGGAGGTCGAGCCGTTCTGCTCGGCGAGGAGGGAGGGTTGGGCCACCTCGACCTCGAACGGTGCGGGTGGCAACACGGTGAGCCAGGGGGATTCGGGGAACTGGACCATGCGGCCGACGGGCTTACCGCCAAGTTCGCCGATCGCCTCCAGTTGGAAGGGGAGGAAGCCGAGTGTGGTGACATCGGTGGCGGAAAGGACGATCCATCCGGCACGGTTCTGGGGTCCGAGCACGAGGGGTGACGCGGACACGCCGGGCGGGAGGTTGACAGCATTGACCCGCACCATGCCGTCGAATCCGTTTCGGGAATCGAGTTCGCATCGCAGGGCAGTCCGCCCGCCCTGGGTGATGCGGAGTCGTCCTGCCGAAGCACGGACCGCGAAATCCGGGATCTGTTCCGGGGATCGGAGGACCAGGCGGTAGCCGAACCGGGGACCCCCGCGATCGGTCAGATCGCGGAGGGAGAGCAGGTATTCGGTGTCCTTCTTGGCATCGAATTCGATCCGGGCGTCCTGCTCGGCAGCATCGTCGTTCCGGGTGATCACCGCTCCCTTCGCATCCATGAGGGTCAGCAGGGAGTCCAACGGTGACCCAAACCGGCGGGCCTGGACCTCGATGGCGAGCCGCTGGTCTGCCGGGGCGGTGAACCGGAAGGTGTCGGTGTCCTTCGCCTCGCCGATCCGGCCGTCGATGATGGTCGGCGGTGTCAGGCGCATGGCCTGTTCCGGGGCGTTGTTGGGTTCGGTTTCGAGGAGCCCCGGCAGGTCGTCGGTCTCGAAGGGTAGAGGGTTCGACACCCCTTTGGCGGTCCGCGCCCGCAGGTCCTGTCGTCCGGGTTGGGCGTCGGGGGCGATGCGGAGTTTCAGGGTGTCGCCTCCTCCCAGGTTGGATCCTTGGAGTGATACGGTGACCTCAGAACCCCGGCGTCCACCGAACGGGAAGAGGGATTCCAGATACGGCAGTTCACCGATCAGGAGGCGGTACCGATAGTTCCCGGCGCCCTGGAACCGCAGGTCATGGAGGGCGATCTGGTAGGTGCCGTCCTTGGGTACCTCGAACTCGAGGAACGGGTCGAGGCCATGGGCGTCTTCGCTCTTTGCGAGGGTTTTGCCCTCGGCATCCGCCACGCTCAGAGTTGGATCCAGCGGGGAACCGAACCGGTTGGCCTGGACATCGAGGATCAGTCTCTGGCCCGCCTTGGCGGCGAAGGAGAAGCGGTCGGTCTCCGCATTGGCGCCGATGGTGCCCGAGACGGCCACAGGGAGGGATAGCGGGGAGGGAACGGCTGATTCCAGGAGCTCCGGGACGTCGCTGAACTGGAGCGTGAGGGCGTTTGAGACGCCATCGGGTCCGGCGACGCGGAGTTCACGGGGTGTTGGGCTGGCCTCCGGGTCCACAACGAGGCGGATGCGGCGTGAATTGACGGCGCCGGCGGGTTCGGATCGGACTCCGGTGGTCGAGCTTTCGAGGGCCACGGCCGGGGCCGGAAGTTCCTCGAGGGTCGCTGTGACTCCGATGCCCATCAGCAGGACCTCTGAGAGGTTGCCGAGGGCATCACCCGAAAGGGTGATCTGGTTTGTGGTCCCCCGTTGGAACCAGCTGGCGGAGGCGGAATCCAGCCGTGGCACCGGCTGTGCCCAGCAGGCCCATGCGCAGAACAGGCACAGGAGGAAAGACAGCGTTCGAAGGGTGGACACCCGACGACGATGCTGAAATCGGACAGCGGGTGGCAAACCCCGAAATCCTGCGAGACCCCAACCGAGGGCCGTCCAAGGGTTCAGGGTCGTGCTGCGGGCCTCGAGGGGGCGACGCTGGCGGTGCTGTCGCAGGCGAAGCTGTCGACGCAGTTCTTCAGGTTCGTCGCAACCTCAGCCCAGTGCTCCTCGAGGGCGGTCGCGGTCACGAGATAGACCTGTCCCTGGGATTTCTGGGCCTTGGCATACCAGTGGAGGCGGCGGTTCTGGATCTCCCCCTGGTATTCGAACAGGGCTCCGGAGTCCTTGGTGCGACCCTGCTGGACCACCCTGAGGTTGGCGGACTCGAACTGCTTGAGGGACAGCTTGACGTAGTCCTCGAGGCTTCCGTCGTAAGGCTGGATCTGGACGTTGACGTTGGGTGTGACGTCCCCGGCGGTGGGCATGAACATCATCAGCACCTGCTGGGTGCGTTGTCCCTTGGGCGCCTCGAAAGGGGTATGGAGAAGCCGCTCGTGGCGAAGTGGAGTCGGTTGGTCGCCTCCGCACAGAGTGGGGATGCCATCAGGATGAGGACGGGAAGGAGTCGGAGCGGAAGGGTCTTCATGAGTCCTGGTTCTGGGTGTGCCACCCTCATTCTGGGCACCCGAGGATTCTGCCGTTTCCCGGCGACTTGCACACCTCGATTTCTGGATCGTGTCGGGGCGCGGGATTTCGGATCCGCCCCGGTTCACCGAGCTTCGCCGGGTCCCATCAGCTGTGTGAGCATGGGCTCAAGCGCCTGGGCCCAGGCCTCGGCTCCGTCCTTGTTCGGATGCAGCAGGTCGGGCATCAGCTCGGTCCGGAGGGTTCCATCCGGGCGCAGGAAGACCGGGTTGAGATCCAGCCAGAACACGTTCCGGTTGTCGGCCAGTCGACGCGTGAGGAGCCCTGCCTCCTGGGCGGTCCGGACACAGGCGTCGCTTCCGTGGAAGACCTTGCCGCGGTAGTCCAGGGCACCCTCCTGGCGGTCGTCGCCGCGGGGAAAGATCCGCAGGACCACGATCCTGGTTTTCGGATGACGTTTCCTGAGGAGGTCCACGATCGCCTTCGTTCCCTCGAAGATCTGCTGTGCCGAATGGACGGTCCTGAAGTGGCGGTCGTCCGTGTTGTTGGTGCCGATGAGGACGACGGCGACCTTTGGGGACCTCCGGAACTCGAGTTCCCCGTTTTTCAGGTTCCAGAGGATGTTCTCGGTCCGGAATCCGCTGTAGCCCAGATTGATCGCCTTGCGGGGGGCGAAGTGACGGTCCCAGACCTCCTTGAGGGGCCCGTAGGGTTCCCCTGGCATTTCTCCGACAGTGTGGGTGATGGAGTCCCCGATCATCACGAGATCGAAATCCCCGGAGCGGACCTCGGCCACCTTCTGGGCATGGCGATCGCTTCGGGCCTCGGTCGGGAAGTCGGCGTCGCCGGGCTGGGGCATCCTCGGTGATCTGGGGTCGTTGGAGCACGAGACCATGGCGAGGATCTGGAACAGGGAGAGGGGGAGCCGCATGACAGGGGCCTTAGCCTGATGGGTCCTGGGTGTCGATCCCGCATGCGGGATCCTCCGGAAGATCCGAGGTCGCGTCGCCCTACTTCGCCTTCTGCATCTCCTCGAGCATCAGCAGGGCTCGGACGTCGTGGTAGTTGGCCTTCCAGTTGTGGGCGAGGCCCGTGGCCTTTGGCTCGCCGCTCTCGGTGACGGTGTCGAGCCAGATCCCTGACTTCGCATCCTTCTGGGATCCGTTGACCCAGCTCCAGAACCGTTCCAGTTCCTCGCGGTAGGCCTTCTCGTTGGGCCAGTGCCGGATTGCTTGGCTGAGTGCGGCCAGCATCTCAGCCTGAGCCCACCAGACCTTGTTCCGGTCGGTGGCGGGTTCGCTGCCGGCACCCTTGTTGTAGAGTCCCCCCCGAACCCGATCTGTGCCGTAACGGATGGCGTGGTCCAGATGGGTGCGGAAGTGGTTCCACGACAGGGGGCGGCCGAGAACCTCCTCGGCTCGCAGCATCAGCCAGGCGAATTCTACATTATGTCCGTAGCTCAGCCCGGCGCTGGTGGGATCGGTGACCGGCTTCCAGTCGGGCTGGAAGTGGAAGGCCGAGCGGGCGGCGGTGGCCGGGTAGAAATAGGTCCGGTTGAACCGCAGGGATTCCTCGAGGGCGGCGCGGACCTCCGGGTCACGGGTCTCGACCCAGAGTTCCGAGAGCGCCTCCTGGAGGTGGAGGTGCGTATTGGCACTCTTGTATCCGGAGACTTCCACGATGGCGTTGGGGTCCTTGATCGGCATCGGGCTCCAGTCCCGCTCGAAGTGTTCCATCCACCCCCCATGCCCGGCGTCATGGGTCCTCTTTTGAAGGAGTCTGAACAGGTCCAGCGCCTCCTGCAGCGCCTGCTTGTCCCCGCTGGCTCGGGAATATTCGACGAGCGCATAGATCACGAAGGCCTCGCCATAGAGGCGTTTCCTTGGGTCACGCGGCTTTCCATCGGGGCTGACCGACCAGAAGTAGCCACCATGCTCCGAATCCTTCATGTGGTTCCTGAGGAACTCCACTCCGTGCCGGGCGGCCTTGAGGTAGTCCCGCTCGGGAGTGGAATACCCCTTCTGATGCACGCGCGAGAAGGTCCAGACCATGCGGGCCTGGCTCACCAACTGTTTCTCATCGGGGACACACCGTCCCCGGACCGCATCATCGCAGAGGCTGTAGCCGCCCTGTTTCCAATCAATCGCTGTGTCGTACCAATAGGGGAGGATGCGCTGTCGGAGCTGGTCGTGGGCCTCCGCTGCAATCTTGGTCGCCGTATCCCCACCTTCTGCTGCCTCGAGGACGGGAGACGACCGCAGGAGGACCTGCAGGAGGACAAGGAGAGAGCTGAGGCGCACACGCATTCCCCACGCTCGCTGCCGCTTGCGCGTGCGGTCAATGGCCGAGCTGGACTATCGCTTGCTGTCTTCGGAACGGGGTCTGTCTGCAGATGCCGTCCTGCATCACGGTTGTTTCCAGACAATCCGCGCGAGGCTGTCCTCGGAGGAACCCTTCGTGGCGCCCCCGTGGGTGATGAAGTAGATCGCGCCATCCTGCCCCAGCTGCAGGGCCAGGGGGCCTGCCGGGAGGCCCTGGACGAACGACTCGCTGGCTCCCGGCGTGCCGGTCCTGGAATCCAGTGGGGCAGTACGGATCGATTTGCGGCTGAAGTCTGCGTAGAAGAGGGCCCCGCGGTATTTCTGTGGAAAGCCTTCGCCGGAGGTGGATGGCCGATAGATCAGCGCTCCGACGCAGGAGGCACCCGTGTTGCGCTGGTACTGGAACCAGGGGTCGGTGAACCCGTCGATGTGGTTGGTCCGGGTGAGCGTCTGCAGTCCTCGACCAAACACCCTGGGCCACCCGTAGTTCGCACCGGGAACGATCCGGTTCACCTCGTCGAAGTCGTCGTTGAGGTCGCCGCCGTTCTCGGCCACGAGGATCGACCGGGTCGGCGGGTCGAAGGTCAGGGACCAGGGTTGGCGGTGTCCTCGGCTATAGACGCGGGGGTCCGCGCCGGCGGTCTGGACGTGGGGATTGTCCTTCGGAACGGACCCGTCGAACCCGATCCGGAGGACCTTGCCGCGCAGGTCGCCCAGGGATTGTGCCCGGTTGTTGGGGTCATCGCAGTAGGTCCGGATCTGGGCGTTCTGGTTGTTCTCGCCGGTGGTGACGTAGAGCACCCGTTCGCTCGGATGGGCCAACAAGGCTCCGCCGACGTGTTGTCCCGCCGGTTCCCCCTCCCATTCCAGGAGCGTCTTCTCGCTCGCAGGATCGATCCGGGAGGCCTCGCCGGTTCCCTTCACGGTCCATCGCGTCACGCAGGCCACATACTTGCCCTGTGGGGCATTGGTCCGGTGGTGGGCCAGAAAAAGGTGGGGCGTCTTCGGAAAGTCCGGATGGAAGGCGATGCCATGGAGTCCACGGTCACCGCTCACATCGGTCGCCACGGAGCCGACGATCTGTGACTTCCTAGTGGTGGTGTCGATCCTCCAGACCTGTCCGGCACGGCCGGTGACCCAGGCCGCGCCATCCGGGGCGAACGCCATCTCCATGGGTTCACTCACGACATCAGGGCCGGCGAGGGTCTCAATGGCGAATCCTGGCGGCAGGACCACGTCGGCAACGGCGGGAACATGGAGGGCGAGGGTCGCGGCGATTGCCGAAAGGAGCAGTTTTACGGGATTCACGATCTGGGAGTCCGAGCAGGCTGGAGGGGTCCCAACGGGGAGGCAAGCCTTCACTGAGGAAGCGTTGTGCTCCGCGGGCAGGCTCTCCGTCCCGGTGACGGTCATTGCCTGAGGTCCCCAAGCGGTCGAGACTTGGATCGTGGATTCCGCACCGATCTCGTTCCGACCGCGCGTCCCATCGCCTGCGGTGCCTCCCGCGGACGGGCCCTCCGTGGTTCTGTCGGTGGAGGGCATGACCTGCAACCACTGCGCCCTACGGGTCCAGGAGGCGTTGCAGGGTGTGCCGGGTGTCGAAGGGGTGCGGGTGGATCTGGCTGCAGCCTCGGCATCGGTGCGCCGATCCATCCGGGGCGAGCCGGCCGATGCGCTCCTGATCGGAGCCCTCGACAAGGCCGGCTACGCGGCCCGGATCCGGTCCGCGGCCGCCGCTGCAGCGAGGCCCCGTCTTCAACCCTGGACCCGGGCACTGCTCCTCGGGGCTCCGGTAACCCTGGCTCTCATGGCGGCCGAGTGGGTCCTGGGCCTTGGGATGAATCGCACCTACCAGTGGACCGCGCTGGTTCTGACGCTTCCGGTCCAGGGGGGCGTCGGGGCCCAGTTTTACCAGGGGGCCTGGCGGCAGCTCCGCTCGGGTCGGTCGAACATGGACACGCTCGTGTCGATCGGCTCGACCGCCGCGTTCGGATTCAGCGTCTGGGCCCTGTTCACTGGATTTCCTGGCCACGTGTACTTCATGGAATCGGCTGGGATCCTGACCCTCATCAGCCTGGGTCATTGGCTCGAGGCCCGGATGGCCTCCCGTGCGGGGGACGCACTCCGGTCGCTGCTCCAGCTGGCACCGGAGCGGGCCCGCCGCTGGCGTGCTGGCCGGGATCAGGAGGTCGCGGTGGGCGATCTGGTTCCAGGCGACGTCATCCTTCTGAAGCCCGGCGATCGGATCCCCGTGGATGCCCAGGTCACCGAGGGCACCTCGAGCGTGGTGGAGGCGATGCTCACCGGGGAGGCCATTCCAGTGGAAAAGGTGCCCGGCGCCACCCTGTTCGCCGGGACGGTGAATCAGACCGGCCGACTCCTCGCGCAGGTCCGGGCCACCGGCAGTGCCACAGCCCTCTCCCGGATCATCGCAGCGGTCGAACGGGCACAGTCCAGCAGGGCCGACATCCAGCGGTTGGCTGACCGGATCAGCAGTGTCTTTGTCCCGATCGTGGTGGGGGTCTCGTTCCTCACCGCACTGGCCTGGGCACTGGCCTATCCGCAGATGAAGGCGGTCCATGCCTCGATCGCTGGTGGATTGTGGCATTCGATGGTCCCCGAGTCCCCGATTGCGGCGGCGTTTGTCATGGCGACGGCGGTACTGATCGTGGCCTGTCCCTGCGCGATGGGGCTGGCGACCCCGACGGCCTTGATGGCAGGGGTCAATGCGGCCGCTCGACGAGGCATCCTGATCCGGGACGCGCAGGCGCTGGAGAAGTCGGGACGCGTCTCGATGGTGCTCTTCGACAAGACCGGGACCCTGACCGTCGGGGCACCGTCGGTTGTCGGCATGTGGTCGGCCTCTGGCACCTTCGACGGCCTCCGCCACTGGATTGTGCGCCTGACCGCATCGTCTCAGCACCCGTTGTCCCGAGCCGTGTCGGCGTGGGCGGGTGAACCGAGTCCTGTCGAGGCCCCGCCCCTGGGCTGGATCGAGCATCGGGGGCTGGGTGTCGAGGCGCAGGCCCCCGCCCCGTCGGGATCGGACTCAATGCATCGGCTGGGATCGCTCGACTGGCTCCAGGCATTGGGGGTGGATCTCGGCCCGGCAGCAGAATCTATCGGAGGCTGGCAACGTGAGGGCTGTTCCGTCCTGGGGTTTGCCGAGGGAGCCTCGTTGCTTGGAGCGTTTGCCGTTCGGGATCCGCTTCGGGACGATGCGGCGGCGACGCTGCAGCGCCTTCGACAGATGGGGGTTCGGGTCGGGCTCATGACGGGGGATCGGATGGAGGTAGCCCGGGAACTGGGTCGACAGTTGAACCTGTCTCCAGAGTGGATTTCGGCGGGGGTGCGTCCCGAAGGCAAGGCCGAGGCCATACGGGAGTGGCAGGCCCGCGGGGAACGGGTGTGCTTCGTGGGGGACGGACTCAACGACGGGCCGGCCTTGGCCCAGGCGGATCTTGGGATTGCCGTGATGAAGGCGACCGATGTCGCGAAGGAGGCCGCCGATCTGCTGCTGTTGTCTCCGGATTTGTCGGCGGTGCCCAAGGCTCTCGAGCTGTCCCGGTCCACGCTCCGGGTGATCCGGCAAAATTTGTTCTGGGCGTTCTTCTACAACACGGCGTTCGTGCCGTTGGCGGCCGTCGGGTTCCTGAGTCCGATGCTGTCGGCCGTGGCGATGGCGGCGAGTGACCTCATTGTGATCGGCAACGCCCTCCGGCTCCGTCGCAGGTGATGTCCTTCAGGCCAGGATGCCGCGCACGACCTCGCCGCTGACATCGGTCAGACGGAAGTCACGTCCTGCGTACCGGTAGGTGAGGCGTTCGTGGTCGAACCCCAGGAGGTGGAGCATCGTCGCGTGAAGGTCATGGACGTGAACCGGGTTTTCCACCGCCCGGAACCCGAACTCATCGGTCGCCCCGTGGACATGGCCTCCTTTAACCCCGCCCCCGGCCAGCCAGACGGTGAATCCCCAGTGGTTGTGGTCGCGTCCCTTTCCGTTGCCTGGGGTTCCAGGAGCCGGGAGTTCAACGGCCGGTGTCCGGCCGAACTCGCCGCCGCACACAACAAGGGTGTCCTCGAACAGGCCGCGGGCCTTCAGGTCGGTCAGCAGGGCGGCGATCCCCTGGTCGATCTCCCCTGCAAGCTTACGGTGCCCCTCGGCAATCATGTCGTGGCTGTCCCAAGGCTGGACGTCCCCGTGGTAGCACTGCACGACACGGACGCCGCGTTCGATGAGGCGTCGGGCGATGAGGAGCTGTCGGCTCTGCACCGTGTTGCCGTACATCTCGCGGACATGGGCGGGCTCTCGGGAGATGTCGAAGGCGTCGGTGGCCTCGAGCTGCATCCGGTAGGCGAGCTCGAAGGACTGGATCCGGGCCTCGAGCTGGGGATCGTCCCCACGCTGACGCTGGTGTTCGGCATTCAGTTCGGCGAGGAGGTCCAGCTGACGGCGCTGGCTGTCGCGGCCGAGTCGGGCGTTGGTGATGTTCTCCAGCAGCTGGTCTGGCTGGGACTGCTTTGTGTTGATGTGGGTGCCCTGGTAGATGCCGGGGAGGAATGCGGCGCGCCAGTTGGACACATCCGACACAGGAAGCCCCGGACACATGGCGATGTAGCCAGGCAGGTTCTGGTTTTCGGTGCCGAGTCCGTAGGTGATCCAGGCTCCATAGCTGGGTCGGGAGAGGCGTTCATCGCCGCAGTTCATGAGCCGCATCGACTGCTCATGGTTGGGCGAGTTGGCGTGCATCGACCGGATCAGACAGAGGTCATCGGCGTGGGCCGCGGTCTTGGAAAAGATCTCGCTGATCTCGAGTCCGCTCTGCCCGTGGCGTTGGAACGTGAAGGGAGAGGGGAGGGCGGCCCCGAGGGGACGTTCCGTGGTGAGGTTGCCGGAGGGGAGACGCTGTCCGGCGTACTTCAGCAGGGCCGGCTTCGGGTCGAATGTGTCCACCTGGGAGGGGCCGCCGTTCAGGTAGATGTGGATGATCCTCCGTGCCCGTGGCTTGAAGTGGGGCGTCTTGGGTGCCAGCGGATGGGTGTCCCCCGAGGCGCTCCGGGACTCGTCGGCCAGGAGCGGGGCCAGACTCAGGAGACCGAGTCCGGTGCCCATGTGCGACAGCATCTGCCGGCGGGTCTGAAGCCTTGGGGGCAGATGCTCGAGGGGATTCATGGAGGCGGGGCGGGGTTCCGGGGTCAGTCGATGAAGACGGCCTCGTTGGAGATCAGGAGGACCTGAGCGAGCTGCTCCCAGGGGGCGAGCTCACCCTCACGACGTGGCGTCGCCTCGAGGAACTGCAGACCCTGGCCGAGTTCCTGGCTGGAGGGATTCCTCGCGAGGATCCTGCGGTAGAGGGCCTGGAGGCGTTCGACCGATCCATGGGCCTGCGCGACCTCCGGGAGTTCCACGACAGCCCGGGCCTGTTCCTGGACGAAGGGGCTGTTGAGAGCGAACAGCGCCTGCTGGGGGACGGTGGTGTGCGGTCGCCGCTCGGCACATTGGTCGGGCGTGGCGAAGTCGAAGGATCGGAACAGGCCGGGGAGGTTCTGCCGGTCGACCAGTCCGTAGACGGTCCGACGGACCGCGAGGGGATTCCCAGCCATGTCGGAGGGTGGACCTCCGGAGGCCGTCTCGAGGCGTCCAGAAACGGCCAGAAGGCCGTCGCGCATCGCCTCGAGGTCGAGTCGGCGTCGCGGATACCCCTCGCCCACCTGCTGGGCGAAGGTGGAGCTCCGGAGGATGACCCGATGCAGGTGCTTCACGCTCCAACCGGAGCGGATGAATTCCCCGGCCAGCCAGTCGAGCAGTTCGGGGTGGAGGGGGGGATCCCCGCGGACACCGAAGTCGGTCGGGGAGGAGACCAGCGGCTCCCCGAAGTGGTGCATCCAGACCCGGTTGACGAATACCCGGGCTGTAAGCGGGTTGTTGGTGGAGACGATCGCCTCGGCCAGCTCGGCCCGGCCGCTGCCCGAGTGGAAGGGCTGTTCCCGGCCGCCGTTCAGCACGCGCAGGAATCCGCGGGGCACCTGGGGTCCGGGTCTCGACGGACTTCCCCGGAGGAAGATCCGCGGTGTCTGGGGTTCCGGAAGGTCCGTCACGACCATCGCCCGCGCGGGCGGCCGACTCGTTGCGTGGGCCGCCAGCTTGTCAAGGTTCAGCACCAGGCCGCCGTAGCGGTCCTTGTCGGGGCGCGACATGTAGTCGGGGGTTTCCCGACGTGGGAACACCACGGGACTTCCCGGGCCCTCCACGACCGCCAGCAGTTCGCGCTCCTCAGGACGGAGGGGCGGGGGGGTGACGGTGTTGGTGGAGGGCCTGGAATTCCGGTGGACCTCAAGGAACAGCCGTCCGTAGACCGAGGCCACCTCGGAGCGGTTGGTGAGCGAGGCGCGTTGCAGGGCCTCGACAATCCGGGGGTTCCAGGTCGCCCCTGCAGGGATGTCGAGGCGGGCCCGGCCCTCGGCGAATGCCGAATCCGGGAGGCCCATCAGCTGGTGCCAGGGTCCGAAGACCGGATCGTCGGGCCGGCTGCGCTGTCCGAGCAGGCGTCGGGTCCTCAGCAGGATGGCCGGCCTGAAGTCGTCCGGGGTGAGCGACAGGAAGAACTGGGCCGTCTCCGCGAAGCCGGGCTCCGTCGTGGCGGCGCGCAGGAGATAATCGCCGAATCGTTCGAGGAGGATCCGGCTCCATTTCGCGTATTCGGCATCGATGTGGTCCTCGAGTTCCTTCCGGGCCTGGGCGAGGCGGGTCTCAAACTCCGGGCCGCCGGGGACGGTTTTCGGATCCTCGATCAGCGGCATCACATGAGGCTGTTCCGTGGAGGCGAAGACCCCGTAGAGGCCATAGTAGTCGGCCATCGAGACGGCGTCGTACTTGTGGTCATGACACCGGGCGCACGCGACGGTCAGCCCGAGGAACCCCCGGCTCACAGTGTCGATCTGGTCGTCGATCTGGTCGTGGCGGTTGTTGTCGAAGAGGCGGCCGAGCGTCAGGAATCCCATGGCGGCCAGACGCCACGGTTCGACCGGGGGCGTGGCCAGGTCCGCGGCGATCTGGTCCCGGACGAACTCGTCGAACGGCAGGTCGTCGTTGAAGGCCCGGATCACATAGTCGCGGTAGGTGTAGGCGAACGGCCGGAGCGCGTCCCGCCCGTAGAGGAGGACGAGGTCCTTGGTGTCGGCGTAGCGGGCGACATCCAGCCAGTGGCGTCCCCAGCGTTCCCCGTAGCGCGGGTTGGCCAGCAGCCCGTCGATCACCCGTGCACGGGTCACCGTCGAGTCCTCGGCCTGGAATCGCTGGATCTGTTCGAAGGTGGGTGGAAGGCCGATCAGGTCGGAGGACACACGTCGGAGCCAGGTCCGGGAATCGACGCCGGGGGCGAGGGACCGTCCCCGGGCCTCCAGGGAGGCCTGGATGAAGGCGTCGATCGGGGTGCCGATGCGGTCGGTGGCCAGGACGGAGGGGGGCGCCGCCGTGCCGAGAGGCTGGTAGGCCCAGTGGGGTCCCGAAGCCTTTGGAGGTGTCGATGGGGGGGACGCGCCCGCGGCGGTCGTGGGCCACGCGCCCCCCCCAAGCGACAGCATGCCGGCGCACAGGACCCCGACCCACCGTGAGATGCGCCACGGACTGGGGACGGCGGCGGATGCTGTGGGGTGTGGGGTCACGGTGCGGGCGACGGAGAGTCCTTCGGGGTACGGGTCGGACGCCTCGGTGCCTTCGGTGATTCAGGGGCGTTCGTCCGATACGCGGAACGGAACAGCCAGTGGCGTTTGAACAGCGTCTCGAGCGTCGAGGCCAACGAGGCCACGTTCGAGCTGACGAGGCTGGTGTCCCGGAGCAGGTTGGTGTTGCTCTGGAGCTGCTGGTTGACGTTGCTGAGAGTCATCCCGACGTCCGCCATCCGCAGGTTGAGGTTGCTGAGGGTGAGTCCGATCGGACCGGTGCCCGGATTGAGATTCGACAGCGTTGTGGTGAGCTGGGTGTTGAGGTTGGTGGGGACCAGTAGGTTGCCGATCCCGCCGGGGGTTCGAAGCAGAGGATCCACGGTCTTCAGTGTGCCCCGGACATCGGCCATGAGTCCTTCGACCTTCGGGAGGGTGTCGCGGAGCGAGAGCATCAGAAGATCGAGATTCCTGAGGGAGCTGACCACCTGGTTGGTCAGGCCTAGGATGCCTGGCAGGGCGGCGTTCACCGAGTTGGCGATCTCGGTCAGGCGCTGCTGGATGGGGAACGATTCCTCGGCCGACAGCCAGAAGCCGTTCTTGACGCGTTCGAGGGGGACATAGGTGCGGTTGGTGAGGCTGGGCTCATAGCGGAAGGCGTCGGACAGCATCAGAAGGGGCTGGTCCTTGGCCATCTTCACGGTGGGCAGCCCGACCCGCCCTCGAGTGACCTCGAGGCTCCGGGCCCCCAGCAGATCCCCGGCCCCGACCCTCACCACCGAGTCGGTCAGGATGTAGCCTTCGTACGGATCGCGGACCTTGAAGCCGATGAAGACGTTGTAGTTGTTGGTGAGGTACCAGGCGTCCATCGGCATCTGGTCCACCAGGGTGACCTCGCCGATGTTGAAACCCATCATGGTGACCGGTGTGCCGACCTGGAGGCCGGTGGCGTCCCCCACATAGGTGTAGTAGGGGACCTTGGTGAGGAACCATCCCCTCTCGACGGCGGTGTGGCGGATGAAGTAGGCGAAGACTCCCACCATGAGAATCCCCGTGGTGAGGAGGAAAATGCCGACGAGCCGTTCGACGCGTCCGAGACGCGTCCGCAGTTGGGGGGTCAGGTCGTTCAGTGCCATGGGAATCGGGGTGGGTGTGGATCAGGGATTTACCCGTTGTTGCGATGGAGCGTCCTTGGCTGAGGTGTTACACGGGATCTGTCCGGGGTCCTGGAACGATGAGGCGGCCATTCTCGAGGTGGGCCCGTCGTGGAAGCGAATTCATGGCTGCTCTTGGGTTGTCGGTCGTCTCGATGAGGGTCATGGGACGCCCCTGCAGGAGAGGGTGTCCCTGGCAGAGTCGGAGCAGGAACCCCTGCCACCAAACCGTGTGGGCTGGGTCCATCCCTGCGGTGGGGTTGTCCAGAAGGAGGATTTCAGGACCGAGGCTGAGGGCGCGCGCGAGGGCGATCCGTTGGGCCCAGGCCCGACCCACCCGGCCGGCAGGGGCGTCGGCGAGGCGCTCAAGGTCGAGGGCCTCCAGCCACGGCCAGACCCGATCCACCGCCTCGGGCAGTGAACAGTTGTGATGGTATCCCGTGGGCAATGCGATGTTCTCGGCCACCCTCAGGTCCCTCAGCAGCCGGCCTCCACCCTCGAACACGAGTCCCACCCGCGGGATCCAACCGGGGGGCTTGGGTGCTCCCGAGAGCACCGGCTCACCGAACGCCGTGAGTGTTCCTCCCGCCGTCGGAACGAGTCCGGCTAGGGCAAGGAGGAGCGCGGACTTGCCGGAACCATGCGCCCCGGTGATCTCCCACCAGTCGCCTGCCATCACCGTCCAGTCGACGTCCTCGATCAGAGGGACATCGCCGTCCGAACGACGGATCCCGACGCCGTCCAGTTGGATGACGGGAATCGTGTTCATCCGGGCAGGAGCAGGGTGATCACGAGGAACAGGGCATCGAGGAGCAGAAACGCCACGACGCTATGGGCAACGGTCCGGGTCGCAGCCCCGGGGACCTCCTCGAGTCGCAGCGGACGGGACAGCCCCTGGTAGCAGGCGATCAGGGATCCGCAGGCGCCGAAGGCGAGGGTCTTGAGCCCGAGCACCGGGAAGTCGAACCAATGCAGGGCGCCGGCGATGCGTCCCAGGTAGTCACCGGCACTGACCGGGAGGTTGGCGGCGAAGCAGAACACCCAACCGCTCAGTGCCGCGAAGAGCTGGAGGTAGACCGTGAGCGAGACCACGGCGAGGGTGATGCCCACGACCCGGGGGACCACCAGGTAGTGCACCGGGTCGATACCCAAGGCCTCGAGTGCCTCCACCTCCCCGAGGGCCCTGCAGGTGCCCAGCTCGACGACGGTCGGAGTTCCGACCCGGGCGAGGACGACGAGGGCGGCTCCGAGAGGGGCCAGTTCCCGGAAGATGACGGTCACGAACAGGCTGCCGATCAGCGAGGTCTGCCCCACCTGGGTCAGGATCGAGAGGGTCTGTCCGACGATGGCGAATCCGAGGGCCATTCCCACCACGGCCACGATCGGCAGAAGCAGGATCCCGGCCTGCACCAGCTGGGTCCGCACGAGGGGATGGATGACTCGGTGTGCGGTTCCGGCCCGGGTGGCGAGCACGCCCATGGTGATCAGCGTGAACGCGGCGAGCCGCCGAGTCGTGTCGAGGAACGAGAGCGCCCGAAGACCGAGGGTTTCCATCAGCAGCTGGAGGTCTCGCCCGGCCTGGAGCATGCCCGAGGTTAGGAAGGCCGTGGCCCGGCGGCAATGCCGACGAACTGGGTCGACGACCCCCTTCTTGACGGAGCGCAAGTCCGGACCGCACAATCCTGAGGGTAATGGGCTTCCCCGTCATCCAATCGTTCGAGCGGCGTCTCAAAGACCTCTGGCGCTCCGGTTCCTTTGACTTTGCAATGAACTGGGATTGCCAACCTTCCGAGCGGCGATCCATCACGGTCGGGGGGCATCCCTTCCACTACAGGACGGGAACCGATGACGCAGCCGCACTCAACGAGGTCCTCT
>SYEM01000315.1 GCA_005801385.1 Verrucomicrobiales bacterium | reverse complement strand
GTGCTCTTGCCGGAGCCGTTGGGGCCGAGGAGTCCGAACACCTCGCCGCGGCGTACCTCGAAGTCGACGTTGTTGACCGCACGGGCCTTGGGACGTCCCCAGAAGTCCTTGAACACCTTGGTGAGGCCGACCGCGCGGATCACGACCTCGGACGAGGCGGTCGACGCGGCGTGGGGAGCGTTGGGGTCCATGGAGTCGCGTGGGGAGATCGGGATGAGACGAAGGGGCGCGGGCCGGTCAGGCCTGCTGCGGGATCAGCTCGGCCTTGGCCGACGGTGCCGGGACGGTGTCGACAGGCGATTCCTCGGCGGCGGTGGCCATCGGCTCCAGCTCCTCGCCTTGGCGGACGAGTCGGGCGCTGTTGAAGATAACGATCAGCGAGCCGGCGTTGTGGAGGATCGCGGCGACGATGGGGTTTAGGTAGCCCTTCGCGGCGGCGGCGAGGCCCCCGACGATGAAGACCACGCCGAGCAGGAAGTTCTGGTTGATCACCGACCGCGCCATCCGGGAGAGGCGGATCAGGAAGGGCAGGCGCCGGAGATCATTGTTCATCAGGGCGATGGTCGCGGAGTGGATCGCCACCTCGCTGCCCGCCGCGCCCATGGCGATGCTGATGTCACCCGCCGCGAGGGCCGGGGCATCGTTGACACCGTCGCCGACCACCGCGACGCGGTGTCCACGGGACTTGGCGGCCCGGACAAACTCGACCTTGTCCTGCGGCAGGCACTCGGCCACGACCTCGGGCATGCCGATCTCGGCCGCGACGCGCTCGGCAACAGGTTTGCGGTCGCCGCTGACCATCGAGAGTCGGTTGATCCCGGCTTCCTGGAGTTCCTTGAGCGCCTGGCCCGCCTCGGGACGGACCTGGTCCTGGAGACCCACCCATCCGATGCATTCGGTACCCCGGGCGATGAAGAGCAGGCTGAACCCGGCCGCCTCGTCGAGGTCGACCGTTCCCATGATGTCCCCGGTGACCCCCTGGTCCTTGAGGAAGGCGGCTCGACCAATGAGCAGTCGGGTTCCGTCGATGGACGCACTGACACCGCGGCCGGCGGTCTCCTTGAAGTCGGTGGCGTTGGCCAGGGGAACCCCGGCCTCCTGGGCGAGCTGGACGAGCGCCTTGGCGGTCGGATGGCTGGAAAACTGCTCGACGCTCGCAGCGAGGCGGAGCAGCTCGGCCGGGGCGATCCCGCCGAGCGGGTTGAGCCGGCTGACGACCAGCTTGCCGGACGTGAGGGTACCGGTCTTGTCGAACACGAAGGCCGTGATCCGCGCGGCAGCCTCGAGATCGGCGATGTTCTTCACCAGGATGCCGAGGCGGGCCGCGGCGCTGAGGGCGGCGACCATCGCGCTCGGGGTCGCGAGGATGAACGCACACGGACAGGCCACGACGAGCACCGCGATGACGCGGTCGAGATCCTTGGTGAAGGCCCAGACCAGCGCCGCGATGACCAACACCAGCGGCGTGTAGAAGTGCATGTACTGGTCGATGATCCGCATGAACGGCAGCTTGGTCTTCTCCGCCGCAAGGATCAGCTCCCGAACCCGGCCCAGCGTCGTGTCCTGCCCCGCCTTGGTCACCTTCACCTCGAGAGCCCCGGTGAGGTTGATCGTGCCGGCGAAGACCGGGTCCCCTGCCCCCTTGTCGACCGGCAGCGACTCTCCGGTGATGTTGGCCTGGTTGAGGGAGCCCTGTCCCGAGACGATCACGCCGTCGGCCGCGATGTTGTCGCCCGGCCGGATCCGGATGACGTCACCGACCTTGAGCTCGCTGGAGGGCACCTCCTCCTCGCGTCCGTTCACGAGGCGACGGGCCTTGGTCGGGGTGATCTTCACCAGCGACTCGATCGAGGCCCGGGCACCGGCGGCGGTGCGGGTCTCGATGATCTCACCGGTTAGCATGAAGAAGGCGACAATGCCGGCGGTGCGGAAGTCGCCGGTGGCGGCGGAGGCCAGGACGCCCAGGGCCACGAGCTCGTTGATGCTGAGGATCCCGCGGCGCAGGTCCAGATAGGCCACCCTGAGGATGGGGAACCCGAGGATGATAGCCCCCACCATGGCGCTGAGACCAGCGACGGTCGCTCCGCGCTGGAACACCCACTCCATGACGAAGGAGTTCAGCACGAAGATCAGGCCGATGATGGTCTCGGTGAGCTTGACGTTCGTGTGGGTGTGCTCGAGACCGCCGTGGTCGTGACCGCACTCGGCGCAGCCGGGTGCGCTCTCGCGGGACATGAGGGAGGTGACTTGCATGGCAAATTCGGAAGGGAGTGGGAGGCGAGCGGAGACGATTATGGGTTGGTCGGCGCGTTCGGATCGCGGCGGACCGGGGCCTGGGGCTCCCGGTTGATCTGGATCCGGATCTCCCGCGAGGCACCGTCGGCACGATCCGGGATGAAGAACTTGTCGGGAGCGTTGGTGAGGATCTGGGCCAGGGCCTCGATCCGAAGCCGGGTCTGGAGCAGATCCGGGGCGCGCTCGAAATAGGGCAGCTGATCCTGGAAGTACTTGGCCTCCGCGGAGACCGCCTGGACCAGTGCATTGCTCGAAACGATGCCGCCGGCCCGGAGCGCGGCGGCCTCGCCCTCGGCGGTGCGGACGCGTTCGTTGTAGTAGCCCTCGGCCTCGTTCACCTTCTTGGAACGGTCCTGCTGGGCCGAGATCACCGAGTCGAACGCCTGTTTCACGTACTGCGGCGTCCGGGTCTCGACCACGATCTCGTCGACCGCTATTCCCACGGTGAAGCGCTCGATCAGGCCACGCATCCGGGTGGAGATGGCCTCCCGGAAGGCCGTGGGCTCAAGATAGAGGGCGTCATCGGCAGTGAAGCGGGCGCTGCTCTGATAGATGGCGTTGTTCAGGGCGTTGGCGAGCAGGTTGGTGACATCCTGGAACCGGAAGGCGTACGCGACGGGATCGGCCACCCGATACTTCATCGCCGCCCGGACATGCAGGATATTGCCGTCGCTGGTGAGCGTGTAGCCATCCACACCCGGCGAGAGCGTCGCCTGGGCCATGGGTTCGGAGCCGATGGCCTCCTCGCCCGGGGCAACGGCGTACCAGGCGTTGGTGGCGCGGACGACCTTGGTCTCGCCGGTACGGATCCGGACGATCTCGTCGATCGGATACGGCAGGGCCCACTGGAGGCCGGGCCGCAGCAGCGCCTCGGCCCCGGTGCCACGGGGCTTGCCGAATCTCAGGACGACAGCGACCTCGTTGGGCTCGACCGTGAAGACGCAGGAGAAGACGAAGGCGCCGATCAGCACGAACACCAGGATCCGGACGAGCAGGAAGCTGCTGCCCAGCGCCTCGTTGAGCGCCTGGCTGGACGCATCATCCGCGCTGGTGGCGGCGGTCGGCGTCAGCCGGATCGGCTTCTTGGGGGAGAGGGGATCCGCCATGGCGCTCAGGGGTTGGCCGTGGGCTTCGACCGGTCGCCCGACAGGAGGTTGAAGGGCGCGGTCTTCTGGTCGAGGAACAGGGTGGTCCGCTCCCGGAGCGACTCCTTGAGGGCGTTGACCTGATAGAGGAACACGGCCAGGCCGGGGTTCTTCTCGAGGATGGCCAGCTCCTTGGAGGCCTGGGCATCGGCCTCACCCATGATCCGGAGGGCGTCGGCGCGGGCCTTGGCGAGGACCTCGTCGCGCTTGCGATCGGCCTCGCTGCGGATCTCCTGGGCTCGGGCGTTGCCCTCTCCCTGGTACTGTTTCACGAGGCGGTCGCGCTCGGCACGCATGCGCTCGAACACCTTGCCGGTGATCGCCTCGGGAAGACCGAGCTGCTTGACGCCGACCAGCTCGATCTTGATGCCGTATTTCTCGGAGGCGGGACCAGCGATCTCCTTCAGGACGTCGGCCTCGAACTGGTCGAACTTCACCGCCTTGGGATCGGGGGAGATGAGGTCGCTGAAAACATAGCGGCCGATGACACCGTTCTTGGCGTTGCGGACAAGTCCCTCGAGGGTGTTCTCGGCCTTGGCGGTGTCACCCCCGAAGAGCTCGAGGAACTTGCGGGCGCTCTCGATGCGCCAGCCCACGTAGACCGTGACCAGAAGGTTCCGGGCGTCGCGCGTGGTCGACTCCTCGAACTTCCGCTCGAAGTTCTGCAGGCGGTTGTCGAAGCGGTAGACGCTCTGGATCGGCACCGGGAGCCGGAAATAGAGACCGGGCTCGGCGATGTCCCGGGAATACCGGCCGAACGTGGTCACGACAGCCACCTCGGTGGTGCGCACCTGGAAGCAGAACAGGAGGGCCATGAACAGCAGGAGCAGCAGGCCTCCGACGACGAAGGAGAGACGGGAGTTTTTCACGGGCGATGGGCTCGGGAATTCAGAAAGGGGTTGGGTTCGGTCGGATGGTGCAGGAC
Organism: Verrucomicrobiales bacterium; assembly: GCA_005801385.1. Lineage (GTDB taxonomy): Bacteria > Verrucomicrobiota > Verrucomicrobiia > Limisphaerales > UBA9464 > UBA9464. The sequence goes on along the minus strand of SYEM01000315.1, from coordinate 27,907 downwards.
TGGGATCACTTCTTGGCCGGCGGCGTGTCGATGGCGATGCCCTCGAGGTCGGGACGCAGCTTGTCCTCGAGATTGAACATCAGGATGTCGCTGGTGTTGGTCGGGCCGATGACGATCTTGCGGGTCCCGGCCGAGGCCTTGGCCAGGGTGTCGAGGTAGGTCCGCTGGCGGTAGACCCTCGGAGCGGCCGCATCCGCCTTGAGCTGTCCCACGAACTGGGCGGCCCGGCCGGCGGCGTCCTCGACCCGGACCACCGCGGACGCCCGGGCGACATTGTTGGTGACGACCGCACGGGCCTGCGCCAGGGGAAGCGTCTCCGCGCGGTAGCCTTCGGCCTCAAGGATTTTGGCCTCCTTCTCCGCGATGGCCCCGATGACCTGCTCGTAGGCGGCGGCCACCTGGTTCTCCTTGGTGCCCATCGGAGGATGGATGTCCTGGAGCCCCACGAAGACCACCTCGACCCCCAGCTTCAGGGCGTCGGCCTCCCTCTGGATCCGATCCTGCAACGACCGCGCGGCCTCAATACGGCCGAAGCTCATGATGTTGTTCAGATCGACACTGACCAGATACCTTACCACAGCGCCGGTCGCGAGACGCTGGAGCAGCTCCTCGGGATCGCTCGCCTGGTAGGCCCACTGATCGACGTTCCGGATCCGGTACTGGACCGGGATGCTGACCGTCAGGAGGTTGACCGGCACGGCCTGCTGTCCGGGCAGGGCGTCCCCGGTCGACAACGTGCGGCTGGTGAGCTGCTCCGAGCTGGCCACCAGCATGTTGAACTCCTCCTTGTAGTGGGGACGGGTCCAGACCAGCACCCGGTTCTTCTCCAGCTCCGGATCAGGGATCGCTCCGATGAGGAATCCCCGGATGCCGCGGGTGTCGTAGCGATACACGGCGTCGATCGGCCACGGCAGCTTGAAATGCGCGCCTGGCTGCAGCGGCGGCTGGATCGTCCGACCGAACCGTTCCAACACGCCCTCCTCCTGGGGATCGATCACCACGAGGCAGGAGGACACCCACAGGATGCCGACCCAGATCAGCAGGAAGCTCGAGACGTACTGCTCCAGATACCGATAGAACCAAGTCTCGCTGACCTTGAACCCGAACTGGTAGTCGAGCGCCTGGGCTGCCGTGCTGAAGAGTCCCCCGCTCTGCCCCAGCAGGCCAATGATACGGCTCTCATAGATCAGGCGCGGAGCCGGACCCTTGGTGCGGGGACGGTAGATCTCGAGGACCAACGCAAAGAAGGTCTCGACCGCCACCAGGGCCAGGAGCCCCACGAGGAGGTAGGCCAGGTAGCGATCCCACTGCTGGAACCCAGCCCAGACCAGTCCGGCGGACAGGGCAGCGACCGCCGAGACCACCGCCCCCAGCATCACGGCCGAGCCGCTGGGACGCAGGAGGCGACTGTCCTCCAGCTGCGCCAGCCGGGCACTGTACTTGCCGACAAGGAGCAGGACGAAGGCGACGGCCGCGTTGATGGCCAGGGTGATCGCCGCGGACGAAGGGTTAGAGACGATTTCGGTCCCCGGCTTGATCTGGTCCCAGAAGTACCAGACCCCGATGCCCTCCAGGACCATGAGGAGGAAGGTGAAGGCGGGCAGGACCCACTTCTCGAACTGCTGTCGCGACCGACGGGCCGGGGAGATGTTGGCCACGTTCTCGGCGAACAGGCTGGAGTCGAGCCGCCCCTTGGCCAGGCCCTCCAGCTCGAGCCGTTCCGCTTCCTCGCGTGACTCCAGGGTCATCTGGAACCACGCCATTAACGCCGTCAGGGCGGCGATGACGAGGAATTCAACCGCGACCATCCCGGTCGCGAATCCCGATTGGCGGGCGAAGACGGCGAGCGTCACGCCGGCCACCAGCAACAGCAGGCTGTTGATCAGGCCGGTCTTGTTCAGGGGACGTTCCATGCGGGCAGAAATTCTGTTGTGCCAGATTCAGCTGTTTGGGTCTAGCCCAACTCTCGGTCCTCAAACAGGAGGAAGGCGACCGACAGGGTGGCCATCAGATAGGTCAGAAGATAGCCGGCGGCCTGCAGGACATAGGACCACGGGACCACTTTGTCCCCGCCCAGGGCGTCGGCCGCCCAGAACTGCTGCCAGTTCGGCACGATGGCATACGCGGCCTTGGCCCACAGGACTCCCTGGGAGGCCGGACCGCCAAAGAAGTAGTCCGACACGAGGCCGAGCAGGAAGAACGCGGTGCAGACCGCGAGGGTTGGGATGGTGTCGAGACGGGTCGAACTCGCCAGGGCCAGGGAGGCGATCAGCCAGAGGGCGAACACCACGAGGATGCCGGCCGGGACCAGGCGCCAGTCGACCTGCGCATTGCCGCCAAACGCCCGCTCCAAGGTGGTGAACTTCTCGACGAACCCAAGGGCCAGGGTGGTCGTGATCGCCGTCAGGACCACGGCATCGGCCACGAACTGCCGACGCAGGAAGAAGTTGCCGAATCCTCCCAGCAGGTAGGCCACCGCAATGGACCCGCAGTAGATCCCGAAGGACTGGAGATCGGCCGAGCCGTAGGCGTCGAACGCCATCCGGCTCGCCAACAGGACGGCCACCATCACCGTGTAGCCGAAGATCATCACCGCCCAAGCCAGCCCAAGGTACTTGCCAAGGAGGAAGGTCAGACGTCCCACCGGCTTCGACAGGACCGTCAACGCGGTTCCATGCCGGATTTCCTGGGCCACGGTGGACGAGGCACACAGGACCGACAGCAGCAGACCCGAGAGAAGGAGCACCGCGAGGGTCATGTCCTTCACCATCTTCGGATCGTCGCCGAATCCGAAGTAGGGTACGCAGGCCAGGAACACGGTGAAGAGCGCCGAGACCGTCGTCAGCAGCAGGAAGAACGGCTGCCGGAGCAGCTCGCGAAACGTGTTGGCAGCAATGAAGACGACTTGGCGCATCCGGACGACTGTGTGGCGATCATCGTACGGTTCAAACCCGATGGGTCAACGCGAAGTTCCCCGGCAGCTTTCCGAACGGCTGCCACCGGACTGGATTCCCGCTTCCCTCGAGAACGCCCGGGCATAAGCTCGACGCACGGCATGATTCGTTCCTTCGCCTTCACCAACAGCGGCAAGCTGCATTCCCGGGACATGGAGGTCTTCCTGATGCCGACCCTCCTGGCGGACACCAACCTTTTCCTGTGGGTGGATCTCGAGGCAGCCAGCCCCGAGGAGGCCAAACAGATTCTCGAGGGCGTGTTCCATTTCCACCCCCTGACGGTCGAGGACTGCCTCAACGAGAGCCATTCACCGAAGGTCGAGAGCTACGAACCGAAGGAGGATGACCGATTCGCCCCGTTCCTGTTCATGGTGATCCATGCCGTGGACTTCAACCGCCAGGACGGCCTGTTCGACACCCGGGAACTCAACTTCTTCCTCGGACGCAACTTCCTCGTCACCTACCACAACGTCCCCCTCAACTGCATCCAGGAGGTCGAGGAACGATGCCTCCGCGGGACTGTCCACGTGGCCCGGGCACCCGACCGCGTCGCCCACGCGCTGCTCGACTCGCTGGTGGACAACTACAAGCCCGCCCTGGAGCAGCTGGGGCTCCAGATCGCCGAACTCGAGGAGAAGGTGCTCCGGAAACCGGCCCCCGAGACCTTCGAGGACATCCTGAGGATCAAGAAGGAGATCATCCACCTCCGCCGGATCATCGGTCCCCAGCGCGAGGTCCTCAGCCGCTTCGCCCGCGGGGAGTTCAAGCTCGTCCGGGCCCACCTGGTCCCCTACTACCGCGACATCTACGACAGCCTGTTCCAGATTGCGGAGTTCGCCCAGGGCTACGCCGATTCCGTCTCCAACCTCCTCCAGATCTACCTGAACATGTCGTCCAACCGGACCTCCGAGGTGGTCAAGGTGCTGACGATGATCACGATCATCACCACGCCAGCGACCCTGATCGCGTCATGGTACGGCATGAACTTCATCGACAGCATGCCGGAGCTGCACAAGCCCTACGGCTACCTCTACGCCATCATCCTGACGGTGGTGTCGACGCTCTTCACCGTGCTGTATTTCTGGCGCAAGAAATGGCTGTGACGCGGCAGACCCGGCCAAAGCCGGGGTTTCTCGACAAGGTCCTGACCCGGCTGAACCGGCTCGACCGCGACGGGCTCGAGTCGCTGGTGAAACGCCTCCAGACCGAGCGCGCACTTCTCGAGACCCTGTTCCAGACGATCGAGGATGGTGTCATGGTCACCGACCGCGAGGGGCAGGTCGTGTTCCTCAACCAGGCCGCTGGACGCCTGATCGGATATCCGACCGAGAATGCCCTCGGACAGCCCCTGAAACGCCTCCTGCCGGAACTCGAACGGGACCTCCACCACCCGCTCGACCCGGGCAACACGCTGCGACGGGAGATCGAGGTCGGCTTCCCCAAGCCCCGATTCCTCAGGGTGTTTGCGGCGCCGATCGATCAGGATTCCCAGGCGGGCCTCGCCCTCGTCCTGCACGACGCCACCGAATCCCGCCACCAAACCCAGGAGGCCGTCGAGGCGGAACGGGGCCATGCCCTGACCCTGCTGGCCGCCAGCGTCGCCCACGAGATCGGCAACCCCCTCAATGCGATCCACATCCATCTCCAGCTGATGGAACGCGAGGTGCGTCGGCTCCGGACCGCCGGCACCGACACCGGAGCCGATCCCCAGGCCATTGCCGAGAAGCTGTCGCGCTACCTCTCGGTCGCCCAGGGGGAGATCAGCCGGCTGGACTACATCATCACCGAGTTCCTGACGGCCATGCGCCCCACCCCGCCGAAGCTCCGCAACGGCACCGTGAACGGGGTGGTCCAGGAGACCCTCGAACTCCTCCAGCCCGAGCTCTCCAACCGCGGCCTCCTCGTCGTCCAAAAGCTCGCCACCGAGGAACCGGAGGTCCGACTCGACCCCGCCCAGATGAAGCAGGCCCTCGTCAACCTGGTGAAGAATGCCATGCAGGCCATGACGAAGACCGGCACCCTCACTATCGCCACGGGGGCATCGCCCGACTTCGTCTGGATCGAGATCTCGGACACCGGGTCCGGCATCCCTGCGGACCAGCTCAACCGGCTCTTCCAACCCTTCAACACCACGAAGGACCGAGGCACGGGCCTTGGCCTGATGGTGGTCCAGCGCATCATCCGCGACCACGGCGGGCGCATCGACTTCGAGAGCCGGGTCGGCCAGGGCACCCGGTTCACGCTCTGGCTACCCCGACTCGACCGATCCCCGCTCCTCCTCGACGTTGGCCCGGCCCCGGCGTCCACGACTTCGGGTTGAAGGTCCCGGGATCGTGCACAACCCTCCCCGCGTGCGTTCCGACAAGCTGAGCTGCGGCGATGTCCAGTCCCTCAAGGGTCGGGAACCCATCGCCGTCCTCACCGCCTACGACCATCCCACGGCCCGACTCCTCGACGAGGCCGGCATCCCGATCCTGCTGGTCGGCGACTCCCTCGGCATGGTGGTCCTGGGATTCCCGGACACCACCCAGGTCACGATGGACCACATGGTGCACCATGTGGCGGCCGTTGCGAGGGCCCGCCCGAAGGCACTCGTCGGGGCCGATCTGCCCCACCTGTCCTACGGGACCCCGGAGGAGGGGGTGGCGAACGCCCAGCGGCTGGTGGAGGCGGGAGCCGATTTTGTGAAGGCCGAGGGCGGACAGGAGATCCTATCCGTGGTAAAGGCCATCCGCGCTGCTGGCATCCCCTTCTGCGGCCACCTCGGCATGCTGCCCCAACACATCCACGAGGAGGGGGGCAAATACCGGATCAAAGGTCGCGACGAGGCTGGCCGCCAGCGGCTCCTCGAAGACGCACGGTGTCTGGAGGAAGCCGGCGCATTCGCCTGCGTCCTGGAGCTGGTGACGCCCCCGGTCAGCGCCGAGATCACCCGGACCACCGGTCGAATGGTGACCATCGGGATCGGCAGCGGGACCGACTGCGATGGCCAGGTGCTGGTGACCCCCGATCTGATCGGCACCTTTCCCTGGTTCACCCCGAAGTTTGTCCAGCCACGGCTCCAGGTGGGCCGGGACATCCAACAGGCGGTGAGCTCATGGAAGGCAGGACTGGTGCTGCCGGGAACCGGCAACCGCTGAAGAAATCCGGAGGGACCCCGCGTGAGTCTCTCCCCTTCTTTTCGATGGAGTGATCGAGGGACAGATCCTCAGTGGGGCAACATCATCTCAACGCACCAAGCGTGACGATGTCACCTCGGCCAATGAGGGTCTCATAGAACCGTGAGAGATCTGGATGGCGACCGCATTCGTCAACGTCGCTTCGGTACTGAAGGATTCGGTCTTTCTGAAAGACCCGAATGCGACCCGAGTTGATCTCGCGTCGCAACGGGACAAGATCCAAAACCTTCTTCAGTGGGGTGTCGCATTCCACATGAATCTCGATCCCACGCTCCTCACCCATTCCACCCGTACTATCCACCCAGCACGCTGATTGCCGGATGCGACGGTCCAGCTCCGCCTGACTCGTGATGAGCAGCCTGCGATCCGAATCTTGCGTGAGCAAATGCGCCCTGAGCACCTGTGTGTCGGTTCTACTTTTCGTAGGAGTGGTTTGACCCAGCGCACCGGTCAACAGCGTGCCGGCAAAGATCAGGGACACGAGGCCCACATGGTGTGTGACGCGCATAATAATCTCTCGAAGTCTCGAATCCCGGGGCAAATCAATGGACAGGTCCTTGGCTCGGTTTCGGGGAGTCGCGATGTCATGAGGTTGCCTCACCGGAGCCTCCTCAAACCAGCCGCAATCATGGGCAGAAAAAGGGAGTCGGGTCGCCGGTCTGTCACGATTCCATTTCTTCCTGTCCGCCTGTCGTACCGGACGGATCATCCAGGTGCACTGCCGGCTCCACGGGTGGGTACCGTCGCGCCCAGTGCGGCAAGGCACTGCGGCCCCCACCAACCAACCCACCAGGTGCCCCAGCAAACCCACGAGACACAGCAGCACCAAGGGTCCACCCTCCCCGTCTCCGCAACCGGATTGAGGGACAGGTCCTTGGAGGGTCTTTCAGCCCATTCCGTGGACCAAAACCGACTTTATTGCTGAGAATTGGAAAAAAGTCGCGACTCTTTTCCAGATCTTAGTGAAATAGGCGTATGAAACGTTGGGTTGAGTCGTTGGTTGAGCGCGATCTCGCACGGAAGATGGTGTTTGTTTCGGGTCCTCGTCAGGCCGGGAAGACGACCTTGGCCGCGTCGATCGCTGCCCGCGTGCCCGGAGCCCAGATGTTCAACTGGGATGTGGTGCAGGACCGTCGGGTGCTTCTGGCACAGAGTTGGGTTCCGACGGCGCCGCTGCTGGTGTTCGACGAGTTGCACAAGATGAAAGGCTGGCGTCAGTGGCTCAAAGGGGTCTTCGACGGCCGGATGTCCGGTCAATCCATCCTCGTGACCGGCAGCGCGCGTCTCGATGCATTCCGGCAGGCCGGCGAGTCGCTGGCCGGTCGATACTTTTCCTGGCACCTGCTGCCGGTCACCGTGAGCGAACTCGTGGCCACGACTGGGACCACGCCGGAGGACGCACTGACGAGGCTGCTGCAGCGCGGAGGTTTCCCGGAACCCTTGCTGGCGGAGGCCGACGCCGATGCCCAGCGGTGGCGTCAGCTTTATCTCGAGGGCCTGATCCGCGACGACATCCTCGAGCTCTCGCGGATCGGAGAGGTCCGTGCGATGCGCCTTTTTGTCGAGATGCTGCGGGAGCGGGTGGGCTCGACCGTTTCCCTGGCCTCCATCGCACGCGACCTGCAGGTGTCGCCCACCACCCTTGCGCGGTACCTCGAGATCCTCGAGACCCTCCACGTGGTGTTCACGGTCCGTCCCTACCACCGCAATGTCGCCCGCGCGCTCCTCAAGGAACCGAAGATCTATTTCCACGACACCGGCCTGGTCAAAGGCGACGACGGAGCCCGGTTCGAGAATGCCTGCGCGACGATGCTCAATGCGGCAGTGCAGGGCCGACGCGATGCCGAGGGCGTGGACGCCGCGCTGCAGTACATCCGCGACAAGGACGGGCGGGAGATCGACTTCGCGGTCTGCGAGGCGGGCACCTTGGTCCACCTTGTGGAATGCAAGTGGTCGGATCCCTCGGTTCCCTCCTACCTCGCTGCAACCGCTGTGCGCTTTCCCAACGCGGCCGCCACATTGCTGGTGCGTCACCTGCGTCAGCGCGAACAACGTGGCCCCGTCGCCGTCGAGTCGGCTGCCGAGTGGTTGGCCAAACAAGGCGGAGGTCTTCACCGCTCTCCGTCGTGACTTTTCCGAGTCCCAGTGGCCCTGAATGACGTTCATTTCTCCGTTTCCACGTGTGGTACCCGCCTGAGGATCCGGGTGCACTGCCGGCTCCACGGGTGGGTGCTGTCGCACCCAGTGCCGCAGGGCACTGCGGCACCCACCCACCAACCACACCAATCCCACGGAGCACAGAAGTTCCAAGGGCCCATCCTTCCCGTCTTTCCTCCCCGTCTCCGCAGGCCCACCCACGGTTTGCCTTCAGGGACGTTCCAGCAGAAGATCGCCGCCGTCTCGTCATCGCAGTCCCGTCCATGCCCTACGCCCTCATCCAGAAGACCCTCGAACGCCCACCCGTCGAGGCCCTCCACCGCGCCTTCGCCTCCGGACGCGGACTCACCCCGGCCGATGCCAGGTTTGTCGCGGACGATGCCTTCGGGCTCCTGGCCCGGAACCTGGACCTCGATGATGCCCTCTTTCTCCAGGGCAGCCTCGGACAGGAGGGCGTCGAGGTCGAGGTCGCTCCGGAATCGGAACTCCCCAGGGTCCCGGAACCGACCCTGTTCACGGTCCTACAGGGCACCGACGATCGGCTCGTCGTGTTCGATGCGCTCGGAAGGGCCTGTGACGCCCCCTGGGCCGATGTGTCGGTCGTCTGCGCCGGATTCGACCAGCGGGAGTTCAAGCTGGAGATCTTCATCCACGGCACCGAGCAGCGACTCCTCGCGACCCTTGACCGCCTGATGTTCGATCAGATGCCGGAGTTCACGAATCCGTCGGAGCCCGACAATCTGGGGGAGAAATACCGAAACCTCGTGAAATGCGTCGTGGCGCACAGTCCCAAGGCCCTTCTCAACCGGGCCGCCGCGGTGCTGGGACAGGACGGGTTGAGCGGCGACATCACCGAGGCGATCAGCTACCCCCGACCGACCGCCTACGCCGAGGAACAGACCTGGTTGCTCTGGCGCGCTACCCACCCGTTCGGCGGCTAAACGCCGACCGACGCGTTCAGCCCGGAGGCCAGCCCAGCGGGCGGCCTCCGAGCAGATGGCAGTGCAGGTGCGGCACCGTCTCCCCGCCGTCGGCTCCGTGGTTCATCACGAGCCGGAATCCGGACGCTTCCAGCCCGAGCCGACGCGCCACCTCACCCGCCTTGAGCAGCAGGTGCCCGAGGATCTGCTGATCCTCTGGCTTGGCGGCGCCGATCCGAGGAATCGGACGCTTGGGCACCAGAAGGACATGGACGGGCGCCTGCGGATGGATGTCGCGGATCGCGATCACGGTATCGTCCTCGTACACGATGTCCGCCGGGATCTCCCGGGCGATGATGCGTTCAAACAGTGTCATGGATTTCCTCCTTCGACGTGCGACGACGATCCGTCAACCGGTCAGCTCATCACCAGCGGGATTCCTGCAGCGGCCGGCTCCCGGGCATACCAGCCCCGCACCAGATCGACGATCCAGGTCTCCACCCGATCGCAGGTCTCACACCAGTGCTGACGGTCGGCGAGGACCTTGACACAGCCACGGAGGCCTCGGAATTCGATGCGCTCAGGCTTTTCGCTAAGGAACTCCCGGAGGAGCGATCGAAGCCGCCAACAGAACTCCAGCTCACCGAGCTGGCTGGCCCCGGAGGCGAGGGTCCACAGGTCCAGGACCCGGACCGTCGAGGACTCGTCTCCGGAATCCGGGTTGGGTTCGAGAAACACCCCGAGTCCCGCCAGCACCTGGGTCAGGGCTTCCGTGAACTGGCTGGTACTGACCACCTCGCAACCGAGCTCGACCTTGAAATAGTGGATCACCGCGGCAGAGGCATGCCGTAGAACCTCCGGATCCAGCATCTGGGACGCCGGCCCGACGAACTCGATCGTCAGGTGCTCCATCGAGCAGGGGATGAAGGGTCCGTCCTTGGACGCGATCAGGAGGCAATCCCGTCGAAGGGCGATCATCCCTTCCCTCCTGCCGTCCCCTCCCCATCCTCGGGCTCGGCCAGGAGGGCCATCTGACGCTGGTCGGGCACCGGCAGGGTTGCGAGCCGGTTGACCTCCTCCACGAACTCCCCGACCTCCTGGAATTCCCGGTAGATGCTGGCGAACCGGACATACGCCACCGGATCCAGCGCGCGCAGTTCCCGCATCGCCCGCTCACCAATCGCCTGCGCGGTCACCTCACGATCAAACCGCTCGGTCAGATCGTTCGTCACCCGCTCTGCAAGATCCGCGATCGCCTGTTCCGACACCGATCGCTTCTGACAGGCCCTCTGGATGCTCGTCAGAAGCTTGTCCTTGGAGAACGGCTCCCGTCGGCCATCCCGCTTCACCACGAAGAACTCCTCCCGCTCGATCTCCTCGTAGGTCGTGTACCGATGCTGGCACAGGAGACATTCCCGACGACGCCGAATCACCGCCCCTTCCCGGGACGCACGGGAGTCGATGACCTTGTCATCCTGCCCGCCACATTTCGGACATCGCATATCGGAATCCAGAACCCCCTACATCGAGGGCCGTGTAACCACGTAGCCCACAATCGGTTGGGGCGTCAATGGGTTTGGCGGGAAAATTGATTGCAGGTTTGCTGAACCAGAGCCGATCCACCCTGAAACCCGCAGCTGAACCGGGGACTCCTGGTTTCTTGTGTAAGATCACGGGAGCCCTCTTCCCGATCGGTGGAATCCATGATTGGATCTGTGGCCCAACACATGGCCTTTTCACACGTCGTCATCTTCTGGACCGATCCGTCCAACCCCCAGGCGCCCGACCTGCTCCTCGCCGGGGGCAACCAGTACCTCAAGGACATCCCGGGCGTACTCCAGTTCCACATGGGCAGGATGGTCGGAAGCCACCGGCCGGTCGTGGACCAGTCCTATCAGATCGCCCTGAACCTCATCTTCCCCGACAAGAAGGCGCAGGACGACTATCAGGTTCATCCCGAGCACGTGAAGTTCGTCGAGAACTGCCGCCATCTCTGGACGAAGGTCGTGGTGTACGACTTCGCCTGAACCACCCGCCTTCGTCCTCGCATCGCCTCGCTTGCCTGGCTGTTCCCCGCCGGTCAGCCTCGTCCTCATGCGTGGACGTGGGCTGGCGTGGTGGATCGGGTTGATGGTGCTGACCCTGCCCGCATGGGCCCTCCAGCCGCGGCCTGTCGGCACGGAACCCCCTCCGATCGACCGTGAGATGCGTGGCATGTGGGTGGCCTCGGTTGGCAACATCGACTGGCCCTCGCGTCCCGGGCTTCAGACCGCGCAACAACAAGCCGAACTCCGGGCACTCCTCGATCTCGCCCTCCGGCTCCGCCTGAACTCGGTCATCCTTCAGGTCCGGACCGGGGCTGACGCCCTCTATGCGTCGTCCCTCGAACCTTGGAGCGAGTACCTGACGGGCCGCATGGGTCAGGCGCCCAATCCGCCCTATGATCCGCTACGGTTTGCCTGCGACGAGGCCCATGCCCGCGGACTGGAGCTGCACGCCTGGTTCAATCCCTTCCGGGCCCGCTACAACAAGACGGTCTCGCCGATCGCCAGCGGCCACCTGATCCAACGACACCCCGACTGGATCATCGCCTACGGGCCCTATCGCTGGCTCGACCCCGGAATTCCAGAGGCCCGGGATCACGTCCTGAAGGTCGCCCTCGACATCGTCAGCCGATACGACATCGATGGACTTCACTTCGATGACTACTTCTATCCCTATCCGATCAAGATGGCGGATGGCGTCCTGCTGCCCTTCGCGGACGGACGGAGCTACGAGCGCTACCGGCGCAGCGGCGGGAAACTCGACCAGGGCGACTGGCGCAGGGAGTGCGTCAACCGGTTCGTCGAATCCCTCTACTCGGCCGTCCACCGGGCCAAACCCTGGGTGAAGGTCGGCATCAGTCCGTTCGGCATCTGGCGTCCCAATACTCCACCGGGGATCCGGGGACTGGACCAGTATGGGATGCTCTACGCCGATCCGAGACTCTGGCTGAACTCGGGTTGGTGCGACTACATGGCGCCACAGCTCTACTGGGCGCTGTCGCAGCGGGAACAGGCGTTCGATCCCCTGCTGCGCTGGTGGACATCCCAGAACACCCGGAAACGGCTGCTGGTACCGGGACTCAACAGCGCCGAGACCGGCGGCAAGATCCCGCCGGCCGACATCCTCAACCAGGTCCGGATCAGCCGGCGGGACCATGCCGACGGGGTCCTGTTCTGGAACGCGAGCAGCCTACAGGACAACCAGGGTGGGGTCGCCGCAGCCCTCGGCCGTGACCTGTTCAACCGCCCGGCGTTGGTGCCGGCCACGCCGTGGCTTGGGAAAGAAGCGCCCGGCACCCCGAAGCTCGAGGGCAGCCTTTCGCTCCGGAATGCGCTGCTCAGTCTCAAGTGGGACTCCGACACCAACGCGGTCGTGCGAGTGCAGGTGCTCCGCAGCCGGTACGGCTTCGAATGGCGGGATGAGTGGCTGCCGCCCAGAACCCGCGAGCGGTCCTTCGATCGGCGGCTTCGCCAGGAGATTCCCGACGAGGTGAGACTCGTACCGATCGGCCGCACGGGCATGGCGGGTGAGCCTGCGGTCTGGGTGAAACCCTGAGCCGGTCTGGCGTCGCGGCTTCCCCACATCCGAATCCTCCACGAGCACCGCCGGCTCCGATTTCCTCCTCGGATCCCCGGGAGTCCCCATGTCAGACTCCGGGGACTCCCATGCTCACGCCCACCGACTGGAAGATGGTGCTGCTGGCCCTCGCGGCAATCGGCGCCCTGGTGCTGATGATCACCCGGTTCAAGGTGAACCCCTTCATCTCGCTCCTGCTCGCCTCGCTGCTCGTCGGCGCCGGCGCCGTCGCCACGGGGCGCATCGTCAAGGATGCCGCCGGCAAGGAGGTGCCCTACACGCTGCTCGGAGTGGCCAAGACGTTCTCGGACGGCCTCGGGGCCACGCTGGGCGGCATTGCGGCAATCATCGGACTGGGCACGATGCTCGGAAAGCTTCTCGCAGAGTCCGGCGGAGCCGAGGTCCTCGCCAAGCGCTTCGCCGCGTTCTTCGGCCCCCGACACATCCAATGGTGCATCATGGCGCTTGCCCTCGCCGTCGGGCTCACCACCTGGTTCGCCGTCGGCCTCATCCTGCTCCTTCCCATCCTCCTCACCCTCACCCACGAGACCAAGCAGCCGTTCCTGCTGCTGACCCTCCCGCTGCTGTCCTGCCTCTCGGTGATGCATGGGGTGATGCCCCCGCATCCGGGACCTGTCGTGGCCGTCGAGATGCTCAAGGTCGACATGGGGCTCGTGCTCTTCTGGGGCATGGTGATCGGGTTGCCAACCGCAGGCGTCGCCGGGCCGATACTAGCTCGGTTCGTCATTGGTCGGGTCGCGGCCGAGGCGCCGCCGGTGCCCCGGGTCGCCGAGCGGTCCGCGGCCGGGTTCACTCCGCCCGGGTTCGGACTCACCCTCTTCTCCATCCTCCTGCCGGTCGTGCTGATGCTGATCACGACCGTGACTGAGCTCATGCTGCCGAAGGGCAATCCCGCCCGCGAGCTCTGGGCGTTTCTGGGCAACCCGACGATGGCCCTGACCGTTGCGGTGCTGTTCGCCAGCTGGTCCCTGGGGACCCGATGCGGCTACACGGCCACCCAAGTGCTGAAGTCCACCGAGGGCTGCGTCGCCTCGGTGGGCATGACGCTGCTGGTGATCGGGGGAGGCGGCGGATTCGCCCGGGTGCTCCGGGACAGCGGTGTGGCGGAATCCATCGGCCGACTGGGTGAGGCAGCCCATCTCTCCCCCCTTCTCTACGGCTGGCTGGTCTCGGCCTTCATCCGTGTCGCCACCGGTTCCGCCACCGTGGCCATCACAACCGCCTCGGGACTGCTCGTCCCGGTGATCGCGCTGCATCCGGAGCTCGGTCAGACCCACAAGGCCCTGATCGTGGTTGCCATCGGCTGCGGTTCGCTCTTTCTGTCGCACCTCAACGACTCGGGTTTCTGGATCGTGAAGGACTCCCTCGGGCTCACCGTCAACCAGACGCTTCGGACCTGGACCGTCTGCGAGACGATCATCGGCATCGCCGGCATGCTCTTCTCCCTCGCGGTGTACTCGATGCTCTGAGGCTCTTCGACCCTCAACACTCAACTCGCCCGCGTGGCCTGAGTTGCCTCCCTTTGAGGGTTGAGAGTTCAGACGCCCCTCCCAATCCTCCCGGACGTGTCCGTCCGGTTCACCATCCTTGGCAGTGGCAGCAGCGGGAATTGCGCGCTTCTCGAGGCCGGCGACACCCAGCTGCTGATCGATGCCGGATTCAGCGCACGACAGATCCGCGAGCGGCTCGCCGGCATCGGCAGGACCCCGGAGCGGCTGTCTGGAATCCTCATCACCCATGAGCATTCCGACCATATCAAGGGCCTCGGCACCCTGTGCGGACGGCTCGGGGTCCCCATCTACGCCAATCGACTGACCCGCGAGGCGATCCAGAAAGAGTTCGAGGACACCCCCCTGCCCTTCGTCACCTTCGAGACCGGCAGCCGATTCAGCGTCGGGTCCGTTGAGGTGCAGACCTTCAGCGTCCCACACGATGCCATGGACCCGGTCGGGTTCGTCCTCGAGACGCATGCGGGATCGATCGGCTTCCTCACCGACCTCGGACACGCCACGAAGCTCATCCTCGAACGGGTCCGGCAAGCCAGGCTGCTCCTGCTCGAGGCCAACCACGATCTGCGGCTCCTGCAGGAGGACATGAAGCGTCCCTGGAGCCTGAAGCAGCGGATCCTCAGCCGGCATGGCCACCTGTCGAACGACGCCGCGGCGGAGGTCGCCGGACACCTGGCCGAGGGACCGCTCGAGGAGATCCATCTCGGACACCTCAGCCGGGAGTGCAACCGGCCCGAGCTCGCCCTCAAGACCGTCCACAAACGCCTGGATGCGATCGGTGCCACACGGATCCGCGTGTTCAACACCAGCCAGGACCAGCCCTCGCAGACCGTGATCCTCGATCCACAGGCGGCGGACCCCATCCCGGAACCAAACCCGGGTGCGGCCAAGACGGTCTGATCCCGGTCTGATCCGCCTCAGACCGCCTTGCGGCCCATGAAGTCGAGATAGGTGATCAGCTTCGCCTTCATGTCACGACGTGCGACGATGGCGTCGATCAGCCCATGGGCCTGGAGGAACTCCGCGGTCTGGAATCCCGGCGGCAGCTCGGCCTGGGTGGTGTCCTTGATGACGCGCGCCCCGGCGAACCCGATCTCGGCCCGGGGTTCGGCGATGATGAGATCCCCAACCGTGGCAAAGCTGGCAATGACACCCGCATAGGTCGGATGGGTCAGGATCGAGATGTAGGGGAGCTTGAGCCGGGCATGGTAGGCCAGGGCTCCACAGGTCTTGGCCATCTGCATCAGGCTGAACATGCCCTCGTACATCCGGGCCCCGCCGCTGGCGGAGATGATGATCACCGGAATGCCCCGGTCCGTACCCGCCTCAATGAGACGGGTCAGCTTCTCACCCACGACGGAGCCCATGGAACCGCCCAGGTAGCTGAAATCCATGACCCCGAGGGCGACGCGGTGGGTTCCGATCAGACCGATGCCCGTGACGACGGCATCCTTGAGCAGCGGGGATTTCTTCCGGTTGGCGGCCAGCTTGGACTGATAGCTGGCGACGCCGGTGAATTTGAGGATGTCGACCGATTCCAGGTCCGCATCCATCTCCTCGAAGGAGCAGGTCTCCACCAGGGAGTGGATGCGTTCGCGGGCGCCGATCGGGCAGTGGTGTTCGCACTTGGGACAGACCTTCAGGTTGTCGTCGAACTCCTTGTCATAGACGAGCGCCCCGCACTCCGGGCATTTGAACCAGAGTCCCTCCGGCATATCCCGCTTCCGGGACCGGGAGGCGATCTTGGGACGCCGTAGGAAGGTGGTGTCGGTGGAGGGTGGCGGGGGTGTCACCTTCGGCTCCACCGGATCCAGCACCACGCTTTTCTTCTTCAGGGAACGCGTCGCCATGAGGTTTGCCGCGCAAGGCGGCCCTTTGAACGTGGAGGGGATACCACGGAGACCCGCTGTTGGCCAGCGCAAGTCCCCACTTCCCTCGTCGACTCCCGCACCTCAGGCTCCACTCGACCATGCGCATCCTGACCGGCATCCAGCCCAGCGGGGCCCTCCACCTGGGCAACTACTTCGGCGCCATGAAACCGGCCATCGAACTGCAGCAGCAGGGCGAGGCCTTCTACTTCATCGCCGACTACCACTCGATGACCAGCCTGACCGACGCGGCCCTGCGACGGCAGTACACGCTCGACGTGGCCCTCGACTTCATGGCCTGCGGACTGGATCCGAAACGCTGCATCTTTTGGCGGCAGAGCGACGTGCCGCGGGTCACGGAGCTGGCCTGGCTCCTGAGCACCGTCACCCCGATGGGCCTCCTGGAACGTGCCCACAGCTACAAGGACAAGAAGGAAAAGCTCGCCTCGGGGGACCTCGACAAGGTCAACCACGGGCTCTTCGCCTATCCCGTCCTCATGGCCGCGGACATTCTCCTGTTCGACTCCAACATCGTCCCGGTCGGCCGCGACCAGAAGCAGCACCTCGAGATGACCCGGGACATCGCCGCGAAGTTCAACCAACTGTACGGGGAGGTCTTTGTGATCCCCGAGCCGCGCATCCGCGACGAAGTCGCCGTGGTGCCGGGGGTCGACGGGCAGAAGATGAGCAAAAGCTACGGGAACACCCTGGAGCTGTTCGGCGAGGAGAAGGCGCTCCGGAAGAAGGTGATGGGGATCAAGACCGACAGCCGTCTCCCGGCCGAGCCCAAGCCCGATGCCGACCAGAACATCGCAATCCAGCTGCTCAAGCTGGTGGCACCACCCGCCGTAGCGCTCGACTGGGAGAACCGCCTGAAGGCGGGTGGCCTCGGCTATGGCGACGTGAAGAAGGCCCTGTTCGAGCACTACTGGGACTTCCTTGCCCCCGCCCGTGCCCGCAGGGCCGAGTTGGCGTCGAACCTCGACCATGTCGAGTCGATCCTCCGCGACGGAGCCCAACGGGCCCAGGCCGTGGCCGACGGGGTCCTGTCCCGCGCCCGCAAGGCCTGCGGACTGTGAGCCCGGAGGGGCCGTGGTGAATCAAGCCTGGACCCGCTGCGGATTCCTGGAGAGGGGCCCGCGGGACCACGGATCGGACTGGGATCGTGGAAGACAGTCGCTTGGGGGCCAACGCGCTGGGTCCCGATCTTCCCCGCGAGGGTTGGGTGGAGCTGGGGATGGGGTCGGGCCCATCTGACCCTGGCGAGGATTCCGACCGGCTTCACGGGTGCGCAACGCGCGGCGGATTGAGATGGGGATCTGAGGGACCAGGTTGCTACCCCGCGAAACGACGGTGGGTTCTCGTCCGCACCCTCCACGGCTCAGCATGAAGGCCCCTCCCCATCCGAAGGAGGTCTTCTACGGCTTCTGCAGCTGCTCCACCCAACGCTGACGCACCTCGGCGGGCACCGAGCTCCTGTCGAGCCACGACTGCGCCGAGGCCGGATCCTGCTGGGACCACCAGCGGAACTGCTCCTCCTGCGCCTGCTGGCGTTGGGTCGGGTCCTGCATGGACTCGATCCAGGCGGAGGCGGCGTTGGGGTCGTATTCGCGGAGGTTGCGGGCAAGGGCCGCGGTCGAGGCATCGCGCATGCCGCCCTGCGGCTGGTCCTTGAGCCAGGCCGCCGTGGCGTAGGGATCCTGGTTGGACCATTGCTGGACCAGGACCGATTCGGCCTGGTCACGCAGCTCCCCGGGTGGGAATCGCCCGACCCATCCGGCGGCGTCCGAAGGGTCTTCACCCGACCAGTGACTGACGATGCCGACGACGGCCTCGCGTTGGCGGTCTGGGGGTAGGCTGAGCGCCAGTTCGGCGGCCTTCGCGGGATGGGACTGCGCCAGGGAGATCGAGACCGCCGCCAACGCCGTATCCTGCAGGTCACCGGTGGGCAGGGTCCGCGCCCAGGCCGCGGCCGCATCGGGATCACTCTGGGCCCATCGACTTGCGAGCCCTGTCGCGGCCGAGGGCGACCCGGCCCCCGGGTTGGCATCCAGGACTCGGGCGGCACCGGCGAAGTCCTGTTCGCCCCAGTTCTCGACCACCGAGGCGAGGAGCTGCTGCTTCATCGGGCCTTCCTCGAGGGACTGGACCCACTGGGCGGCACCCGCGACGTCCGAGGCCGACCACCCGGCTACGAGGGACGCCGCCGCCATGGTGCGAGCGGGACCCGTGGGGAGGGCGTCCACGAGGGCCACGCCCGCCTGGGGATCCTTGTTGCCGATGTGCCAGGCGAGCTGGCCCACCACATTCTGCTGGGTCCGACCCGGCGGGAGCTGCTGGACGAATTCCCGCGCGGCGTTGGGATCCACCTCCACCCACTGGGTGACGGCCGACTGCAGGGCCTGGTCCCGGGCCTGTCCGGGCGACAGCCCCAGCGCGGCGGCCGACGCCGCCCGGGGATCCTCCTGGGCCCAGGCCTGCATCAGGCCGGTCAAGGCATTCACCCGCCCCTGCGGATGGTCGAGCTTCGAGGCCCACTCAAAGGCGGCACGGGGATCCTTCTCGGCCCAGGCCATGGCGGCATCGCGGAACGCCGACGCCTGTCCCGGACCCAGCTTCGTGCGGGCGAGGAGGGCCGCAGCCGCCTCCGGGGACTCCGACGCCATCCCTTGGGCCACCGCCACGGCCAGACGCGCCCGGGTCGGGGTGTCGGGCATCTGCTCCAACCAGGCCAGGGCCGCCCGGGGATCCTTCGCCGCCCAATCCCGGCCCACCTCCGGCAGAAGCTCGTTCCGGTGGGGCCCATCCGGAATCCGGGACGCGATCTGGGCGGCCTTTGCCGGATCCTTCTGGCCCACCGCCTGAAGGATCGGCCTCCAGAGCTGTTGGAGCCGGAGGCGGCTGGTGGGACGCTCGCCGATGAAGGCGATGGCGGCCTCGACGTCGACCCCCGCCAGCTTCGTCAGGAGGAACTCGAGGCGCGACTCCTGGCCCACGAACGTCTCAAGTGTCACCGAGCGGGCCGCCGCTCTGGGATCGATGTCGGCCCACGCCCCCAGGAATTCGATGAGGAACTCGCGGCGGTCGTTGGATTCAGGGAAACCCTTGAGAAACGCCTGCCCCACCTCGGGGGCAAACCGGCCCAGCGCCAGCGCCAACGGGGTCAGTGCCGCCTTGCGGTCCGGTCCCTTGGGCAGGGTCGAGAACCAGCGCACCATCCCTGACGGATCCGACAGGACCCATCCATGCAGGACCGCATCGAGCATCGACTCGCGATCCTCCCGATTGGGAAGCGCCTGCGTCCACGCGAGGGCGGCCTGGGGCACCCGGGACGCCCACAGTTCCAGAAGCCGGTAGCGGAAGACGTACAGGTATTCCGGGGTCAGGATCGACTGCGCGATGTCCAGACAGGCCGCGGCATCGGAGGGGGCGATCCGGGCGGCCAACACCCGGAGCTGGTCGCGTCGGAGCTCAGGATCCGGCTCCTTCTGGATTCCAGTCAGCAGAGCCGCCACCTGGTCGGGTCGAACCAGCACCTCGGGCGCCGTCGGACGCTCGGCGGCGGAGCTCCCGACACGGGCGACCGGGGCGGCGGGAGCCGTCACGGCGACTCCCGCAGGGGGTGCCTCGGACCTGCGGCCCGAACCCGCAAGATACCCCACGGCCCCACCGGCGACCGCAGCCAGACACACCGATGTGATGCGACTGTTCACTGTGTCCAAAGCAGTGCACGAAAACCGCCGGCCGGCAACGTTCCGGGAGCGAAACTTGAGCCCCTACAGGCCTCTTTCCATCCGACGACCTCTGGATAGAGTTCCCCCATGCTCCGGACCCTGCTTGCCCTGGCCACCCTCACCCAGATCCTCGCCGCGATCCCGAAGCCCGAATGGATCTGGAGCGGACCGCCGGCCGACCAGGAGATCCGGTACTTCCGCAAGTCCTTCCAGGCCCCGCCCGGCGTCAACAAGGTCAGTGTGATCCTGGCGGCCGACAACCAGGCCGAGCTCAACCTCGACGACCGGCACCAGCTCAAGAACAACCTCTGGGACCAGCCCACCCGGGGGAACCTTCCCGGCAACTTCCCCCCCGGCCCCCACCTGATTCAGGTCAAGGCCCGCAATGCCGCCGGCGCCGCGGGACTCCTCGTCCGACTCGAAATGATCCAGACCAATGGACTGAGCCAGGGGGTCGTGACCGACGGGACCTGGGAGACCTCGGCCAATGGCACCGATGGCTGGAAGCCCGCCACCTCCCTCGGCCCGGTCGGGGTGGCGCCGTGGGGACAGGTCCCGCTCGCCCCCCAGCCCCCGGCCGCCACCAGCCTCAAGACCCTCACAAACTTCGGGGTCGACCTCGTCCACAGCGCCGACCTCGGCGAAGGCTCCTGGATCTCCATGACCGTCGACCCCAGGGGCCGGCTCCTGATCAGTCCGCAGGGCGCCGAGCCCCTGCTCCGCCTGAGCCTCGACCCCGCCGGCGGCATCGCCCGGATGGAGACGCTGACCACCCCGCTCCGCGGCGCCATGGGACTGCTCGCCGTGTCGAATGTCCTCTACGCGAACGCCCATGGACCCGAGGGGTATCAGCTGTATCGCACGACAGACACCGACGGGGATGACCAGTACGACCGGGTCGAGGTCCTCCATCGCTGGTCGCCGCAGGACAAGAACGGGGCGCCCGGCGAGCATGGGGCCCACGCGATTGTCCAAGGACCCGACGGCAACCTGTATGTGGTCGCCGGCAACATGGTCCAGGTGGACCCCCAGCTGCCCGCCCGCTCCCCGGTCCAGCATTTCGCCATCGATTCGGTCCTGCCCCCGGTGTCCGACGGATCCCGACCCAAACCCGGTCTCACCCCACCCGGCGGACACGTCCTCCGGATCTCACCCGACGGACAGACCGTCGCCCTCTTCGCGGCTGGGCAGCGCAACGCCTACGACATCGCCTTCAATGTCGATGGCGAGCTGTTCGCCTTCGACAGCGACAGCGAGGGGGACTGGGGCGTGCCGTGGTACCGTCCGAATCGACTGCTCCACCTCGTGAGCGGGGTGGACCACGGCTACCGGGACTGGTCCTTGAAGTGGCCGTCCTACTACGCCGACTCGCTTCCGGCCGTCGTGGATGCGGGACTGGGTTCGCCCTCGGGGCTAATCTCGGCCAAGGGGGCGAAGTTCCCCGATCGCTATCAGCGGGCGATGATCGGGCTCGACTGGACGATGGGCCGGATCCTGGTGTTCCACCTGCAACCAAAGGGTTCCAGCTACACCGGCACGTTCGAGACACTCGTCCGTGGACGACCGCTCAATGTGACCGATGCTGTGATCGGGTCCGACGGCGCCCTGTATTTCATCACCGGAGGACGTGGCATTCCGTCGGGACTCTATCGGGTCCGCTATACGGGCTCGGAGTCCACCGAACCGAAGAGCTTGTCGATCGCGGTGATGACCCCGGAGAAGACGGCCCGAATGGAGCGGCGTCGGCTGGAGGGGTTCCATCCGTCGGCCGCCCCGGGGACGGTGGAGTCGATCTGGCCGGCCCTCGGACATGAGGACGCCACCGTCCGACATGCGGCCCGAGTGGCGCTCGAGGCGATTCCGGCGGCCCAGTGGCGGGAGAAGGTCCTCTCGGAAACCCAGTCCACGACCGGCCTGACCGCCGGGCTCGCCTTGGCCCGGGTCGGCAGTCGCGAGGATCAGGGCCCCCTGCTCCAAGGTCTCGGCCGGTGGACGCTGTCGTCCCTCAACGAGACGGACTACCTGATCAAGCTCCGTGTCATCGAGGTGAGCTTCGCGCGTCATGGCATTTCTGATGCCATCCGTGCCCAGGCCCTCGAGAAGCTGTCGGGCCAGTTCCCGACCGGGTCCAAGGCCAAGGACCTGGAACTCCTCGCCCTGCTCGCAGCGCTCAATGCCCCTGACGTCGTGGCCAAGGCCCTCGCTCTCCGCGACGCCGCAACCACGCAGGAGGACCAGATGGCCTTCCAGGCACCCCTGCGGATCGTGACCGCGGGATGGACCCCCGAGCTCCGCCAGCGCTACTTCCAGTGGTTCGGCCGACCGAAGGAGGATCCGATGGCCCAGCGCAGCACCGCCTTCCCGCGCCAGATGGTCCAGTGGTTTGCTGACGTCGGACTCAAGCCGTCGAGCGGCTACAGCTTCGACAACTACCTCCGCTACCTGCGTCAGGACGCCTTCGAGAAGGTGCCCGACGACCAGAAGGCCGCGCTGGCCGGGATGATGGCGCAGCAGAAGCTGCCCCAGACCAAGGCCCGGTTCCGGGAGAAGGTGAAGGAGTGGACCGTTGCGGATCTTCAGCCCGTCCTCGGCCAGTTGAGCCAGGGACGGGACCTGCTCCAGGGCCAGACGGTCTACCAAGAGGCCCGATGCGACGCCTGCCACCGGTTCGACGGCGTGGGGGGATCGACCGGTCCCGATCTGACGAGCGTGGGATCCCGCTATGGGGCTGCGGACCTGCTGAGGTCGATCCTGGAGCCCGACGCGAGCGTCCCGCCCCAGTATCAGACCCAGGTGATCACCCTGAAGAGCGGGGATGTGATCACAGGCGCGATCGCTGGGGAGACGCCTGACGCGTTGGAGGTGGTGGTGAATCCGTTGTCGGGCCGTCCGACCCGGGTGCTGAAGGTGGACATCCGGGACCGGTCCGCCTCGACGGTCTCCCCGATGCCGGGTGGGTTGCTGAATCACTTCAGTCAGGACGAGATCCTGGACCTTCTGGCGTTCCTGCAATCGGGCGGCACCCCGGGATCCACCCCGAAGTAGCCCGCCGCGTTCCCTCCACGGCTCCGGGTGGGACCCCATCCGGACAGGGCGTCGGTCACCCCAGCCATCGACGCAGCAGTCGGCCGAAGTTGGCCCAGTTCCTCGACGCATACCGGGCCGTCAGACGCCTCAACCGGAACGGGTCTCCTCCGGGGCGATTGAGTCCCGGCTCGGTCGTGCATGCGGTGACGAAACCGGCCTCCTCCACCAGGTCCCGAACGGCGGGATTCCAATCCCCGTAGGGATAGCAGAAGTGGAGGATCGGAACCCCGAACAGATCCTCGAGGCGTGCCTTGCTCCCAAGGATCTCTTCACGGGCTTCCGCCAACGGGATGCGGGTCAGCCAGGGATGGGTCCGGGTGTGGGCCCCGATCCCATGGCCGGCCGCCATCCAGTCCCGGATCTGCGAGGCGTCCATCAGGGGTTCGGAGGCCTCGCCCTGCTGCTGTTCCCAGAGGTTGGTCTTTCCAAGAAGGTCCGACACCAGGAACTGGATGGCGTGGAAACCCGACTCCCGGAGCGGCTCCAGGCCGTGGGTCAGCACATTCACGAATCCGTCGTCGAAGGTCAGGGCAACCCTCCGCGCCTCGCCGTCGGAGGCGAGCCCGTGCATCGACACAGAACGATATCCGGCCCGTTGGAGATCCCCGAGCTGCTGACGGAAGAGGCGGGCTGGGACATACAGTCCCTTCAACCGGACTCCCCGGGGGCGGGGCCCCAGCTTGTGGTACATCAGGGACAGGGATCCCCCGTCGAGCCCCCGGACGCCAAACGATTCCAGGCGGGTGAACACGCCAGGAGTCCCTGGGGCCAGCGGGGCATGGCCGTCGGCCGGGATGGGCACGGTGGAAGTCACCGGTCAGCCCGCGAGATGGCGGAGTTGCCCGAGGTGGCGGGCGACCGCACCCCCGGCCGGAACCCACAGGGTCTCGCCCTCGGGCATCGAGGACGGTGGGATCGGCTCGAACAGCACGGCAGGTTCACCGGCGTACAGCCGACGGAGGAGGGCACGCTGCTGACGGGGCCGGAGCGGGCGCTGGCCGAACCCGGTGAACCCGGCGCGGCGAAGGAGGTCCGCTCCCCGGCACCGGTCGTCGCCACCCAACTCCACGTACAGGGCGCCGATCCGGGCCGGGTCGAGCCACGACCCCAGGCCCTCCAGGACCTCGCGGTCATGCCCCTCGGCATCGATCTTGAGCAGGCCGATGGGGCCATTCGGCAGGTCGCCGAGAAGGTCGGGCAACGGGGCCTTGCGGATCCGGAACTGACGCCCCCCCAACTGCCCACCCACCCATCCGGCATCCAATGAATGGGCTCCATCCTCTTCCGCGTTCTCGTACAACACCGCTTCACCCACCGTGTCCGATGCCGCGGCCTCGACCACTCTGCAGCTGGATTCCCAGCCGTTCAGGGCGACATTTCGACGCACCGTCTCCGCAAGTCGGGGATGGGGTTCGATGAACGAGACCGGACTCGACCTGAAACGCCGGGCCACCAGACCGATGATCCCGGTGTTCGCTCCGCAATCGACCACCTGGGCTCCGGTGGGAACGAGCTCCCGGACCACCCAGTGGAGCTGGGGTTCATAGTCCCCATCGGTCCAGAACAGGGTCTGCTGGATCTCACTGGCCAGATCAACCTCCATCCAGATCCCACTGCGTAGACGGATCCGATGCCGGCGTCCGACAAGCGCACCGGCAAGGCGTCGGACGAGACCATGTGCCGGACTCGCGGGTGCATACCGGTAGGCGCGGTACGCGCGCCGGACCCGCCTCACCCAGGGCGACTCCGTCAAGATGGATTCCGACATGACTGTGATGCAGAGTGGCGGGAGATCTCCGACAGGACAACCGCATTGGTGGGCAAGTGGCAGGGAGGTTGCCCCGGACTCCATGGTCCCGGACCGCGCCAGGGCCGTTGTCACAACCTCTCCCGGGGGAAACTCAGCCCACGGACGGGGAGCGACCGGGACGCGTGGGCTGCCCCGGCCCGAGGATCTCGCGATACAGGCCGATCATGTCCTGGGCATAGCGGGCGAGGGATACCCGTCCAGCGACCCGCTCATGGAGTCGCCGGCGTTCCGTCTCAGGAATCCGCGGGCCAAGCGCCACACGCCGCATGGCATCCGCCAGCGCGTCGACATCCTCGGGCGGAACCAGTTGGCCTGCCCCGCCAAAACCGAAGGCCTCCGGGATGCCATCGAGGGAGGATGCCACGACCGGTCTGCCGCAGGCATGCGCTTCCATCACGACGCTGCCCATGGCCTCGGTGCCGATCTGGGGGTGCACCAGGCAGTCGAGGGCATTCATGACGAGCGGCATCTCGAGGGAATACCCGGGAAGCGTGGCGATTCCCCGGAGACCGAGGCGCCGGATGTCCTCCTCGAGCAGGGGGCCCATGTCGCCGCGGCCGACAATGACGAAGCGCGCCCGGGGAACCTGATCGCGGATCCGGGCCGCGGCCGCGAGAAATTCCCGGTGTCCCTTGCCGCGAGGGAGTGCGTAGCCCCCCACCATGCCGAAGACGAAGTCATCCGGGGACACTCCCCAATGCCGTCGCAACATCACGACCCCGGATTCGGATTCGGGCAGCGGCTGGAACCGGTCGAGTTCGAACCCACCGTAGATCACCCGGATCCTGGATCTGGGACCCCACATCGGCGGACGCCAGTGTCGCTCCTCCTCCGGTGAGCCCGGATCTGCATGACCCTCGCGTAGCACCCGGGCGGTGAACTCCGAACAGGCGACCATCGCATCGCAGAGGTTCAGCACAAGGAACCGGCCGGGCAACGAACCCGGACTCTTGGCGAGGTGCCTCGACAGAACGAGACGGGGATGACACCGGGACAGGCGTGCGGCGAGGATGGCCGGCCAGTAGTCCCGCCCGTGATGGGCGTGGACGATCTCGATGCGACGCCGGCGGAGGATCCGGGCCACGCGGGCGATGTACCGCAGCTTGATGAACCCTTCGTCGCCGGTGTCCTCAAGCGGCACACCCGAACGGATCGCCACTTCGGCCTGCTCCCGGTCCCTCGGGCCCGCGAGAGTCACATCGACACCCGCCTGATGGAGACCGATCGCAAGTTTCACACACTGGTCATCGGTTCCACCCCCGTGGAACAGGGTGTTGAGCTGTAGGACTCGGAGGCTCATGGGAGGCAGTGGCCGAGGAACATCGACCCGGCGGCGCGGAAAAGACGACCCGATCGGCGAACGACATGCAATGCGGCGCGTCGAAAACGAGGCATGGGAATCTCCTGTCGAATCAACGGATCGCGTTGCTGTTGCACTCCTGCAATGCAGTTGTTCCTCTTGTCGCCCACCCGCAGGCCGGTCCCGGCAGGTCGTCCCAATGCCCATATCCAGGACCCGAGGCGCGGGATCCCGAATGGAGAACCTCTCCCAGCACCACCCAGGCCCCGTCGGGGCGAATCCGCCTCCCGTCCACCTGTTCGTCAACAATTTCAAGTGGGGCGGCGGCATGGAACGGTTCGTCATGGATGTCAGCACAGGGGTCCGAGACCTGGGCCGTGACGTCCGGGTGCAGGCACGGAAGGTCGATGCGAGGGTCGCCGAGAAGCTCGGCATCGCCGTCCAGGCCCACCCCGTCTGGGCCTTTCCGAGGCGACTCCGGACGTGGACCCTCCATCGGCGCATCGGACGCCTGCTACCCCGGCTGGATGGAGTCCAGATCGCTCTCGCCACCGTGCCGGCCAGGGACCTCATGGTCTGTGCCGGAACGCATCGAGGCTACCTCCGACGCACAGGCCGACGGCCCGGACTGTTTGACCGCCTACAAATCCACTTGGAGCACGCCAGCTACCACTTCCCCAGGCGGGTCGTCTCGTTCTCCCGACTGTGCGCGCGGGAGCTGACCGAGCTCTACGGCGTGGCAGAGGATCGGATCACCGTCCTGTATCCACCCATCGGCACGTCGTTCACGCCGGCTTCGGACGAATCGGAGAGACAACGCCACCGCAGGACGCTCGGGCTGCCCGAGCAGGGCGTCGTGATCCTGTTCCCTTCCACAGGACACAGCCGGAAGGGTCTGGATCCGATCTGTGACGCACTCGTCAGGATGTCGAACCCACCGATCCTGGCCATCGCCGGAAACCCGCCCGGACATCGTCGCCAGGGACTCCGCATGCCGGACGGGAGGCCGGCACCGATCCAGTTCCTCGGGTACATCGAGGACATGGAGACCGCCTACCGGGCGGCAGACTTCACAATCCTCGGCTCCACGTATGAGCCCTTTGGCATGGTCGGACCGGAATCCGTCCTGTGCGGCACTGGACTCGTGTTCGAGGAAGGGATCGGGTGTCTCGAGGCGGTGGACCCCTCGGTGGTCACGACCTTTTCCATCCGGGACCGGGATTCGATACAGAGGGCGATCGCGGCATCCGTGGAACTGGCCCGGAAGGGCCTACATCGGGTCGGCGACCCCGCAGGGACCGTACGGTACGATCCACGTCCGACGTCCTACGCGAAGGCCCTGCTCGAGGTGGCGGAAGGATGAACCGGATCGCAACAGCGCACGACGGCCGGACACGACCGGGCCGGGCAACAGGATTTCGTTTGGCGGCAGGCCCCACCTGCTGCCCACTCGGAGGGTGGATTCCGTGACTCCGAAAGCCGCCATCATCGTGAGCACCTACAACTGGCCCGAGGCACTGGGCCTCGTGCTTCGGTCTGCCATGCAACAGTCGGAGGACGCCGTCGAGCTGGTGATCGCCGACGACGGCTCCCGTCCCGAGACCGCCAACGCCGTCGAGTCCCTGTTGCGTCCCAGCCGGATCGCCTGGTGCCACGTCCGTCAGGAGGACTCCGGCTTCCGCCAGTCGAGGGTCCGCAACCTCGGGGTCCGCCACTCGACCGCTCCCCTCCTCATCTTCATCGATCAC
>SYEM01000314.1 GCA_005801385.1 Verrucomicrobiales bacterium | reverse complement strand
CTTGCCACGGCCACCGGCGTGGATCTGCGACTTGATGACCAGCAGCTTCTGTCCGGAGCCGAAGAGCTTCTCGGCGATGGCGCGGGCCTGGTCGACCGAGGTGCAGGGTTCGCCGGGAGGGACGGCGACGCCATATTGTTTGAGAAGCTGCTTGGCTTGGTACTCGTGGATGTTCATGCGGGGACGATTGGGGACGGGAAAGTTTCGGAGCCTTCGTGGAGGTGTCCGGCAGGGACGGTCCGGAGGCATCCGGATCCCTGCCATCACCAGTCCTTCCGGGGGGGTCAGCGCTGTTCGAGCGGCGTGACCTTGAGACCGACGGGGCCGGTGTAGACCGACTGTGGCCGGATGAGGCGGTTGTCGGCGAGCTGCTCGAGCACGTGGGCCGTCCAACCGCTGGTGCGCGCGATCGCAAAGATCGGCGTGAACAGGTCGGTCGGAATGCCGAGGCTGTAGTAGACCGTGGCGCTGTAGAAATCCACGTTCGCGTGAAGGTTCTTCTTCTCGAGCATCAGGGCGGCAATCCGCTCCGACATCTGGATCCACTTCGGTTCGCCGAGCTTGGCGGACAGGATCTGGGCCATGCGCTTGAGGTGCGGGGCACGCGGGTCGAGCACCTTGTAGACCCGGTGGCCGATGCCCATGATCTTGCGCTTCTGCTTCATGCACTCGTCGACGTAGGCGTCGACCTTATCGAGCGACCCGATCTCCTGGAGCATCTTGATTACGCCTTCGTTGGCGCCGCCGGGCAGCGGGCCTTTCAGGGTTCCGATGGCGGTGGTGATCGCCGAGTACATGTCGCTCAGCGTGGCAATGGTGACTCGGGCACTGAAGGTCGAGGCGTTCATGCCGTGGTCTGCATGGAGCACGTAGCACATGTCCATGGTGCTGACCTTCTCGGCCGAGGGCTTCTCGCCGTCGATCATATACAGGAAGTTGGCGGCCTCACCGAGGGTGGGATCGGGATGCACGAGCGGCTTACCTTGCCGGGCGCGGTGGAAGTAGGCCGTAACGACAGGGATCTGGGCGATCAGGCGCAGGGCCTTGCGGCGCTGGGCATCCATGGTGTCGTCATCGGCGATCGTGTCGTAGCAGCCGAGGGCGCTCACGCCGGTGCGGATGGCGTGCATCGGCGGACAGTCGGCCGGGAGCCGGCAGAGCATGTCGATCACCCCCTGCGGCAGCTCGCGGTAGCCGGCCAGCGTGGTCTTCAGTTCGGACAACTCCTTGGGGTTCGGCAGATGGTTGTGGTTGAGCAGGTAGACGACCTCCTCGTAGGAGACCTTCCCGGCCAGCTCGTCGATGTCATAGCCGCAGTAGATCAGCTGGCCGACGTCGCCGCGGACATCGCTGAGACGGGTATGGGCAGCAACGATTCCCTCGAGTCCTTTGGATACGGCCGGGGCGGAGGAGGGGGATTCAGAAGGAGTGCTCATCGAAAAATCGGGTGCAGAGGTGCGAAGACAATCGAAGTCTGTTCCCAAACCGCGAAGCGTCAACGGATTTCCCGGTTTTGCGGCCCGTCGGGGCCTGCGCGGCCGGGTTTTCCCGCCGGTTCCCATCCCGGACCGGGTTCAGGACCTCTCGACGACCGGGAACTCGACGATGGCCCTGACGCCCCCGGTGGATCCGGGATCGAGCCGCAGCGAACCGCGTGACCCAAAAAGGTGCTCGAGCCGCGCCCGGATGTTGGTCAGCCCGATTCCGGAGAGGACCGGCTTCCCGGGATCGTAGCCCCTCCCGTTGTCCTCCACCTCGAGTCGGAGGGTGCCTTCGGCTGTCCGGGAGGCCCGTAGGGTGATGATGCTGGCCTGGGCCTTCGGTTCGATGCCGTGCTTGATCGCATTCTCGACGAGCGGCTGAAGGATCAGGTTCGGCACCTGCAGTTCCAGTGTGTCGGGCTCGATCTCGTGCCGGACCGTCAGCCGGCCCGCAAACCGGATCAATTCGATCCCCAGGTAGCGGTCGAGGAAGGCCAGGTCGTCCCGGAGGCTGACCCAGGGCTGCTTCGTCCGCTGCAGGGCCTCCCGGAGCAGCTCGCTCAGCCGCATCAGCATGGTGTCCGCCGCATCGATGTCGCGGTACATCAGGGCGCTAACCCCGTTCAGCGCGTTGACCAGGAAGTGCGGGTTCAGCTGCATCTGGAGGGTCTGCAGCCGGGCCTCGACCAGCCGACGCTCGAGCTCGAGCTCCCGTCGCTCCCGTTCACGGGACTGGCGATAGAACCCGACGGCATGGGTCGTGGTCACGATCGCGCAGTACACCAGCATGTTGAATACCAGGGTGGCTACGAGCGCGTACCGGAGGGTCTCCATGAACGGGGTGCCGTCGATCCACACCGTCAGCCCGGCTCGGATCAGGGTCCAGGCCAGCGAGAACACCACGCTGGCCAGCAGGTGCAGCTCGACCAGGAGGTGGACCGGAGCGCTGCCGATCGGGAAGCGTCGGGCCAGTGTGATGGCCGGCCAGGAGATGAGGGCGAACGTGTACCAGTCGGCGAGGGATCTCCCCAGGGCGAAGGTCCACGGGACCGGCCGTCCCACCTTGGCCTGGGTCAGATACATCTGCCCCGCAAAGGCGAGACCCACGAGGGTCCATCCGAGGAGGAACAGGAGGACCGACAGGGGGCGGATCCGGGTCCGGTCGACGGATGCCGGCAGGGTTGTGGAGGGCTCGATGATGAGGCCAGCCTGAACCCGGAAACGGGGGTTGCAACCGGGTAAATGGTTCGCAAGAGCGCGTGGGCGAGGGGGCCGGTCCTTGCAGGTTCCACCGGAGTCCCGCACGGTTTGTGGACATGAGTCACGGCCCGGAACCGGACGTCTCCCGACAGGAGCGCGCCCTGCGCGGTCTGGTCTGGATCTTCGCGGTCCTCGCCGCCCTGGCGGCGCTGCTCGTCGGATGGCTGATGTCCTCCCCATCCCCTGGGAAGCCCGCCGGCTCCCCGTCCTTGCGGACGGCCCGCCCGCCCGCGACACGGTTCGTCGACGTCACCACGGCCTCCGGCATCGGCTTCCGACATGAGAACGGCGCCCAAGGGCAGCGGTTGCTCCCGGAGACGATGGGGGGTGGGGTGGCGGTGTTCGATGCGGACGGGGACGGGGACCCCGACCTGCTGTTCGTGAACTCGTCCTGGTGGCCTGGCGATCCGCGGTGGAATACCCAGTCGCCGCCGACCTCGGCGCTGTACCGGAACGACACGGAGGCCGGCGGGGCCATCCGGTTCACGGACATCACCGCAGGTTCGGGCTTCGATGTACCGTTCTACGGCATGGGGGCCGCCTGCGGGGATTTCGACAACGACGGGGCGGTGGACGTGCTTCTCACCGGCGTCGGGGGCGAGAAACTGTTCCGGAACCTGGGAGCGGGGCGGTTTGCCGATGTCAGCCGCGAGGCGGGACTGGGCGATGCGCCGGGGCACTGGTCCACGGCCGCGGCGTGGGTCGATGTCGACAACGACGGCGATCTCGATCTCTACGTGGGACGCTACGTCCGCTGGTCCCCGGAGCTGGACCTAGGGGTGAACAACCAGCTCCCCGGAGTTGGACGCGCCTATGGTCGACCCTGGAACTTCCCGGGCGAGGTGCCCCGGCTGCTCCGCAACGACGGTGGACGTCCGGGCCAGGTCCGGTTCGTGGATGTTTCGGCCTCGAGCGGCCTCCAGGTCACCAACAAGGCGACCGGACAGCCAGCGGCCAAGACGCTCGCGGTCGCCCCGATCGACCTGAACCGCGATGGTTGGATCGACCTCGTCGTCGCCAACGACACGGTCCAGAACTTCGTGTTCACCAACCGCCACGACGGAACGTTCGCGGAGGTGGGGGAGATGTCGGGCGTGGCCTTCGACGCCTTTGGACAGGCCCGTGGCGCCATGGGCATCGATGTCGCCCGGTTCCGCAACGACGACTCTGTTGGCATCGCGATCGGCAACTTCGCCAACGAGATGAACGCCCTGTACGTGGCGCGTCCGGGCGGCGTCGGGGATCCACTGGTGTTCTCCGACGAGGCGGTGTCGCAGGGTATCGGGCCGGCCAGCCAGTCCCTGCTGAAGTTCGGTCTGTTCTTCTTCGACTACGACCTCGACGGGCGTCTGGATGTGCTGACCGCCAATGGCCACATCGAGGACGAGATCGAGAAGGTGCAACCCGGCACGCGGTATCGTCAGCCGGCCCAGCTGTTCTGGAACACCGGAGGCCAGCCGGCGTTTGCGGAGGTGGATTCCCGCTCGGCCGGCGACGACCTCTTCAAAACGATGGTGGGTCGGGGTAGCGGCTACGGGGACTTTGACGGCGACGGCGATCTGGATGTCGTGATCACCCAGGTGGCTGGACCACCCCGGGTGTTGCGCAACGAAGGATCGCCTGGCCACCGATGGGTGCGGGTCCGACTCGAGGGTGCCCGCAGCAACCGGGACGGCATTGGGGCCTGGGTCCAGGCCCGCGTCGGGGACCGACTGCTGGCGCGACAGGTGATGCCCACCAAGAGCTATCTGTCCCAGAGCGAGCTGACGGTGACGCTGGGTCTGGGTGGCGACCCGTTGACGGAGCTGATGGTGGTCTGGCCGGAGGGCTCCCACCAGCGGGTCGAGGGGGTCCGGGAGGGCGCCACCGTGGTGGTCCGACAGTCCGGACAGTGAGCGGGCTGCCCGGGGCTACTCGCTCCGGACCAGCGCGGGACGGAACCCGAGGTTGCGGTTCCGGAGGGTGGGTGCACCCCAGCTGCGGCTTGCGGTGCGGGACAGGCCCTGGACGTTGAACCAGCTGCCGCCCCGACCGCAGCGGACGGTCCCGGTTGCGGTTCCGGTCGGGTCGGTGACCCGCTCCGTGGTGTAGTCCCCATACCAGTCGGCGCACCATTCCCAGACGTTTCCAATGACATCGCGGAGTCCCCAGGCATTGGGCTGTTTGGTGCCCACCGGATGGGTCTGGCTGCCGGAGTTGCCGCCGTACCAGGCGATCGAGTCGATCTCACCGGGCCGTTCCGAGTCGTTCCCCGCG
>SYEM01000313.1 GCA_005801385.1 Verrucomicrobiales bacterium | reverse complement strand
GGGCCCCGAGGGCGGGTCCGGAGGAGGAAAAATCCTGGTCGCAGGCCCACCGGAGGCGGTTGCCGCATGCCCCGACAGCCACACCGGACGCTTCCTTGGACGTCATCTGACCCCGAGGAATACGGCATGAAACCGAGAGTCGGTTGACCCCCAGAGGACTCGACCATACTATCCCGTTGCCCATGGCGGCTCCTATTCCAGTCGCAGCAGAGTTCGTCCTGAAGACCCGAGCACCCGAAGTGTCCTGGGACGAGATCCTCACACCCGCGAGACCCTTCCTCGAGCAGGTCTCACGGCGGCTAGAGGCCCAGGTGGAGGGGTTCGAACCGGAGATTTCCGGACAGGCCCGCTATGCCCTCGACAACCGCGGCAAACAGCTCCGTCCGGCCTTCGTGGGACTCTGTGCGGGAAGCGTCGGCACTCTCGTCGAGGACCACATCACGATCGCGGTCCTGCTGGAGATGATCCATCTGGCCACGCTGGTCCACGACGACATCATGGACGGAGCATCGGTCCGGCGGGGTCGTCCCACGGTCGGCGCCCGTTGGGGAAACCACGTCGCGGTGCTCCTTGGGGACTGCCTTTTCGCCCATGCGATGCGCGTCGCGGCGGGACTCCAGAGCACCGACATCGCCAAGGCGCTGGCCGAGGCCTCCAACGCGGTCTGTACCGGGGAGATTCTCCAGACCAATCGTCGGCGCCGCTGGGATCTCCCCAGATCCGAGTATCTCCGGATGGTGGAGATGAAGACCGCCGAGCTCTTCGCGGTGGCCGCCGAGCTCGGTGCCCGCCATGCCGGGGGTACGGAGGCCCAGGTGACCGCGCTTCGGGACTACGCCCGAGCCGCCGGAACCGCCTACCAGATCTACGATGACTGTCTCGACCTCTACGGATCAGAATCCCTGGTGGGCAAGTCCCTCGGAACGGACCTCGCCACCGGAAAGCTGACCCTGCCGCTGATCGTGCTGCTGGAACGGGCCTCCCCCTCCGATGCCTCCGACATCCTCGGCTGGCTGGACGACTGGAAGCCCGGCTACATGGTCGGCCTCCGTGCCCTCCTTGACTCCCACGGCGCCCTGGTGGAGTGCGCCGCCGTGATCGAGGGGCTACTCCAGAAGGCCGGGGCCTCGCTCGGCGCCCTGCCGGATACCCCGCACCGGGATGCACTCCGCTCCTTCACACGACTGATCTCCCGGCAGACCCTCCGGCTGTCCCGCTAGAGGTCCCATCCCCGCGTCGGAGCCTCATGGACCCGGAGACCTCCCGTACGCACGCCCGAGGAGGTGAGGTCTCCGGGACCGCAATGCCGGATGACATGCCGCTGGTCCGTCGGGCCCAGGCGGGCGACGAGGAGGCCTACGAGGAGCTCATCCGACGGCACCAGCACCGCATCTACGGACTCTGCTACCATCTGACCTCGAACCACGAGGACGCGGCGGATCTGGCCCAGGATGCCCTGATTAAGGCCTGGAAGGCCCTGAGATCCTTCAAGGGGGACTCCAGCTTCTACACCTGGCTGTACCGGATCGCCTACAACACGGTCCTGAACCATCTGAAGCAGCGTCGGAACCGCACACCGCATCTCAGCCTCGACGATCTCGACTTCAACGCCGAGCACACGCCGGAGCTGCTGGAGCTGATCTCCACAATCACGCCTCGCCGGGACATCGGACTCGCCGAGCTCCACCAAAAATTGAACGAAGCCCTACTGCGCCTGTCCGAAGAGCACCGGACCGTTGTGACCTTTCACGACATCCAGGGACTTCCCCATGACGCCATCGCCGAGATCATGCAGTGTAACCCGGGCACGGTGCGGTCACGACTCCACTACGCCCGCCAACAACTGCAGGGACTCCTCGGCGATTTCCTGAAACAGTAGCGACCGGATTTCCATGCACGACGAACAGGACCCTTATCCCACGATCGCCCGTCTTCTGGAACTGAAGCGACTGGAGACTCCGCCGCCGGGATTTCATGACCGGCTGAGGTCGAGGGTCATGAGGTCGATCCGCGTGGAACGCGCCGAGGAGATCCGACCCTGGTGGTCGGTCCTCTGGCTCCCGGTCTCGGGAAGCCGGTTCATGTGGGCCGCCAACGGACTCGCAGCGGTCGGCATCGCCTTCCTCGGCACCGCCACCTTCCATGTGCTGTCCACCTCGGCGGACGCCGAGGCGGAGGTGGAGGTCTATGCGGCCCTGCCGCTGCCCGCGGAGGTCGGGGTCCCCAACACGCTGGTCACCACCCCACACGCCCCCGGTCTCGTCGCCCAGGCCCCGCCCCGGCTCGAGTACCGTCCTCTCCCCGCCCAGGGCACCCTGGTTCCCATGCCGGCGGCCCTCCATGGATCCGTCACCCATCGGGATCCGGATGCGGACGACACCGCGCGACAGCTGTTCAGACCCCCTTCCCGGAAAAACCCGGCCTTCATCCTGGTCAGCGACCGGATCGAGGGCCGCTGATCGAGTCCCCGGCCCGAGGGCCCTTCCTCGATCCACGACCAGGCCCCCCAGAGGCCACCTGGATCGGCCCCAGTCACGGATGGCGTTTCCCAAACCGGAAACTCCGGCCTGCTCAGCGCGACTTCACAAACACCAGCGTCATCTTCAGCTCCGGGAACGGAATCGTGAACCGCCCATTCTCCTGGAGTGTCGCCTCACGAGTGTCCGGCTGGGGCGTCGTGAACGTCAGGGAATACCGGTCCCCCGTCCTGGTCCAGGTCCCCTCGCCATCGAAGGCGGGCAGCTTGGACGCCTTGCCTCCCCCGAGCAGGCGCTCGGCAGCGGTCTGATTCGGGTTCACCGCCAGCGCGGCCGGCTTCTCCGACTCCTCCGAAGCCTGCCCCTGGCGGGTGCGCATGCCATAGCGCTGGGCCAGGGCCGGGTCCATGGCATACGGACTGCCAGCCCCACCCGCCGTCTCGCGCGGGGCGACCGGCGCAGGCGCCGCAGGGAATTCCGGCGGTGGCACCTTGAGGGTGAACCGGCCGTCGGGATACACATTGAAGCGCGCCTTGCTCAGGATCGCATTCAGGGCCATCCGAAGGTTCTTGAGATCCGCGAAACCCAGATTCGCCCGCTTCCGACGCGCATCCGTGACGATCGCCGCCATGTCGGGACTCCAGCGTCCCAGGAGCCGCTCGTCGGCAAACTTGGGTGAGACCCCGGTCTCGAGGAACTTACTGAGGTCCGCCAGATCGAGCTTCTTCAGGGAGTCCACGAGGTCGCGGTTGTTGAGGACCGCCTGGGTCTTGGGGTTGTTCAGAAGCGCGGTGAAGCCCGCCTGGTCCTGGAGGAGCTTCAGGTAGTCCGGGTCGCCGAGGATGTCCGAAACCTCCTGCGTCTCGACCAGGGCCAGAAACGGCGGATACTCGATGATCCGGTTGGTCAGGGCGGGATTCGAATAGAGGAGTCCGAGGATGTCGGCCACCTCGTTGAACTTGGCCGGTGTGCGATCCAATGGGGCGAAGGTGCGATCCCAGCCCGTGGACGCCATCCCGGAGCGGACCGAATTGACGAGGCCAATCGGAGCCGGCTCGGTTTCGGAGTGGATCTGGGTGGTCAGATAGGCCTGCCCATAGATCGGCTTGCCCACCGCAAGGAGCAGGATCACGCCGGTCAGCATGCCCACGAACAGGCCGATGGCGTGGTTCATCGCCTCGAAGGCCTTCCGGGTCGGCTCATCCTCGCGGTACTTGATGTGGAGCTCCACCGGACGGTGGGCAGCGAACCCGCCGCCCAGCGAGGCCAGCCACACCACCGAGAACCCGACGATCGAGGGCAGGACCAGCATCCACGCCTGCGACTGCACCCCAAGCTTCGGCAGCAATGGCGCGACCAAGGCTCCGAGCGTGGTCGCGAGGGCGAGGCCGATCAGGGCCCCGATCAGACCGACCGCCGAGCGGATGCCGCCCAGCTGGAAACCGAGGAACGCGAAGCCGCCGACAAGCACGATGGCCAAGACCCACATGAGCATGCCGGCAGGCTAGTCGCGGCCCTCGGACAAGTGCACGCGGAAAATAGGTTCCGAACGAGCCCATCGGACCTTCCCCTGGCGCTTCACCGTGCGTCGGATTGACGGCACCCGGGACCTCCGTAGGTTGCGCCTCCCATGGTCCGGAACCCCCACGCCGATCGAGCCCGTCCCAATGGTCGCGGCCCCCATCCCCAGGTGATCCGACTCGAGGGGGTCCGCCAGAACAACCTGAAGGGATTCGACCTGGAGATCCCCCTGGGGAAGCTGGTTGTGGTGACGGGGCTGAGCGGGTCCGGGAAGAGCTCGCTGGCGTACGAGACGCTCTACGCCGAGGGCCAGCGTCGCTACATCGAGACCTTCACCCCCTACGCACGCCAGTTCTTCGACCGGATGGACCGACCCGCGGTCGATCGCATCGAAAACATCCCCCCCGCCATCGCCATCGAGCAGCGCAACGCGGTCCGGAGCTCCCGGAGCACCATCGGTACCATGACCGAGATCTGCGACCATCTGAAGGTCCTCTGGCCCCACTGGGCCCGCAGACAGTGCCGCGGATGCGGCGGCACGGTCCGCCGCGAGCCACCCGACATCGTGTGGGAGACCGCCGGCGCCATGAGCGGCGAAGGCGCCGAGCGGATCGTGTCGTTCGACCTCCCGCTCACAGAACGCCTGCCGGTCCCCGAGCAGCTTGCGCTCCTCGGCCAGCAGGGATTCCGCCGTCTGCTCGTCGACGGCGGGATTATGCGACTTGAGGACGCACCGGGACGCATTCCCTCCGCCTGCCGCTCGATCACCGTCGTCACCGACCGGGTACGGATCGCCGCGGCGAACCGGTCCCGGTTCATCGACGCCTGCGAACAGGCCTACCGCTACGGCCGGGGCCAACTGAGGCTCCACAGTCCTGGCGAAGCTGGCCGGGGATCCTGCCAGACGTTTTCCGAGGGGCTCCATTGCGCGGCCTGCGACATCCCCTACGCCGAACCGACCCCCTCCCTCTTCAGCTTCAACAACCCCATCGGGGCCTGCCCGGCCTGCAAGGGGTTCGGCCGGGTGATCTCGATCGATCCCGACCTCGCCCTGCCCGACCGCTCCAAGACCCTCGCCGAGGGCGTGGTGAAACCCTGGCAGTCCGGCATGAGTGCCGAATGCCAGAAGGACATGATCCGCGCCGCACGACGCTGCGGGATCCCGCTCCATGTTCCGTTCAACAGCCTCTCCGAGGCGCATCGCCGATGGGTTGTTTCGGGGGAGCCGGGATATGACGCCAACAATCCCGAACACAGCTGGCCCAACCTCTGGTACGGGGTGGAGGGCTACTTCCGCTGGCTCGAGAGCAAGTCCTACAAGATGCACGTGCGCGTGCTGTTGTCCCGGTACCGGAGCTACCGCACGTGTGCCGACTGTGGCGGACGCCGCTTCAACCCGGAGTCCCTGTCCTTCCGGATTCCCTCGGACAGCCCCGGAAATCCCGGACTCGATCTCGCCTCCTTCTACGCCCTTCCCGTCCGGGAGGCTCTGGCATGGGTCCGACGATTCGAGGACCCCTCGACACCCATGACCGACCCGAGGGCCATCGCGCTCCGGGAGGTCCGGATCCGGCTCGAGTACCTCGAGGAGGTGGGACTCGGCTACCTGACTCTCGACCGGCCCACCCGCACGCTATCCGGCGGGGAGACCGAGCGGGTGAACCTGACCACCTGTCTGGGGTCGCGCCTCACCCATGCCCTGTTTGTCCTCGATGAACCCAGCGTTGGGCTGCATCCGCGGGACACCGACCGACTGATCCAGATCCTCCATCGGTTGCGGGACGCCGGGAACACGGTAGTGGTGGTCGAGCATGAGCCCAGCGTGATCCGGGCGGCGGACGAGGTGATCGACATCGGGCCAGGACATGGACACTCCGGCGGCGAGATCGTCTTCCAGGGCCCTCCCAAGGCCCTCACACAGGCGCGGTATTCGCTGACCGCGGCACACCTGACGGGTCGACAGCCGATGCCCCCACCCCGGCGTCGCCCGGTGGAGGGTGGGTCGACTGGTGCTGGTCCCGGATCACAGACGCTGGAGGAGGCCCGCGGCGACTACCGGGTCCGGTCCGCCTCACGGACCGCAGCAGGACACTCGGAAGGGATTACCGCCCTGCGGGAAAACCCCGGCACCGGGGCCATGCTCCGACTCGAAGGTGCCCGTGCCCACAACCTGAGGGATCTGACCGTCGAGATCCCGCTGAACCGGTTCGTCTGCCTCTCGGGTGTCAGCGGGTCCGGCAAGACCACGCTCGTGCGGGAAATCCTGTTTCCCCTGCTCCAGCAGCGGCTCGCCGGAAAGCAGGGGACTGGATCCGATGCCCTCGACGAGGAGGTCGATGGGGAGTCCCGGGACGAGGCACGATCGGCCCTCGCCGGGGCGTCGCTGGCTGGAACCGGGTCCCTGGACGCCGTCGTGCTCGTGGACCAGTCGCCCATCGGCCGAACCCCTCGCTCCAACCCGGCCGTTTACATCGGGGCGTTCGACGACATCCGGGACCTGTTCGCCGCAAGCCCAGCCGCCCGGGAGCGGGGTCATTCGGCCGGGGCCTTCAGCTTCAATTCCGCCCAGGGACACTGTGAGCGCTGCCGGGGAGCGGGCTTCGAGAAGATCGAAATGCAGTTCCTGAGCGATGTCTTCGTCCGATGCCCCGCCTGCCAGGGCCGCCGATACCGGGACCACATCCTCGAGGTGCGGCTCCAGAGAACCCGGCCCGCAGCGACCGCGGAGGGCCTCGATTCCATGTCCATCGCGGATCTCCTCGAGGAGCCCGTCGAGAAGGTCCTTGAATTCCTCGGCTCGCTGCCAGGCTCAAAGGCCTCGACCCGCGCGATGGCCAGGCTGTCGGTCCTCTGCGAGGTCGGGCTGGGATACCTCCCGCTGGGCCAGCCGGTGAACACCCTCAGCGGCGGCGAGAGCCAGCGGCTGAAGCTCGCCCGTCATCTCTCGGAATCCTCCACCACCCCGTCCGCCCACACCCTGTTCCTGTTCGACGAGCCCACGACCGGACTCCACATGGAGGACGTCCGGATCCTCCTCGGGACGTTCCAGCGACTCGTCGACCGTGGGCATACCGTGCTCGTCATCGAGCACAACCTCGACGTGATCCGCGCGGCGGACTGGATCGTGGACCTCGGGCCGGAGGCGGGAGACCAGGGCGGAAGGGTCGTCGTGGAAGGAACACCGGAACAGGTGGCGCGCTGCGCCGCGAGCCACACGGGCCGGTTTCTGAGGACACTGGGGATCTGACCCGGGAGAACTCGCCGGATCCCGGAATCAGGGGGTCTGCGGCGTGGTCAGCAGACCCTGCCGCTCAATGTCCTCAAGCACCGCGCGGGCCATGTCGTTGCTCCACCACTGCCACTCGAGGGAACGCTTGGCCAGTCTTCGGGCCTCCTCGATGCGCCCGTCCTGGAGTGCATACCAGGCGAGGTTCGAGGCGATCAGGATGTCGTTCGGCCCGAGCTGCTCGGCCTTCTGGAGGGCGATCGCACCCTTCTCGGGATCCCGCAGCCAACGGTGCGTCTGTCCCAGGGCCAACTGCGTGCGGGCCGAATAGGGATCGAGCACGGCGGCGCGTTCGAGCCACTGGACCGCCTCGGTGGCCAGCTCGCGCCACGTTACCTCGCCCTCGAAACTGGCCCGACGCAGGTTCTCACCCAGTTCATAGGCGGTCCTCGGGTTGTCGGGACGGGCCGCGGCCGCGGCCTTGAGGTCGGCGATGAGGGTGTCCGTGACCTCCTTCTGGACCGCCGCCCGGTTCAACGCCAAGCCCTCCCGGCCAAAGGTCCAGACCTCGCCGGCAAGCCAGTAGACCACCGCACCCGTCGCAAACGTCAGAAGGACACGCGAAAAGGGCCCGGCACCGAACCAGAAGCGCTCGGTGGCATGCCGGAGGTGGGACGCCAGCAGGGCCGCAACCAGCGAGGCCGCAACCGCGATCGCCGGGATGTGGAGGTCGAAATCCACCACGACATGTACCGCCAGGGAACCCAGTCCCACGGTGGAGCCCAGATAGAAGGCCGTCCGATTGCTGCTGCGGGTCCCAAGGTCACCCGAACCGCGCTCGACATACTTGAGGGATCGGACCACGCCCCAGCCGAAGGCGAGGAGGGTCGCTGAGGCGAGGCCAGCCCCCACCACACCGTAGTCGACGAGCAGGTTGAGGTAGTCGTTGTGGACCCACACCGGGAAGGTCTGGTTCCGCGGTCCCCGATACTGTGGAAAACGGACATCGAACTGTCCGGGGCCGACCCCCATCCAGACATGGTCCTTCCACATGGCCCAGGCCGGACCCCAGAGGACGCCACGCCCCTGCCCCGAATCGATGTTCCCATCGCGGTTCAGGTTCTCGATCCGGGCCCTCGCCTTCTCGGAGCGTTCGAGGAAGTTCCATCCTCCGAGCACCAGGACCGCCGCCGTGATCGCCACCGGGATCCGAAGCTCCCAACGGCGCCACCCCAGCCAGCCCAGGAGCGACACCAGACCCACCCCCACCGCCAGCCAGCCCCCGCGCGACATCGTCACCCCCACCGCGCCCAGCATCATCAGCGAGGCGTAGGTGTAGAGGACCTTCAGCAACGCCCCCCCGCGTCCGACGAACACCTGGGCGACGGCCAGCGGGAGAACCAGCGAGATGAACCCCGCTAGATGGTTGGGGTTCACAAACGTCCCACCCGCCCGCTTGAAGTACTGCGGAGGCTGCGTCATCCACAGGACACGGTTGGAGTTGCTGATCCACTGGATCAGGGCATAGGCCGCGACGAGTGTGCCGAAGGCCACCAGGATATGGGTGGCATTCTGGACGGTCTCCTGCCGGTAGAGCGACTGGAGTCCCACCCAGAAGACAATCGCGACCAGCACCAGCAGGAGGAGCTCCTTTTCCGCAGGGTATCCGACCGGAACCTGATGGGTCCGCCAGACCGCATATCCGAGGAACCCCGCAGCCGGCACCAGCACGGGATGCAACAACAACCGCGGAGTGCCCGCGGTCCAGAGACGGACCGTCGTCAGGCCGAGGGCGACGCCAGCCAGCAGGAGCATCCCCGCAAAGTCACTGGTCCGGACCCCGCCAAAGAAGAGGAGGCCCAAGCCGAGGGTCGAGACCAAGGCCACCAGAGTGGCCTTGTCCAAGAATTTGTCCCAGTCGTCACGATCCCACATCGCCCAGAGCCGGAAGCGTAGGGAATAAAAGGCGAAGGCCGGAAGCAGAAGTTGCCGGGATTTTGAGAGCCGAGCGGTAGAACAGCCCCGCGGAGGGAATCCCGGAACCGTGGTAATATTCTTCGGAGGCCGACCGATTGATGGCAATGCAGCACCCCGCTGATCCCATGAAATTCGTCATCTATCGAGACCCCGTCGGACTCTGGCGCTGGACCTATGAGGTGGATGGGCGGGCCCTGGCCGAAGGCGGCGGGGCCCACCCGACTCCGGCCCGTTGCCTTGAGGACATCGCACAGATCCGATCCGCGCACCAGTCCCCGGTATCCGTATGCCCCTTCCATCGCCTCCTGTCCGGCGAGACGGCTCTCCCTGCGCCCCCATCGCGCGACGCTCCAGGTCCCGAGATCGGTGAGCCACTCACCACGGGCCTGCCACACGGCTAGACTGCACGCCGTGGACGCACCCCGATCGTCCCGGGCACGGAATGGACCTCCTGGATCCGAATTGCAGCACGGCGGACACGCTCGATGAGTTCCACAGGAGCCACCACCCGGGCGGCGCCACCCCAGCCCAGGATCCAGCGTTCGATCTCCGTGAGGCTTCCCAGACGGAGACTCACCTCCACACCGCCATCCTCCAGTTCCTTGACGATCTGTGACGGATGCCAGCGCTTCTCCCGGAGATAGTCCGCCACGGAGGAGTCGAATCGGAGCACCACCTCGAAATCGCCCTCCTTGGACCGGACGCCGAAGCTGTCCCGGAGCAGCTTCTGGAGCTCGAACTTCGCCGGCCGGGTGAAGGTCGTGCCGGTCGGTGTCGCCGAGACGATCCGGGCCGGCACGAACCGACGAAGATCCTTCCGAAGGTGGTCGAAGGCGAACAGGTACCAGTCCCCGTTGACGTTCGCGATCTGGTAGGGATCGACCACCCGCTCCTCCTCCAGCCTCGCACCCGGTTTCCGGTACCGGAGGACCAGCTGCTGCCGACGCTGTGCAGCGCGGATCAGGGATTCCAGGACGGGCGGCACCTGGTCGGGCGGTTCTGCGGTGGTGTGGAAGGAGATGGACTGGTCCCAGTCCGCAAGGTTCAGCGACACCGTATCCGGCAGGGCCTGCTCCAGTTTCCGGAGCGCCCCCACCAGGCGCTTCTCGAACGGGGTTCCGCGGTACTGCTGCAGCGCCTTCTCGGCGACGATCAAGGCCACGAGCTCCCCCTCGGAGATCTGGAGTGTCGGGAACGCTTCGACCTCCTCGGTGTATCGGAAGCCATTGTGCTCCGGACGGAACTCGATCGGCAGACCCATCCGGTCGCGCATGAACTCGATGTCGCGCTGGATCGTCTTGGTGCTCACCTCGAGCAACCGCGAGAGGGTGGAACAGTTCGGATTGCCGCCCTCCTGAAGGGCCGCGTGGATCCGGATCATCCGATCCAGCGGGGGCCGCGTGACCGGGAGACGTCGAGCCGCTTTGGGGACGGGTTTCCGTGACGAGGACATCGGGTCGGCCGCGGTCAGTGCCGCTCGATGAGGGCGTAGGCGTTGTGGTTGTGGATGCTCTCCTGGTTCTCGGCCTCGACCCTGTACCACACGACATCGGCTCTCTGGTTCAGGCGCAGCGCCACATTGCGGACGAGATCCTCCACGAACACCGGATTCTCATAGGCCCGCTCCGTGACCGCCTTCTCATCCTCCCGCTTCAACAGGGAATACATCTCGCTGCTGCCGCACGACTCGATGAGGGCAATCAGATCCTCAATCCAGAACACATCCGTCGACCGCACGCTGACGGTGACCTCGCCGCGCTGGTTGTGGGCGCCATATTTCGAGATGGCCTTCGAACATGGGCAGAGGGTCGTGACGTTGCACTTCAGGGTCAGCACGAAATCGTAGTCACGGCCATGCATCGTGGCCTCGAACCGGACGGTGTAGTCCATGACGCCGGGCTTTCCGGACACCGGCGCGTTCTTGGTCTGGAAGAACGGGAATTCCATCTCGAGATGGGCGCTCCGGGCATGGAGGCGGGACTGCATCTCCCTCAGGACGACCGGAATGCTCTCGACATGGAAGACGCTGCCGTGGGCGTTCAGGACCTCCACGAAGCGACTCATGTGGGTGCCCTTGAACTCCTTGGGGAGATCCACGAAGAGACCGACGATGGCCACCGTGCTCTGCAGGGAATCGGTCGACTTGTCGCGGACCTGGATCGGGTAAC
Source organism: Verrucomicrobiales bacterium (assembly GCA_005801385.1). GTDB lineage: Bacteria > Verrucomicrobiota > Verrucomicrobiia > Limisphaerales > UBA9464 > UBA9464. The sequence continues at coordinate 15,007 of SYEM01000313.1, read as the reverse complement.
GGAGCCCACGGACCCCCACCTTGTCGATGGGAAGCTCCCGGTGGTCGGGCTCGCTTTGCTTGTCGGTCAGATGCTTGCTCACAGCGTGTAGAACGTTCCCCACATTCGACGGATGCAAAGCGAGCGTCACTGGAAATCTCCTCGATTCGGGCTCCGGGACCGAGCGGAGGGACAGGCCCTCCACCGAACGGGCCGGCTCACCGCAGCGCGCTGGGCTCACCGACAGCCGGCTCACCGACCCTTGCGTTCACACCGAAGCGTTTCCACACTCTCCGCATGAAGAGAGACGTCATACCGGTGCAGATCCGGGGGCTCCTGCCCTCCGCCAACGGGGTAGCCCTCTTCATCGGCAACGAGACCAAGGTCTTCGTGATCCAGGTCGAGCACAACATGGGAGCCATCATCGGCATGGCCCTCCGCGGCAGCCACCATGAGCGGCCCCTCACCCACGACCTGATCAGCCACATTTTCAAGGGATTCGGCATCACCGTCGAGCGGGTCATCATCACGGAGCTCCGCAACTCCACCTATTTCGCACGACTCATCCTTAAGCAGGAGAGCGAGCTGGGCTCGAAGCTCGTGGAGCTCGACGGCCGCCCCAGCGACTGCCTCGCCCTCGCCGCGGCCCAGAAACGCCCGGTGTACGTGGTGCGGAAGCTGTTCGAGGAGGTCGAGGACATGACCGAGGTGTTCTCCCGGATCGGCGAGGAGGAACCCGGCGAGGAGGAACCCGGCGAGGAACCCTCCGACGAGGAACCCACCTGATGCCGAAGGCGGTCCAGGACGCCGGGGCGACACGGGCCACCGCGCTTCCGATCACGCTCGTCTGCGGTGAGGAGGAGTTCTCGGTCAAGCAACGCGCCCGACAGCTCTGGGACCAGTGGTGCCAGGAGATCCCCGGCATGGACCACGAGATCCTCGAGGGGTCGGCCGGCACCGTCGACGAGGCACTGAATCGGATCGGAAAGGTCCGCGAGGCACTCCAGACCCTGCCCTTCTTCGGTGGCGACAAGCTCGTGTGGTTCCGGGACTGCACCTTTCTCGGCGAGGACCGGACCGGTCAGTCCGCGACCGTCACCGAGGCGCTGGCCGGTCTGGCCGAGGAATGGAAGACCTTCAACTGGCAGGGCCTCCGGCTCCTGATCTCCGCCGGCAAGCCCGACAAGCGCCGGGCCTTCTTCAAGACCCTCGACAAGCTCGCAACCGTCGAGCACTTCGCCTCCCTGTCCAATGAGAAGGACTGGGCGGATCGGCTCGAATCGGAGGCCCTCCGACGGATCAAGGCCGCCGGGAAACGCATCCAGGATGAGGCGCTGGGCGAGCTGGTCGGACGGGTCGGACCCAACCTCCGGGCCCTGCACGGCGAGATCGAGAAGCTCCTGCTGTACGCGGGCGACGCCCCGGAACTCAGCATCGACGCCGTCCGCCTCCTCACCCCGCTGCAGAAGCAGGCCGAGGGATTCGCCCTCGGCGAGGCCGTCGGGGACCGCGACCTGGTGCGCTCCCTCAAGGTCCTTGACGAGGAGCTTTGGACCATCCGGGCGGGTACCGACAAGCGGAAGAGCGAGATCGGGGTCGTCTATGGTCTCATCTCCAAGTTCCGACTCCTCCTGCTCGTAAAGGAGCTCCGGCGTCTGGCCCGGCTGCGTCCTGCACGCGACTACAACGGTGCCCGGGCGCAGCTGACGTCGGCCGACACGACGGGGATGCCGACCGACAAGCGTTTCTCGCCGTTTGCCGCCCATCCGTTCAGCGTCTTCCAGGCGATGAAACAGGTGGACCGCTGGGAGATCGAGGAACTGGTCCGCGCGATGGACCGTCTCCTCGAGGCGAACGTGCAGCTGGTGGCCTCCGGCCTCGACGAGGCCGTGGTCCTCCAACGGCTCCTGATCGAGCTCATCGGAACCCGGCAGCCCACCCGCCGCAGGACCTGATCCGACCCATCGGTCCGGCACCAAGGTCTGGATGGACTCCTCCCGAGTCTGGCGCTTCGACTAGCCGAGGAGCGGAGCCCCGAGGTGGAGTCCGTGCCGGAGGCAATAGGCGCCATTCACGACATATTTCTCCGCCCAATGACGCAGACCGTTCCGTTCCTCCGGGGTGAGGGGTCGCTTGACCCTGGCCGGCGAACCCACCACGAGCGAACCCGGTGGGATAACGGTGCCAGGCGTCACCAGGGCGTTGGCTCCGATCAGGCTCTGGCTTCCAACCACGGCGCCGTCGAGCACGGTCGCTCCCATGCCGATCAGGCACTCGTCCTCGATCGTGCAGGCATGCACGTTGGCCGAGTGCCCGATGGTGACCCAGTTGCCGACAAGGCACGGCAAGTCATCGGCGAGGTGAAGCACGGCATTATCCTGAACGTTGCTGTGGTGGCCGACGACAATCCGGTTGATGTCGCCACGGAGCACCGCCCCATACCAGACGCTGCTCTGGTCGCCGAGTGTGACATCCCCGACGACCACTGCGGTCCGCGCCAGATAGACCCCGGTCCCGAGCCTGGGATTGCGTCGGAGAAAGGTGTCAAGTTGGCGCTCGAGGGAGCCCATCAGGATGGCCGGTTCCATGAGGGAACGACCCTCGCCTCCGGATCGAGATGACCCAAGGAAAAGATCGCGCCTCTGGCAGCCCGTAGACGGAATCCCAACGTCACCGCCTCGCATCCTGCTGAGATTGAGGGGCGAGCTGAGTCTCGCTGCCGACGTCTTCGCATATTGGCGTCTGGTTTTGAACCCGGAGTGGATGCCGGTGGTGCTTCACGGGGCGGTGGCCCTGGCTTAGCCTGACTGCACCGACATGAACGTACGAGAGGCCATCCAGATCGCTGAAAGCCGGTTCAGGACGGCAGGGATCGAGTCCGCCCGGCTCGACGCCGAGCTCCTGCTGGGACACCTGCTGGATGTTCCACACCTCGAGGTCTGGCTGCGTCAATCGGAGTCCCTCACCCCGTCCCAAGCGGCAAAATGGGATCGAATGATCACCCGGCGGGAAGGTCGGGAACCTCTCCAGCACATCACAGGATGGACGGGGTTCCTGGACCTCGAGCTCCACGTCAGCCGGGATGTCCTCGTCCCCCGACCGGAGACCGAGGTTCTTGGCCAGCTGGCCATCCGGCGCCTCGCCACCTGCCCCGCGCCTGCCCGGGCCCTCGACTGGGGCACCGGTTCCGGATGCCTGGCGCTCTCCCTCGCCAAGGCAGTGCCCTCCGCCCGGGTCACGGCGCTGGATGCCTCATCCGACGCCCTCAGGATCGCCCGTGCCAACGCGATCGCCCATGGGCTTGCCGACCGGATCCGATGGGTCGAGGGACATGGGCTGGGAGCCCTGGGTAACATACCGGAGCCGTTCGACCTCATCGTCTCGAATCCCCCCTACATCCCCTCTGTCGAAATCGCGGAACTGGATCCTGAGGTCCGGGATCATGACCCCCGTCTCGCGCTCGACGGGGGGGCGGATGGACTCGACTGCTATCAGGAGCTGGCCCGCACTGCGCTTCCTTGGCTGAAACCCGGGGCGCCCCTGCTCCTGGAGTTCGGCGACGGCCAGTCCGGGTCGGTCGCGGACCTGTTCCGGGAGGCGGGTTGGATTCAGGAGTCCATCGAGAAAGACTTGTCCGGGAGGGATCGGGTTCTCATCGTCGCGCGGCCGCGGGGTTGAAGGAAGGCGTGGCACGGTTGTCCAGGCACTTCGGTCTCCCCAAGGCGGACCCTAACGATCCATGGACAGCTTTCTCATCGAGGGCGGACGCCCCCTCCACGGCGAAGTCACCATCAGCGGCTCCAAGAACGCGATCCTGCCGATCCTGGCCGCGACGCTACTGACCCCCGACACCTGCCGCATCCACGGAGTTCCCGACCTGAGCGATGTCCGGTTCATGCTCCAGATCCTCGAGTCCCTCGGGGCCGAGACGAAGTTCGAGCGGGGAACGGTGACGGTCCGCGCCGCCAAGGTGCGCGGGTTCGGCGACTACGAGCTCATCCGGAAGATGCGCGGCAGCATCTGCATCCTCGGCCCGCTCCTGGCCCGCTGCTTCGAGGCGCGGGTCTCGCTCCCCGGTGGCTGCGTCATCGGAACACGACCCATCGACCTCCATCTCAAGGGGCTCCGTGCCCTCAAGGCGCGGATCACCGTCGAGTCCGGCTACATCAACGCAACGACCCGCCGACTCGGGGGCACCACGGTGTTCCTGGGGGGGCGTGCCGGTCCGACCGTTCTCGGGACGGCTAACCTGATGATGGCTGCGACGCTGGCCACAGGCGTCACCGTCATCGAGAGCGCCGCCTGCGAACCCGAGGTCACTGACCTCGCGAACTTCCTGGTCTCCATGGGTGCCAAGATCCAGGGCATCGGGAGTCCGACCCTCACCATCACCGGGGTAGACCGCCTCAACGGCACCGACCACGAGGTCATTCCCGACCGAATCGAGGCGTGCACCTTCATCTGCGCCGCAGCGGCCACCCGCGGCGAGGTCATCATCCATGGCGCCCGTCCTGACCACTTCGCCGCGGTGATCGACAAGCTCCGCGAGGCAGGAGTGCAGATCGAGCGCAAGGCCGGGACACTCCGGGTCACGCGTCCGGGCAAGCTGAAGCCCGCCGACGTCACCACCATGCCCTATGCGGGATTCCCCACCGACGTCCAAGCCCAGTTCATGGCGCTGATGTGCCTTGCCCAGGGAACCAGCGTCATCACGGAGCGCATCTTCGAGTCGCGGTTCATGCACGTCGCCGAACTCATGCGGCTCGGCGCCGAGATCGCCATCGAGGGCTCCAACGCGATCGTGAAGGGTGGCCTTCCCCTGAGCGGCGCCCCGGTCATGGCCAGCGACCTCCGAGCCAGCGCCGCCCTCGTCATCGCGGGCCTCGCAGCCAAGGGCAAGACCCAGGTGCACCGGATCTACCACCTCGACCGCGGCTATGAGCGCATGGAGGAGAAGCTGAGGAAACTGGGAGCCAAGATCCGTCGGGTGGCAGGAGAATGAGTCGATTCCGCCCCGGAACCTTCGCTCCCACAACGGTTCAGATCCCCCTCCACCGATAGGACCTGAACACCCATGGACATCGTCTTCAAGTGCCCCGGCTGCCATCAGGAGCTCGAGGTGGATTCCAGCGCCGCCGGCGAGACCATCCCCTGCCCATCGTGCGCCAGGACACTGTCCATACCCCAGCCGGACCCGGCCAACCTGAAGATCGGCATCGCCTCGCACGCGTCCGCCGCCGCCCGACAGGAAAAACACTTCGCGGTGCCGGTCAGCGAGAAACCCGTCCAACCTCTCATCAAGAAGTCCCTCCCGCCGCTCCAGGCCGCGGCGAAGGATGGAACCCGACATCTCCGGACCCGGACCATCCGCCACATCGACTGCAGGGAGGTCGGCCAGGACAAGTTCGACCAGACCGTCTCGGAGGTCCTTGGACAGATCGGCGACGACAACGTCGTGAGCCTCCATCCGATCAGCTACACCTACGTCGAGATGGGGTCCCAGAAGATCCTCTCCGACTACGGTGTGATCATCGTCTACAAGGGATGATCCCCTCCGGGCCACGTCGCGCCGATGGGATCACCTCCGGGCCGGCCGGAGTGCATCCGCACGTGGCCGCGCTCCGGGACCGCCTCGGTCAGCCCCTCATTCTTCTGGAGGTCCTGCTGGAACGGCGTCCGACAGGGATCGAGCTGCGTCACTTCCGAGATGCCACCCGACCGGACGGGGAGCTCGTCTCCCGGCCTCCGGAGGCCCTCGGAGCCCTCGCGGAGTCGACGGAGGACGGCGCCTTCCGTCCCAACCGTTCCGCGCCGACGCTCCGGTCGGGTTGGCGATGCCACATCGCCACGGAAACGGACCTGCACGAGGCCCTCGAACAGCTTTATCCGGGAGCGCTTGCCGACTGGCACGCCTGGGAGACGGGGTCGGCCGGACCGACGCCCTTCCGGGACTTCGTGGTCCGCCAGACCGGGATGTATCGGTCGACCCAGGCGATCACGGATGGGGAGGCCGATGCCGTGGCCCGGGCCGGATGCGCCAGCAGCCTGTGCCTCCGTCGCCGATGCTGGAGCACGCCCGGAATGGGTCCGGCCCCGCGGCCCGAATTCCAAGCCGAGGCCCTCGCGATCCCCTGCCTCGAGCCCTGCGCCCTGGTGGTGGATCTCGCCCGATGGAGGGTGAAGGACCAGGAGGCCCGACCGCTGCGGCTGGAGCTGACCGCCGGGGAACGGGAATCCCTGGAGATGGCGCTCCGGAACACCGTCGACCAGCCGCCCGAGGATCTGCGCGAGGGCTCCACCCGGCATCCCGCGAACCCACGGCGTCTCGGGCTTCTCCTGGCACGACTCAACGAACTGGGCACGGGTGGCGGAGATCTCCCGGAGAACAAAGGGACTTGAAGTGTCCCCTCGATCGAAGAGGGTCTGGTCCACGCTCATGAACGCCCCGTCCCTGCTTCGCAACGCCGTCCTCGTCGCCGCCCTCGCCGCCGGATCAATTCCAATCCTCGGGGCGGAGGACTCCAAACCCAAGGCTGTCGAGACGGTGACGGATGCCGAGAAGGCGGCCTGGAAGGCGGTGAAGGAGGCGAGCCGCCCCCCCCTGCCCCCGCCGGAGTGGAATGAGAAGAAGCCGTCGAACGAGGAGTATGCCGCGTTCCGCCGTCGGATGGGGGAATCCGCCGCCGCGGCGGCCGACAAGGCCAAGGCCTTCGTCGCCACCTACCCCAACAGCCCCCGGGTTGCCGAGGCGAACGATCTGCGCCTGGGACTCCTCCAGACCGCCGTCCAGCTGGGCATCTCCGATCGGGCCGAGGAGCTCCAGCAGGTCGCTGGTCCCGTCGGAAAACCCGACCGGGGCGACGAGAAGAAATCCGATCCAAAGGCGGAGGACCCGTTCATGGCCGCCATGCAGGCCGCCGCCGAAAAGGCCATGGCCCTCCAGGGACAAGGGATGGAGGCCGTATTCGCGGAATTCGAGAAAGGGGTCCGGAAGGTCATGAAGGAGTATCCCGACCGCACCGAGGCCTACGCCGCCCTGCTCCAGATAGCCGAGGGCCTCGGCGGGGAGAAGGCCAAGGCCATCGGCGAGGAGATCGCCCAGAGCAACGCTCCCGCTGAGATCAAGACCATGGCCAAGGCCCAGCTCAAGCAGGCCTCCCTCGTCGGACAGTCTCCCGACATCGCGTTCACCGCGATGGATGGGCGCAAGGTCGACCTCGCCGCGATGAAGGGGAAGGTGGTGCTCGTGGACTTCTGGGCAACCTGGTGCGGCCCCTGCGTCGCGGAACTGCCCAGGGTCAAGGCAGCCTACGACGCGCTCCACGACAAGGGATTCGAGATCGTCGGGATCAGCTTCGACGAAGACCGGGAGGCCCTTGAGTCGTTCGTGAAGAAGAAGTCGATGCCATGGCCGCAGTACTTCGACGGCAAGGGCTGGCAGAACAAATTCGGCAAGGAATACGGGATCCGGGGAATCCCAGCCATGTGGCTGATCGACCGACACGGCAAGGTCCGGGACCTCAACGCCCGGGGGGATCTCGCCGCCAAGGTGGAGAAGCTTCTGGCGGAGAAGCCGTGATCGAAGACCGCCCGGGTGCCGGGAGGATCCCCGCCTACTGGGCCGGAGGCACGAGCCTGAGGACCGCGTCCTTCATCTCCTTGCCTGGCTTGAACTTGACCACCATCCGCGGAGGGATCGGGACGTCGTGGTCAGGTCGGTTGGGATTTCGGCCGACCCGGGCCTTGCGGACCTTGACCTCGAAGACTCCGAAGTTCCTCAACTCGACCTTGTCTCCGCGGGTGACCGCTTCCGAGATGTAGTCGAGGGTCTTCTGGACGACGTCGTGGACCTGCTCTTGGATCAAACCGGTCTCCGCAGAGATGCGGACAACCAGATCGCGCTTTGTCATAGGGTGCTGGGATGGATGCCCCCCCGGGGGATGAGTCTGGGGAGATCAACGCGACTAAAAACCGATTCCAGGTGGGGTCAAGCTGCGTTTAAGCCAGCCTAACCACCCCGAAAAGGTGGCATTGAAACCCACCTGTCCTGGGGGACGGAAAACCCCGTCCATAGCTGAAGCCTTCAACCCCCGGCGATCGCGGGGATGATGCTCACCTCGTCACCCGCCTTGATGGGGGTTTCCTGGTTCAAGAGGAAGCGGATGTCCTCCTCGTTGACGTAGATGTTGACGAAACGGCGGACCTGCCCCGAGTCATCGACGAGGCGTTCCCGGATTCCAGGGAACCGACCCTGCAGTTCCTCGAGGGCACTGCCGATGGTGCCAGGGGCGACCTCGACCAGTTCCTGTTCCTGGGTGAGCTTCCGAAGGGGGGTGGGAATGCGGATCTTGACGGCCATGGTTGCGAGGCGCAGAGCCTGTGCCACGCAGCCCGCCGGATGCAAGGGACAACCCTTGGGCTGTGCGGTCCGACCTGCACCGTCGAACACCGCTGCCCTTGTCAGACAGCCCATTCAACTCCTAGCTTGCCGCGGTGGACCCCAGCCTTCTCACCGCCCGAAGGGCAGCGCCGGAGGACCTCGAAGCCCTGGAGGGACTGTGGAGGCAAGCGGAACTCCCCTGGGATCAGCTCGGTGGATTCCTCCAGGAGTTTCTGGTCGTCACGTCCGAGGACGAGTCGGTGGTCGGGGGTGTCGGCCTCCTGATCGAGGGGGATGATGCGCTGCTGCATTCCGAGGCGATCCATCCCGCAGTGGACGCCGACGCGGTCCGGGCCGCGTTGTGGCGACGCATGCAGATCGTGGCCAGGAACCAGGGCGTGAAGTCGCTGTGGACCCAGGAGGACGCCCCCTACTGGCTGGCCAGCGGATTCGGGACCGCTTCCCGCGATCGGATCGCCGCCTGCCGTGCCTCGTTCATGGATCCGGATCCCTCGACCTCCTGGAGCCTGTTTCCGCTCGTGGATCCAGACCGGGTCCGGGACGTCCTCGAGGAACAGTTCGCCATCCTAGAGGCGAGCCGTCTCCAGTCGGCCGAGACCCTCCAGAAGCGGATCCGCACCCTCCGGCTGCTGGCGATCGTGATCGCCCTTGGCTTTGCCGCCGCCGCCCTCCTCATCTTCCTCCGGGTGGCATCGGCCAAGCCGGACATCATCCGACAGATCCTCGGGAACTAGGCCGACGGTCCACCCGGGGATTCCTCGTGGCGTTCCGCCATCTCCTCCTCGGAGGATTCGGGAAAGGCCGGAGGCGGATCGGCTCGGGGCAGCGTGAATCGGAAGGTGGTGCCCCGGCCCGGCCAGCTCTCGACGTCCACCTCGCCACCATGGGTCTGGATGATGTGCTTCACGATGCTCAGGCCCAGTCCGGTCCCGCCCTGCTCGCGCGATCGCGCTCGATCCACCCGATAGAACCGTTCGAACACCCGCGGCTGGGCCTCCGGCGGAATCCCAGGTCCGTCGTCTGCGACAAAGCCTTCCACCATGGAGTCGGCAACCGCACTCGCCCCGATGCGCACGGTCCCGGCCGTACGCCCGTACTTGATCGAGTTGTCGATCAGGTTGAGCAGCACCTGCTGCAGCCGATCCCCGTCGGCACGCACCCAGAGGTCGGCGGGAACGTCGTTGACCAGCGTGACCTGACGTTCGAGGGCCCGGACCTCGAGCTCGGATCGGACCCGCTCCACCTGCCTGCGGAGATCGACGGTCTCGATGTTGTAGGCCACCTGTCCGGACTCGAGACGCGAGATGGCGAGGAGGTCGTCGATCAGGAAGGTCAGCCGGTCCGCATGACGCTCGATCGTCTGCAGGAACCGCGCCGCGAGGACCGGATCGTCCTTGGCTCCGTCGAGGAGGGTCTCCACATAGCCCTTGATCAGGGAGAGCGGGGTCCGGAGCTCATGGCTGACGTTCGCGACGAACTCCTTGCGGACATTCTCGAGCTGCTGGATGCGGGTCAGGTCATGGAAGACCAGGATGGTGCCGATCAGGGAGAGTTCCGGGTCGCGGACCGTCGCCGCATTGACCTGCAGGATCCGGGGGGGCGGACCCGCCAGCTGCACCTCGAAGCCGGTGACACGGCCCTCCTGCAGGACCCGCTGGGCGAGGGCCTCCAGTTCATGCAGCCGCAAGGCCTCCATCAGGCTGAGTCCCCGGACCGGGTTGGGCAGGGTGAAGAGCTGTCCAAGGGCCGGGTTCACAAAGAGGACCTTCCCCTGGTGGTCGAGGACGAGCAGGCCCTCCACCATGCTGTTGAAGACCGCCTGCTGTCGGATCTCGGCCTCGGCAAGCCGTTGTCGCTCGGCGCCGCGCAACGCCTCGCATTCCCGCTGAAACCGACGCTCGGCCTCACGCAGTCTCCGGAACGCCCAGAAACCCCATCCCACGCCCGCAATCGCGGCGACGGCGGCCATGGGGTCGAGGAGGGTCATCCGGGACCGATGAGGAACCAGGGGATCGCCGAAGACAAGCCGCCTAGGCCTCGACGAACCGGTATCCGACACCCCGGACCGTGTCCAGGTAGCGACACGCCGTCCCCAGCTTCTCCCTGAGCCGACGCATGTGGGTATCGACCGTCCGGGTATCGATGAGGTTGTCGTACTCCCAGACATCCTTGAGCAGCTGCTCGCGCGACTGCACCCGGCCCCGACGCGAGGCCAGCGTCGTCAGGAGCTTGAATTCCGTCGCCGTCAGATCCACCCGCTTCCGGGCGACCGTCACGAGATGCCTTGGGACATCGATCATGAGATCCCCGATGGTGAACTGCTCCAGCTTCTCCTCCGGACCTTGGCGGCGGCGAAGGATGTTCTTCACCCGGAGCATCCGCTCACGGGGCCTGAACGGCTTGGTGCCGTAGTCGTCCGCACCCAGCTCGAGACCCAGCACCCGGTCGATCTCACCGGCCTTCGCGGTGAGCATGATGATCGGGATGCTCGACGTCGCGGCATCGCGGCGCAGCAGCTTGCACACCTCCATCCCGTCGACCTCCGGAAGCATCACGTCGAGCAGGATGAGATCCGGCACCGTCTGACGCGCCTTTTTCAGCGCCTCCTGACCCTCCTGGGCGGTGACCACCTCGTGGCCCGCCGCCTTGAGATTGAAGCTCACCAGTTCCAGCGCATCGGGTTCGTCGTCGACGACGAGGATCTTCGCCATAACGCGAACCTTGGTAAGCATGAGGCAAGACTAACAATTGACGGGACGGTTACAAGGCGGTGACAAGGTCAGTAGCTTCGCAGCCCGGCAGCAGGGTGATTCCAGGACGGCCGGGTCTCAGGGATGGACGAGGATCGTCGGATCCGATTGGGTCTCCGAATACCCCGGTCCAATTCCCATGAGATCCCCAACCGTCCGATCCGGATTCCTGTTCGCCCTCACTCTGTTCCTGGTCAGCGCCGAGAGCCGGACCGCCCCGCCCAGGGCTTTGCCATCCGGACAACGGCCCGACGACATCCGACTCTCGCCTCCCAAGGATCTGAATGGGTATTTCCCGTTCGATCCTCCCACCGACCCCGGCCTCTGGTCCCAGCGCGCCGAACAGGTCCGTCGCCGCATCCTCGTGTCCCAAGGGCTCTGGCCCATGCCGACCCGGACGCCGCTCGAGCCGGTGGTCCACGGTCGGATCGATCTCGGGGACTACACCGTAGAGAAGGTCTACTTCCAGAGCGCCCCGGGGTTCTTCGTCACGGGCAATCTCTACCGACCGAAGAGCCGCACCGGGAAGGTCCCGGGCGTCCTGTTCGCCCACGGACACTGGAAGGATGCACGGCTTGCGATCTCGCCACCCGAGGAGGTTCGCCAGGAGATCGCGTTGGGAGCGGAGCGGTTCGAGGAGGGGGGACGGAGCCGGTTCCAGTCGATGTGCGTCCAGCTCGCCCGGATGGGCTGCGTCGTCTGGCAGTGGGACATGCTTGGGGATTCGGACTCCCGCCAGATCTCCCGGGAGCTGGCCCACGGTTTTGCGAAGCAACGTCCCGAGATGAACACGGTCGAGGACTGGGGCCTATTCAGCCCGCAGGCGGAGGCTCACCTGCAGGGGGTGATGGGGCTGCAGACCTGGAACTCGATCCGGTCGCTCGACTTCCTGCTCGACCTTCCCGAGGTGGACCCGGAACGGATCGCGGTCACAGGCGCCAGCGGTGGCGGGACGCAGACGATGATCCTCGCGGCGATCGACCCGAGGGTGCGGCTCTCGTTCCCGGCGGTGATGGTGAGCACCGGGATGCAGGGCGGCTGCACCTGCGAGAACGCCTGCCTGCTCCGGGTGGGCACGGGCAACGTCGAGTTCGCCGCGCTGGCCGCACCAAGGCCCCAGGGACTCACGACGGCGGACGACTGGACCCGGGAGTTCGCGACGAAGGGATTCCCCCAGCTGAAGCAGACGTACCAGCTCGTCGGGGCGCCCGAGGCCGTGATGCTGCATCGCGGCGAACACTTCCCGCACAACTACAACGCCGTCGCCCGCTCCGCCTTCCACACCTGGCTCAACCATCACTTCCGTCTCGGCCAGCACAGCCCAGTCATCGAGCGTGACTACCGGGTCCTGACACCGGCAGAGCTGACCGTCTGGAATGCCGAACACCCGGCGCCCAAACCGGCCGATCCCGACTTTGAGCGACGCCTGCTCCGGATGTGGCGGGACGATGCCCAGGGGCAGCTGGCCTCGTGGACAACTCCCGGAGACTTCCGCTCGAAGGCCGGCGGCGCCGTCGAGGTCCTGATCGGACGCACCCCGCAGGAGACGGGGAAGGTCGACTGGCATCTCCACGAAAAGGTGGACCGAGGCGACTGGCTGGAGATGGCGGGGACACTCCGGAATCCGGCCCGGAAGGAGGAACTTCCGGTGGTGTTCCTCCATCCGAGAGACTGGTCCGGGACATCGGTCCTCTGCTTCACCGGCCAGGGCAAGTCTCCCCTCTTCGGGGAAGGCGGGGAACTCCACCCGGGGGTGCGACGCCTCGTCGAGGCGGGAGCCACGGTGATCGGAGCCGACCTACTCTTCCAAGGCGAGTTCCTCGCCGAGGGTCAAACCCTCAATCAAAGCCCCAAGGTCGCCGAGACCCGGGAGTCGGCTGCCTACACCCTCGGCTACAACCCGAGCGTGTTCGCCCAGCGGGTGCATGACGTCCTGACCCTGGTGAGATTCATCAGCGCCAACGAGAGGAGATCGTCCCGGATCGTGCTCGTCGGCATCGGCGGGGCGGGTCCAGTGGTCGCCACGGCGCGCGCCCTGTGTCGGGATCAGGTCGCAAAGGCCCTGGTTGAGACCGGTGGCTTCCGCTTCGGGAAGCTCCTCGACTTCCGTGACCCAGACTTCCTCCCCGGAGGCGCCAAGTACGGGGATCTCCCTGGAATGCTCGCCCTCTCGGCACCCGCCAAGACCTGGGTTGTCGGAGAATCTCCGACCTCGCTGGACCTGGCCGTCCGGCAGTATGCCGCCGCCGGTGCGGCGACGGGACTGAAGGTCGATTCGGACGCCCCGGACGAGGAGTCGATCGTGCGTTGGATTCTGGAGTGAGGCCCGAAAGCGGGCGATGCCAGCGGCCGCGGACCCGCTTCATACGACCCCGGTTTGTATCCATGACGGCTCACAAAAGTCCGCAACGACCATTGCGATCGGCACACGCCCGGGATAAGACCCGCTGCTCGAATTGATGGATACAACCCCTCCAGGAACTGGAGCCGGAACCGGCATGCTGCAGGCCGAGCCGGTCTCGGACCTGCGCGTCCGCATCCCGGACCTGGCCCGGGCCCACGCCGCACTGGCCCAGGCCCTCGGCGAGTCGGGCGTCGGAGGGGCCGAACTCGAACGGCTATTCGCCTCCGGCGTGACCGCGGGCTGCGTGGCCTGTGGCCTCTCCGTCACCGGTCGTGACCTTGGGGAGCTCGCGCTCCACGACGGCGACGAGCCGGATCACCGGCTTTCCGAGCGACTGGAGCGGCTCCGGCTGGGGTACTGTCCTCGTCAGGGCTGCGAATCCCGCTTCTTCCGGGTGGACATCACGGCACCGGGTCGGTTCGACCGGGAGCGGGTCCTGGGAAGGACCCGCAGCCTGATCCAGAGGGAGTCCGGACCACGGCTGAGGCTGGTCTCACCGCTGTCCTCCGACACCGCGCGACGCCTGCGTCGGGTTGCCGGGATCGGTATCGCCACGCTGTTCGTCGCATTCGTCGCGTACCGACTCGCCTTCTTCCGGTCCCAACCAATTCCCTTCATCCAGCCCAAGTCTCCGTATACGATCAATCCCGCCTCGGTCGATCCGCACCAGCGTTGATCTTTCGGGGCCACCGGAGGCCCGACCCGCATCCGTGAAAACCTCTGCATGAACGAATCCTCCCACCTTGATGAACTGCTGGCCTCCCGTGCCAGTTCGACCCGCCGCTCCATCGATCCCTGCACGGTCGTGATCTTCGGCGCCTCGGGCGACCTGACCGCCCGCAAGCTGATCCCGGCGCTCTACCACCTGGCCGTGGAGCGGGCCCTGCCGACGCCCTACCGCATCATCGGGTTCGCCCGACGGGAGAAGACCCCCGACTCCTTCCGCTCCGAACTGCTCGAGGCCCTCCGCAAATACTCACGGACCCGGACCGTCGACGAGTCCGTCTGGAACAACTTCGCCAAGAACATCGAGTACTGCCAGGCCGACATCTCCGAGGCCGACGGATATGGTCGACTGAAGCAGCTGATCCAGTCCGCCTCCGACGAGAAGCTGCGGAACAACCTCCTCTTCTACCTTGCCACCAACCCGAGCCAGTTCGGGGAGATCGCGGAACTCCTCAGCCAGGTCGGATTGCTGACCAAGTGCGAGAACGGCGGCTGCCTCCAGCGGCTGGTCGTGGAGAAGCCATTCGGACATGACCTGCCGAGCGCCCAGCAGCTGAACGCGGAGCTGATCCGGCACGCCCACGAGAACCAGATCTTCCGGATCGACCACTACCTGGGGACGGAGACGGTCCATCGCGAGTGGGAGGTTCGCGCCGACCGCGAGAAGCGGTCACGCACGGTGTTCGCCCAGGAGACGATCAAGGTCGACGACGTGAAGCGCGAACTCGACGCCACCCGCGCCGCGAT
>SYEM01000312.1 GCA_005801385.1 Verrucomicrobiales bacterium | reverse complement strand
CCGGTTTCCCGACTGGAAGCCCTCGTGGAATCGACACCTGGAGAGGGTCGAGGATGCGGAACTGCTGCGGGTCTGGCACCGCTTGGCGATGACAGCCCCGAGTGGTGAGGAGTTCCTGAGGTCGATCGGCAAACGGCCGCGGTGATTCTGGGGAAGAAGAGGGGACGGGGACTCACGCCGAGACGCCAAGACGCGGAGGTCGGAAGAGCGGAAACGGAAGATGAGGAGGGGGCGGTCGTATCGGCGGGGCCCGGTCAATACATCGGTGCCTTAGAAACCGAGGCTGAAGGCGCGGACGGATGGGTGATGCAGTGCCCTGCATCACTGGGCGCGGGAGCGCCCTCCGGTAGGGACGCCCTCCGTGGCGTCCCCATCTTGCCCGTGGGGGGTAACCGACCTGTGGTTCCAGCCGGGTTCCTCTGACACTGCGGACGACCCCGTCCCCCTTCACGGGTGCGCCACGCGCGGCGGGTCGAGATGGGGCCGCGAGGGACCGCAGCCCTACCGGTGCTTCGTCTGTCCCCCATATCTCTCCCCCCTGTCTTTCCTCCGCGTCTTGGCGTCTTCTTGTGACTTTCTCTCCCGCCTATTTGCTTGCGACACCTCCGGGGGGTCCGGAACCTCCGGCGCAATCCCGGGCCTTGAGCATGAAATGCCGGCGCCCTCCCTTCATGAGCACGACCTCCCATCCTGCCGAACGCATCCTCCTCGGTCCCGGTCCCAGCCCTGTTCCCCAGCGCGTCCTCAAGGCCCTCGCGGCGCCCACCCTCGGGCATCTCGATCCGCAGTATCTCGCCATCATGGACGAGACCTGCGAGCTGATGCGGCAGGTGTTCCAGACGAAGAACCTGCTGACCTTCCCGGTGAGCGGGACCGGCATGGCGGGCATGGAATGCATCGCGGTGAACCTCCTCGAGCCGGGCGACGAAGCCATCGTGTGTGTCAACGGGGTGTTCGGCGGACGCATGAAGGATGTCATGGAGCGCTGCGGCGCGAAGGTCCATGCCCTCGAGGCGCCCTGGGGCGAGACCTACTCCCTTGAGCAGATCGCGGAGGCGTTGGATCGCCACCCGGGCGTGAAGGTGTTCGCGATCGTCCAGGCCGAGACCAGCACGGGGGCTTGGCAGTCGCTGTCGGGCATTGCCGATCTGGTCCACTCACGGGGCGCCCTGTTCGTGGTCGACGCGGTCACGAGTCTCGGAGGACATGAACTCCGGGTCGACGACTGGGGCATCGATGCCATCTACAGCGGCACCCAGAAGTGCCTCAGCTGTCCTCCGGGACTCTCCCCTGTCAGCTTCGGCGAACGCGCCCTGGCCCGGATGGATGCCCGGAAGACCAAGCCGCAGTCGTGGTATCTGGATGTCTCGATGCTCCGGAAATACTACCTCTCGGGGGGCGGGGCTGGCGGCGGGCGGGTCTACCACCATACCGCGCCGATCAACATGACCTATGCGTTGCGCGAGTCATTGACCATCGTGCTCGAGGAGGGGCTCGAGGCCCGGATCGCGCGGCATGCCGCGATGCATCAGCGGTTGCGTCGCGGACTCGAGGCCCTTGGTCTCGCCTACATCCCGAAGAATTCCCTGCACACCCTCAACTGCATCGGAATCCCCGCGGGTGCCGAGGATCTCAAGGTCCGCCAGCGTCTGCTGGCCGACTACGGCATCGAGATCGGGGCCGGTCTTGGTGTGATGGCGGGCAAGGCGTGGCGTATCGGCCTCATGGGTCATGGATCGACCGTGCGCAACGTGGACCTGGTCCTCGCCGCCCTGCGCGAGGTGCTTCGCTGACCTGCCGTGGGGACCCTCCTCCCCAATCGTCTCGTGGGCGTACTGCCGCCCGAACGCTGGCTGACCCGACCGGTCGAGCTGGCGGCGTATGAGAGCGATGCGTTGACCGCCTTCCGGACCCGTCCCGTCGCCGTGGCGGTTCCGGAGACCGCCGACGAAGTCATCGCGCTGGTCCGTGCCTGTCATGAGGCCCGGATCCCGTTCGTCGCCCGGGGCAGCGGTACCAGCCTCTCGGGCGGATCCCTGCCGGTATCGGGTGGGATTGTCATCACGCTCAATCGGTTGAACCGGATCCTGCGGGTCGATCCTGACCAGCGGATCGCTGTGGTGGAGCCCGGCGTCATCAACACGCATGTCTCGGTCGCCGCCGCCGCGCACGGGCTGTATTACGCACCGGATCCGTCGAGCCAGACCATCTGCACGATTGGCGGCAACGTGGCGTTCAACTCCGGCGGGGCCCACTGCCTCAAGACGGGCATGACGGCAAACCATGTTCTGGGCCTGAAGGCGGTCCTGGCGACCGGCGAGGTGGTGTCGTGGGGCGGTGACAGCCGGGAGCGGGTGGGACCCGATTGGTGCGGCCTGTTCACCGGCAACGAGGGGCTCTTCGGCATCGCTCTCGAGATCACCCTCCAGCTGCTGCCCAAGGCGGAAACCGTCCACACCGTGCTCGCCGGATATCGGTCGCTTGAGGAGGCGGGGAACGCGGTGGCGTCGGTGATCGGGAGCGGTCTGCTCCCGGCGGCGATGGAGATCATGGATGCCCTGGCACTCGAGGCGGCGCGGGCTGCGGTCCATGCGGACTACCCGCCGGGATGCGAGGCGGTCCTGATCGTCGAGCTGGAGGGTCCGCGTGAAACGGTGGCGGTGGAGCGGGCCCGGCTCGACGAGATCCTGGCGGTCAGCGCGGCGGTCGGCATCCGACCCGCCCGGGATGCCGCCGAACGCATGGCAATCTGGAAGGGGCGGAAGTCGGCCTTCAGCGCGGTGGGGCGGCTGTCGCCCGACTACATCGTCCAGGACGGGGTCGTCCCACGTCAGCGTCTGGGCGAGGCGTTGCGGCGGATCGACCTCATGGGGCGGGAGGCCGCATCCGTGTCGCCAACGTGTTCCAT
>SYEM01000311.1 GCA_005801385.1 Verrucomicrobiales bacterium | reverse complement strand
CCGTTCTGACTGCGGTCCGGCTGGTTGTAGACCGAAAGGGAGTCGAACTGGGCCGGATCGAACACCATCTGATAGTTGGGGGTGTCCGAAACCGCCTGCCCGACACCCTCGCTGCCCATGCGGCTGGCGAGATAGATGACGTCGGCCGTCGCGGGATCCGGCCATCGGATCTCCGGGTATTGGACCGTGGCCGCAGGCAGGACCCCGGGAGGTTCCACGCCCAACCGCGCGGGGTTGTCGAACCACCCCAGCGTCAGCCTCTGTAGGACATGGCTGTTCACGGCATAGACCGGGCCCCACTGGCCCGGATCGGCATTGGGGGTATAGATCTGGGCGTTGTAGTTGGCCTTGGGCCAGACCACGAACGCGGACCGGAAGCCACCCAGGTCACGAGGTGAGGCGATCCGTTCCCCCACCGTCGCTATCTCGTTCGTGGTGATGTCGACGGACCTGAGGATCCGGACATGGAGGGTCTCGCGGTTCAGATCCCCGGTGGCGACGTCATTGGGAGTCTCCCGATGGGAGTAGAGCAGGACCGACCGGACCTGGGTCTGCATCTCCGTGAAGATACGGTCGTCGCTGAGGCCGTAGGTCTGCTGCTCCGAGAAGGCCACACGGAGGAATTTCCAGGCATCCTCGCGACTGGGATCCAGGTCACCCGGATAGGGACGGTCCGAATTCGGGGAGATACTGTAGAGGTATTGGGAGAGCGGCACGCCTGGATACTCGGGGTTCACCGGATTGAACCGGTAGTCGAGGGCGTAGGAGGGAGGCATCCCGTACCGGGAACCGTCCTTGCGTTCCCAATCCGGCAGCGTCTGGACGCCGTCGGGGAATTGGGCCACGACTTCGATCTGGTTCGTGTAACCCTTCTTGTCGGCCCAGATGAGGGTGAACCGGCCTGGACGCAACGGGAACCAGCGCAGGGCCTTCTTGTCCAGGACCCAACCCGCCCCGACACCCCCGGTTGTCGTGGTTCCGGACATCGAGATCGGTTCGTCAACGAGGAGACTGTTGGGATCGAGGTCCACGACAGAATCCGGCAGATCGGGCATCAGGGGTGCCGTGGTGACCGCGCGGCTCGAGACGTCAAAGGCCTCGCTGATCGCCACAGTGGTCCGATGCACGGTTCTGCCGTAGCGGAACGTCAGGCTTCCCGGGGCACCGACGGCATCGATGAGGTACTCACGACTCACGGCGTCGGCATGGACCCCATCCTGGAGATCCGACCAGCCAAAGCTGCCGAAGAGGTTGAGGTTGCTGTCGATGGCTTCGAGCGTGTATCGGCGATCGGCGGTCCGATAGACCGCCCCGACCGTCAGGGGACGCCCCTCCTCCAGCCAGATATCCCACACCCGAACCACGCCAGGACCCACCGTGACCGCTGCCCGAGGAGACTGGTCGATCGAGGAGATGCCGGTGGTGAGGTAGGGAAGGTTCTGGACGCTCTCGATGTCGTTGACATCGCTCGCCGTGACCGACACCTCCATCCGGAACTGCTTCTGCCAGTTCCAGAAAACCCGGCGCCAATCCGTGATCGGCCCTCTTGCTCGTTCCGAAATCTGGACCGTGTTCTGACCAAACGAACGAGGAAAACCCGAAAGGAAACCTGGAAGGATTGCCATCTGAAAATCTTCGACCGAGGCGTCGGATCGAAGCAGGGATTCAAATCCGACAGGACGGAAGGCGAGGGTCTGCAGAGCGGACGTCCCGAGTACAAGCTGTTCTGCCGCCACGAGATCGCCCGCCGAGGGGCTGAGGGACTCCACGGGCAGATCCCGGAAGCTAGGATCGGAGTTCTGTCGGTACCGAATTTTGAGAACACGAGGGGGATATAGGTCGCCAGACGGCTGCGCATCGACCATTCGCGCCTCAATCAGATGGAAGCCGGAAGTGACATTTACCTCTGCGTACTGGGTGAGAGTGCCAACCGGACGGTCGCTGGCCACCAGGAGCTGGCCATCAAGATAGAGGCGGCAGGCCCCAGAGGATCGGAGGGAGAAGGTGTAGGTGTCGGAGGACGGGACCGAGAGCCGGGTGCGGGTGATCCATCCCAGACGTTTGGTACCCACGTCACCGCTCGCGGAGGGCAGGACCATTCCGTTGGTGTTGATCTGCACCGACCCGCGGGTCCAAGACAGGACGTCATCGGCATTGCTGTAGGGCACCGACAAGTCTACGGATCGACGCTCGACCAACGCCCCCTGGCGCAGGGTCGTTGCGGCCATGTCGCCTGCGAATTCAAAGACGAGGTTCGGGGGTCCCGAGACGCCCGCCGTCAGATCGCCCTTTTCCATCACCTCACCGACGGTCAGGGAGACCCGGGTCCGAACGCGGTCGTCGAGGGGGGCATTCCAGAGGCGGACATTGTTGATGCCTCCGGAGAACGTCTCCACCGCCTGGCCATCGACGACGACCGCTCCGATGGTGACCACGCCATCGGTCTTGAGATCGACGAACGACGTGGCGTTGGTCATACACGGCACGCCATCCCTGAAGATTCGAGTCTGCCCCTTCGCGGGATCATTGACGATGGCCCAGTGATGCCAGATGGAATCGGTCAGGCCCGATGGAGCGGAGACGGTCGCGACCCCATCGGTGGCGAACAGAGACCGGTTGGGGGCGAACCCCACCCGTAACTGACGGGTCGGTTCCTGAACGCTGCCGAGGGTGAAGAGCGTCTGACGCGTGGCCACTGAAGCGGGATTAAGCCGGGCCCAGAACTCGGTCGTGAAACTCCCGTCCTCCCCGGTCACCTTCTCGGTGATCGGGCCCACGCTACGCAAATGGTCCCCCTTCCCGGACAACTCGAGGCAGAATTCGGGGCTGTTGGGGGCGTTCTCCGCCACGAAGTGCGTGGCGGAAAACCGGATCGGAACCACCTCCCCGCCCACCTGACGGTAGACCACCGAATCAAAGCTGGTGTTCGACTGCGGCATGTAACGCCGACCCAGCGTTTCGACATGGGCGGAGTCGGTCACATCCGAGGGCGAGAGGCCGACGATGGCCTCCGTGCCGGTGTTGATCTCGGTGAGATACTCCAGTTCCCAGCTCCAGGTCAGCGTGGCATTGCGCTCCGGCGAGATGGTCTCGCCGGAGCGGAGGGTCGTGGACCCATCATCCAATTTTCCACCCAACAGCCGCGCCCTGAAGTGGGCGAGGCTGTTGGTGGCGGCTTCCTCGCCGCCCAGGGGCCGTTTGAAACGGTCAAGATAAACAAACGTCGGGGCTGTCACCACCCGCTTCTGACCGGGCTCCAGGAGATAGGTCCCCACAGCAGGCGTCACCAGGTTCTCCCCGAAGTCGGAGACCACCTTGAGCCGCACCTTGGATTCACCGTCAATTTCCACATCGCGGACATCGTGCGTCTCGATGGAGGCACCGGTTCGGGCCCCGAATGCGACTCGCCAGTTTGATTGCGGGGTGAACGGAACCTGAGCCTTGGAAATCACCTGATCCCCACTCCACCAGACACTGACGACCCACCCCTTGTCGGGTGCATCGGATTCAAGGGCGATGACGACAGGGATGAATGCCGAGTTATTGAAAGTCCCCGGATACTGCGGCAACCAAGGCCGCGAGTAACCGGCCGGCCGATTGGATCGATACCCCTTGAAGGCCTTGCCATTGAGAATCTGCCCCCCATAGACAACCTCGATTGCCGGTGCGCTGTCATCCTCACCCGTGCTCTCATTGTACCCGCCGTGCATCCCGAAGTTGTTGGTGGAAGTCAGTTCCAGAGAAGGTGCGCGTCCTTGTTTTTGACCGCGACGCAGAGTCGAAGCAGAGGCGGCAGGCCCGGCTGTCCCCAGAACTGTCCGCAGCCGCGCAGGCGGGCTTG
>SYEM01000310.1 GCA_005801385.1 Verrucomicrobiales bacterium | reverse complement strand
TCGAGCAGGGCCGACTGCGTCTTGGGCGTGGCCCGGTTGATCTCGTCGGCCAGCAGGATGTGCGCGAAGACGGGCCCCTTCTGGAACTCGAACCGCCGACGCCCGTCCCGCCCCTCCATCACGAGATTGGTGCCGAGGATGTCAGCCGGCATGAGGTCGGGGGTGAACTGGACCCGGCTGAACCCGAGATCCAGCGCGTCGGACAGGGTCCG
Organism: Verrucomicrobiales bacterium; assembly: GCA_005801385.1. Lineage (GTDB taxonomy): Bacteria > Verrucomicrobiota > Verrucomicrobiia > Limisphaerales > UBA9464 > UBA9464. The sequence continues at coordinate 27,673 of SYEM01000310.1, read as the reverse complement.
CACGAGAAGGGTCTTTCCGAGACCCGGCACCCCCTCAAGAAGCACATGTCCGCCCGAGAAGATTGCCGTGAGCACTCCGTCGACGATTTCGTCCTGCCCCACCAGGACGCGTCCGATCGACTGCCGGAGCCGCGCGAAGGTGTCGCGAAACGCGGTGATCTGGGATTCGGTGCTCATGCGTATCGGTCCTGGATGTGAGCCTAGGCAGCGGCAGGTCCGAGGCAATGCTGCAGACAGGGTGGAAACTGGGGACTCACGCGGAGACGCGAAGACACGGAGGCAACGGGAGATGAGGAAAACCGAGGAGGACGAAAAGGCATCGATGCATTCCGGACCTTGGAGGCAGGTAAACCTCCGGAGAATGCCTGGACGCTCCGAGTCCAGGAGTCTCTGTCCATGGCGTATCAAGGCCACCACGCCCGAACCTCCACCACCGCATCCAGGAACGACTCCCCAAAACCTCCCCCTCTTCCCCTCTTTTTTCTCTTCTTCCTCCGCGTCTCCGCGCCTTCGCGTGAGTCCCTTTCCCCGCTCAGCGTGACACCCGCACGGTCTGGGACCCGACTCCAGGGTCGAGCGGCGTCTCCGTGACGTGTCCACCGGGCCAGCGGACCCAGACCGCTTTCGGTGTCCCTCGGGTCCCCAGGACCAACGTCAGGGCGTCCTCCGACCAGTAGCCCGACCCCGCGTGCACCTCCCGGACCGGACCCCGGCCGTCGGGATACACGAGTGACACTTGGGCTCCGACACCGCTGCGATTCGACGGGGGCCCCTCGAGTCGCACCCGGAGGCCCGGGCGCGCCGACTGGTTCCGGAACAGCATCGTTGCCCCTCCGTTCTGGCCGACCGCGAGGTCGACCCGGCCGTCCTCATCGAAATCCGCCAACGCGGCACCTCGCTGCTCGCCCGGAATGCGGATCCCGGTGACCTGTCCCTCCACCGGACGGAAGCCACCCTGGCCGTCGCCGCGCAGCCAAAGGCCCCTTCCCCCATCCAGGCGCGGGGTCTCGGGCTGGGCTCCGAAGAAGTTCTGCGACAGGAACAGATCCTCCACGCCATCGCCATCGGCATCGCCCACACACACTCCCAAGGCCGCTGACATCTGGGCCTCGATGGGCAGCGCCACCGCCTCGAAGCGTCCGCCCCGGTTCAGAAACACGGTCGACTCGAGCCAGTTCGCCTCCAGGACGGCGGCGGCGTTGGTCCTCGACCCCAGCAGATCCTCCACGCTGGCCTGGCTGAAGGCACGATGGGTGGCGAAGCGCTCCCGGAGGAACGGCATCCCCTTGGCGAGGGCGTTCAACTGGCGGTCGGGAACCTCCCGCTGGAGCTGGGCATCCCAATGCGATTCCAGGACATCGACCCCCGGCCCTCCCGAGAACGTCCCGTAGTGCAGCCGCAACGGCCGCTCCCGGAACGCCTGATACCGCGTGTTCCGACCCCAGTTCCCAGCCACGATGTCGAGCCGCCCGTCCCCGTCGAAATCCCCCGTGGTGACTCCGGTCCACCATCCGCGGTACCTCTCCAATCCCCAGGCTGCGGTCACGTCCCGGAGCAGGCCTTTGTCATTCCGGAACGCCCGGATCGGACCCCACTCGCAGGCGACCACGAGGTCCGGCAAACCATCGCCATCGAGGTCGCTGAACACCGCGCCGGTGGCCAGACCCAGCCCCTTCAGTGAAGCCGAGTTCGTGGCATCGACCTCCCAACTGCCCGCGGTCCACCGCAGCATCTGGGAATCCGCAGGCTCAGGATATCGCCCCGCGATCACCCGTCCGCCCACGAACAACCGGAACCCACCGGCACCATCCCAGTCGGCCAACGCCAAGGGCCCGATGCTGGCCGGCGTCGCCCCCAGGACCGTCGAGGCCGTCCTGGCATTCAGATCCACCCCACGCACCGACACCCCGGTGCTGGGACCGCCCACGTAATTCGCCAGACCCACGAGGAGCTCGGCTGGTCCCGACGGGGGAGTCCATCCGAGGATCGTGCTGGTATCCTGGGCGATCCCGCCCAGTCCCGGCATCGCCGTACCCGCCCCGAACCCACCCCGGCCGTCCGACCGGAACCAGCGGATCGCTCCGCCCGCGCCGGTGCCGACAATCAGGTCCTCGCGCGAATCGCCATCCACATCGAACCAGGCGACTCCGGGGCCCAGCTGGCTCAAGCGATTCGGCAGCAATGGCTGTCGCGAGAAGTCGTCGAACTCCGGCTGTGGGTGACGGTGGCCGATCCGGGAGCTCACATCGACGAACCAGGTGTTCGTCGAGGCATTGGACGGCGGCGGCTGAGGATCCGGCTGCGCGTCGGCCTCGCGGATCTCACAGATCCGGTTGGGTTCAATGCCCGACACCGTGGTCCGGCTCCCATTGCGCCAGGTGACCTCGATGGTCAGGCGGTTCGTCAGGGAACCCGCGGCGAAGCTGCGGATGGAATCGTCGCCGGACAGGTATCGACCTCCGCTGATCATCTCCTGCGACTGCTCGGGCACGGCGCCCCCGAGCACCCGGATCCGGGCGCCGATGCCCCGCGTGTTGGGCGCCCGACCGACGAGGCGCACGCCCAAACGGGGTGCGGTGCCTTCGTTGCGGTAGACACCGGCGGGGTCGTTGAAGTTGCTCACCACGACATCGAGGTCTCCGTCGTTGTCGAGGTCCGCCGTGGCCATGGCCGTGGTGACCCCCTTCTGGGCGAACCCCCACTCCCGGCCCACCTCCGCGAAGGTGAGGTCCCGCTGGTTGCGGAACGCGAGGTTCGGCGTCGAGAGCCGAGGAAACATTCGACGCGCCTGGAAGATCTCGGTGTCCGTCGGACGACGGTTCTTCCGCATCCGTGCGATCTGCTCGGCGATGTCGAGATCCCGCCCCGCCCGCTCCATGCCGTTCACAACCAGCACGTCCTGCCAGCCGTCGAGGTCCACATCCAGGAACACACAGCTCCACGCCCAGTCCGCCGCGTCCAGACCGCTCAGCTGGGCGATCTCTGAGAACGTCGTGTCCCCGCGGTTCAGGAACAGGGTGTTCATCTGGTACTGCGGCCGGTTGAGGACGAGGCCCGGCGTGTGGACGATGGGCGGGGGTTCTGGGACGAACATCATCCGCTCGCGGTGGCCGCGGCGGAGCATGTCGATCACCAGGAAGTCGGTGAACCCGTCGAGGTTGATGTCGGCGAAGTCGACGGCCATCGAGGAGATCGGCTGCCGCCGCAGGGCCAGTCGCGGCAGGCTGCGGAAGACCCCATTGCCCTGGTTAATCCAGCACAGGTCCTCGGTCTGGAAGTCATGGCAGACATAGAGATCCGGCAGTCCGTCCCCATTGATGTCATGGAACGCCGCACACAGCCCCCAGCCCCGCGGTGCCTGCTTCAGTGGCGCCCCGTTTTCGTCGAGGAACGCGCCACCCGTGAACGACACCGGCTCGAACTGGCGACCACCCCGGTTGCGCAGGAGCAGATCGGTCTCACCCAGCTCATAGATGCTGCCCCGTCCATCCGGGATGAACCGGTCGGCCAGGCCGGGCTCGGTCACCGGACGGCCGTTCACCGTGTCGACCTCGTTCCGGCCATTGACGTTCCTGAACGTGAAGAACGCCGTCGCGAAATCCATGAGGGAACTCGTCCGGTGGTTGGCGATGTAGAGGTCGAGCAGGCCATCCCCGTCCACATCCGCCACCGCAGCGGTCGTTCCCGCCACCCGGGGATTCACCACGGCACCGGCCTCGAAGCGGCCGCGTCCGTCGTTCCAGAACAGCCGGGTGCCCTGCCCCACCGTGTTCACCACGAGGTCGAGATCCCTGTCGCCGTCGAGGTCCGACAGCACCGCCCCGGTGGAGGTCAACCCTTCGCAGCCGACGCCGGAGGCCGTCGTGATTTCCTCGAACCGCCAATCGCCGAGGTTGCGATATAGGGCGTTGGTGCCGTTGAGGTGGCAGAAGTAGAGGTCACATCGACCATCCCCATCGACATCCCCCGCCGCCACGCCGGAGCCGTTGAGGAGAATGGCATTGGTGAGGTGACGCGACTCCGGGACCCGGTTCTGGAATCGGATGCCCGTGGTGGTCCCGGGCATCAGGCTGAACCCCGGGGCATGGGATGGCCCGAGCTGGGCCGATTCCGCGGACGGGACCTGGGCTGCAGACGGGATCAGGATCGCCCAGAGAAACGCGGCCACTGCGAGCCCCCACCATGGCAGGAGGCTGCGGGCACACCGGCTTCCGGCCGGGTCTCTCGGGGTCGGATGGGATTCCATGACCGCTCCTCAACGCCAGCGGACCGTCTTCACGAACCGCATGAGGTCGGCGAGCTCCTGTCGGGTCAGCACCTGGTCGAATCCCCCCGGCATGAGACTCACCGTGCCGGGACGCACCTCCTTCACGAGCGTCTTTGCAATCCGCTGCTCCGCGCCGGGACCGGTGGCGACCACCCATTCGGAATCGGTCTCGCGGCGGACGATCCCGTTGACCTCGTCGCCGCCCTCGAGGACGAGCGTCGTGGGCTCATAGCTCCGGACGAAACTGGCACTCGGGTAGACCACCGACTCGAGGAGATCCCGCTCGCTGCGAACCTCGCCGATGCGGGTGAGTTCCGGGCCGACATTCCCGCCGAGGTAGCCGATGCGATGGCAGGTGGAGCACGCGGCCTTGGACCCGTTGAAGACCGCCTGACCCCGTCGGGCATCCGCCTCGATGCCCTGCAGTTCCTTCAGCAGCGATTCCAACCGCGCCGCCTGCTGGGCGGCGTCGGCATCGAGTCCCGCCAGAAACACCCCGAGCTGCTTCTGCGTCGCCTGGTGGAACTTCGCGAAGAAGGGACGGACCTGTCCGGGGGCCAACGCCTTGGCGCTGCGGGACTCCTGGAGCGCCGAGACCAGGGACAGACCGAGCGTGTCGTCTCCCCCCTCACGGAACGCCCCAAGCAGACGGGTCAGCTCCAGCGGACCCGCCGTCTTTACCGGCTGCAGCAGGCCCCGCAGCTGGTCTGCCGTCAGCGCCGACCGCGACAGGACACCGGCCGACGCGACCCGGACCGCGGGTTCGACATACGGACCCAGGGCCTGGACGGCGAGGGCGTAGTCCCCCGCCTCCAGAGGACTGTTCTCGGGCAGCGCGGCGAGGGCGTCGATCCGGAGGGCCATCGGAAGCCGATCGTCCCGGACCACTCGGCGCAGGGACTCCTGGATCGATCCGGCCTGACGCAAGGCGCGGGCGGCGCGGATGGCCTCGGGGAGCCTCGGGTCCTTCGGAGGGCGGTTGCCCGACAGCACCGCGACAACGGCGGACGTCCAGGCCGGCGGCGGCTCCTTCATCGCGGATTCCCCGATCACCCGCAGCGCCGCCTGCTGGGCGTCGGACGGAACGGCAGACGACGCCAGCAGTTCCGAGATCAGGGCGCGGCCCTCGTCGTCCCGACCTAGGATCCGGACCTGGGCGAGGGCGGCACGACGCTCGGCGGAATCACCCGAGGCCTTCAGAACAACCCGGAACCAGCCCGCCAATTCGGCACCCCAGTCCGGATGGCGCCCCAGGATCCACTCGGCCGCACGTCGCAGCGGTTCATCGGTCGATCCGATCTGGGGCACGACCTCCCCGGCCCGCAGCCCGCCATCCGGCATCTGGTCGAGGGCGATCAGCGCGGCACGGCGCGCACCGGGGGATTCCAGGGCCAGGCCCGACCGGGTCTCCGCCGGCGCGGCGATCCCAATCAGGGCATGGACATAGGCATGGGTCAGGAAGGGGTCCGACGTGTTGCCGGCCGCCTTCAACAGCAACGGGACCGATACCCGATCCTTGAGTCGTCCCAATCCCTCTGCTGCGACGCGCAGCGCGGCGGCATGGGAGGCCACGTCGGCACCGAGACCACGAGACCGGAGGATCTCCCGGAAGGACGCCGACTGGGTAGGGTCCAGCGTCCAGACCGCCTGCTTCAATCGCGCCGCCTCACGGCCCGGATCCAGCCCTGGCGGCTGGGCCAGACGCCGCTGGGCGTCCTGTCGGGCCGGACCGGTCAGCGCAGGGATGCCGGACTTCCGGATCCGGTAGATGCCGCCGAGCACGTCGGGTTTGACCAGCTGCGAGCTGGGACAACACAGCTTGTACCAGCCGCCCGTGTCCACGACGAGGAGGTGCCCGTCGACATCCTGAAGCACGTCGGTCGGATGGAAATCCACGGAGTCCACCACGAAAAACTCCTTCGAGTCGCTGGCGTAGGTGGCGCCCGACGGACGCAGCACATGACGCGAGACGCGGTGGAGGTTGAAGCTGGTGGAGAACAGGTTGTCCTGGAACTCCGGCCCCCAGGCTCGGCCCTCGTAACGGGTCAGTCCGCACTCCGCCGCCGGACCCGCCTGGAAGAACGGGTGGAACAGATCGGGACCGGTCCGCGGCACGCGACCATCGGTCAGCACATCGTTCTCCTTCCCATAGACGCCCCCATAGATGGCATGGGCAACGCCGTCCCGGAATCCCGGCTGGGTGAAGTCGATGAAGGTGCTGCTGAAGATCGTCTCCCCTTCCGGCGTAAAGGCGATTTCCACCGGATTGTCCATGCCGCCGTGCATGATGACATCGAGCCCCGAGCCATCCGGACGCGCCCGGTAGATGTGGGCCGCCTGGTCCTTCAGGGTCGACCCATTCGCCAGGCGATGGGTCTGCTCCGAGAAGGCCCCCTTGGTCCAGTACAGGAAGCCATCGGGACCCAGGTGGGGACCATGGATGTCGTTCGCGCAGCCGGTGAGCGTCCCCCCCTTGAACCACTCCTCCCGCGTGTCCGAGACGCCATCGCCATCCGTGTCGGTGAACCTCCAGATGCTGGGCGGACCCGCGACATAGACTGAGCCGCCATGCCAGAGACAGCCCTGGGGGAACATGACGCCCTCGGCGAAGACGATGGAGCGGTCGAAGACCCCGTCCCCGTTGGTGTCCTCGAGTCGACGGATCCGATGGGTGGGGGCCTTGAGCTGCTGCTCCGGCGGCTCGTTGGACCCCGACGACTCGGTCACATAGAGCCGGCCGCGGTCGTCGAAACAGGCGCTGACGGGTCGCGACACCAGATCACTGCCGGCAACGAGGTCGACGGTGAACCCGTCGGGCACGGAGGCCCGGAGCCCGTTGACCTGAACATCGGCTGCGGAAGCCACACAGGACGCCAGGCTGGCCATTCCTGCCATGAGGAGAGTCCGGGGAAGGGTCACGGAGAAAACCTACCCGGACGCGGCGTCAAAGGCCACGTCGGGCTCACCAGAAATCCAGATATCCCCGGATCCCACCGGCCGCGTGCCGTGGGTGCTCCCGCACCCAGTGATGCAGGGCACTGCATCACCCACCGGCCCGGGACTGCGCCCCGATCCCTTCCCCTGGTGGGTTTTGCAGTGTCTGCAAAACCTGGCCGCGTCCCAGCGGCCAGCCTCCCCAGGACTCACCCGCACCCAAAAACGCCAGAGCCTCCCGACACCCCGGACCTCACGCCCACCGGCTTCCCCCCCGGCAGGATCCCACACCTCGCAGCGTGGGTGCTCCGCACCCAGTGATGCAGGGCACTGCAGCACCCACCCGTCGACGCCTTCGGCTTCCGGTCCGCGTCTTCGCGTCTTCGTGTGAGTCGCCCCTCCCCAGTCCCCTTTCCCTCGCTTCACGGCTCCACCCATCCCATGCTGGCGGCATGTCGGAACCGATTGTCCTGCGGGATGGCGATGTGGCTATGGCGGAGATCCACCCGGAACTGGGCGGATGGCTGACCCGCTATGCGCGGAACCTCCCGGGTGTCGGATGGGTGGAGGCCCTCGAACACGACCCGGCCGTCGTGGCCCGGTACCCCCAGCAGATGTGGGCGGGGAACCCCGTCCTGTTCCCCCATGTCAGCTACAACGTCCACGATGGGAAGGAGGGGATCTATTGTCTGGATGGGGTCGAGTACCCGTCCCCCCAGCATGGATTCGCACGACGGGTCCCGTGGCAGGTCGTGGACCGGCTCGATGATTCGGTGACTCTCGAGCTGTCGGATTCCGACCGGACCCGTCCGAGCTATCCCTTCGCCTTCCGCTACCGACTCCAGTACCGCCTCGAAGGAGGACGACTCCAGTGGCTCCAAACGGTGGAGAACCGGTCGGACAAACCCCTGCCCTTCAGCTCCGGATTCCATCCCTATCTCCGGGTTCCGCTGGCGGGGGGATCCCGGGATCGGTGCACCGTCCGACTCCCACGCGCCCGACGCTTCCATCCCGTGGACAAGGCGAGCGCCTTCTTCGACGAACCCTTCCCAGCCCAGGATCTGTCGGTGTCCCAGGACGTCAGTGGAACCGTGTTCCTCGGAGACCTCGCCACACAGGAGGCCGTCCTCCGCGACGAGGCCGGCAAGGTCGAGGTTCGCCTCGAGTTCCATCAGTGCCCCGCCTACCGGTTCCTCGCGTTGTGGTCACCGTCCCCATCGGCTCCCTTCTACTGCATCGAGCCGTGGACGGCGCTGCCCAACTCGATGGGGCGGAGCGACGGGGAACTGGTGTTCCTCGAGCGCGGCGCGGCATTTCAGGCGGCGTTCACCATGGACATTCGTCCCCTGGACTGACACCGCGTTGCCTTACAGCGGACTCGCCCGGCCGATCCGCCAGAGCCGGCCGTCGCTGCGCACGAACAGGGAATTCGAGGCGATCGAGGGGGTGGCGATGACGGTCTGGCCCAGCGGCAGGGTCGACACCCGTTCCCCCTCGGGCTTCGACGGATCCACCACCTGCACCAGCCCCTTCTCGTTCACGCAATACAGCAGCCCGCCTGCCACGACCGGCGTGGCACTGAACGGTCCGTCCAGTCGCAGCTGCCACAGCCGCTTGCCATCGGTTGCATCGCCGCAGCTCAGGATCCCGCCGTCGTTGAGCAGAAAGACTCGGTTGCCCAGGACCACCGGACTCGGCGTGCCGGTCCGCAGCTGCGTCGAACGCCAGACCGACTTCGGCTTCGCCCCCGCCACCGGCTCGAGAACGGTCAACCCGTTCGACGGCACATAGAGCCGTCCACCGCTGGCCGTGACCGACGGCACCGTCGACCCTTTGTCGTCATGGCTCCACACCCGGGAGCCATCCCGGGCATCCACGGCGACCAGTCCGTTCGACGACAACAGCAGGACCAGGGTTCGACCCTCCGGATCGCGGAACACCACCGGGGAGGTCCAGTTCGAGGTCCGGGGCCGCTCGATGCGCCAACGGTTCCTGCCGGTGGCCGGGTCCAGCCCCGCCGTGAACGACTCGCTCTGGCTTTCCACCTGCGCGACCAGGGTGCCATCGGCGATCGCCAGCGACGACGACATGCCGAGGGAGTTGTTGGCGTTTGGGTAGTCCTTCCCGAGCCCCCGGTACCAGAGCAGGTTGCCGTCGAGATCCAGCGCCGCGCAGTCGTTCGACGAGAACAGGGCGAACACGTGCTCCCCATCGCTCACCGCCGTCGGCGTGGCACCGCTGATCTTCTCATGGGTCATCGTCCGCCCCGTCGCCCAGAACTGGCGTTCCCAGATCAGGTGGCCGTCGGACAGCGCGAAGCACAGCACCCGAAGCTCCGCGTTCCGTGGGCCACTGGTGCTCGTCACGAAGACCCGGTCCCGAACGACGATGGGCGAGGAGACGCCACGACCGGGGAGATCCGCGGTCCAGACCACCGACTGCGCATCGAGCGTCCTCGGGAGCTGGGCGTCGGGCGACACCCCGTTGCCGTCGGGTCCGCGGAACTGCATCCAGTCGGCGGCGACGACGGGCCCCGTGAGGAGGAGGCCGAGGAGACCGGTGAGGGGGAGATGGCGAAGGTTCATGGTCGGTTCGGGTCGGGGTTTCAGCGGCTGGAGCGGATCGGAGTGCCCTGGGCGTCGGTGACCCGGAGCTGGAACTCCCACTCCTTGGTCCAGTCCTCCACCTGCTCGTTCTGGGTGCATTTCACGAGGAGGACGTTCGTGCCGGCACGGAGCTGGACCGGCAGACGGAACTGATCGATCTCCGCCCCGGTGTGGTATTCGTCGCGTCCGAACAGGAACTTCCCGTTCAGCCAGACCTTCCACCCGTTCTTGCACCCGAGCCGGATCTCGGCTGGACGGGCCTTGTCGGACACGAACTCCGCCACCGCATAGCCGGCGACCTCCTTGAGGGCGCCAAAGGGCTTGTTGAAATCGACGATCCCATAGTCGCCCTGCGCCTCGGCATCCACCCAACGGACGGGACCGCTCTTGCCGGGATACTCCGCCTTGGGATCGACGACCGTCTCGGGAGGGTAGGCCTGGGTGAAGCCCCTGTTGCCGGTGTTGTCGAAGGGGCCGATGAGCTTCCAGCGGGTCACCCAGCCGAAGGTCTGGGGCAGGTCGACCTTCTCCCCAAGATCCCCCAGCGTCTTGGCGATCGACTCGATCTGGTCGGCCTCGCGGGCGGACTGGAGTGCCTTCCGATAGGTGTCGCGGGCGGCGGCCTTGTCGGTGGCCACCTGCTTTCCGGCATCGGCCACCAGGCGGTCGACGGCCTCGCGGCGGAGGTCGTTGCCGGGATCATTCAGGAATCCGGGAACCAGGCCGTCTGCCGCTCGGGGATCGGCGCGGCGGATCAGGTCGAAGGCGAGCCGTCGGGCCCGGGGATTGTGACGGGTGTCCTTCAGGAACGACTCCAGCGACGCCACGGGCAGGGTTCCGCCCGATCCGATCTCGCGCTGGACGACCGCCTCGATCGCCGTCCGGATCCAGTTCATCGCGTAGTCGTTCGCGCCATCCATCGCGGCCAGCAGCTGCGGGAGATCCTTGGCCGGTGCGGCAGCGACCAGAGGCCAGGCCTTCTGGGCCGCCTCGTGCCCCTGTCCCTCGGGTCCCACCGAACGGAGGGCATTGAGGGCGGACGACGGAACGACCGCGGAGACGGAGACGAGGGTGAGCAGACCGGAGACCAGGCCCAGGAAGAGGCGACGCGGCGACAGGATCACGAGGACAACCGTATCGGTTGGCCTGGATCCGACAAGCCCGGGGTCCGGAGTCGCGGCTGAGGCGTCGATATCCCGGCCCTACGGGGTGCCCCGGTCGGGTCGTTGCCGCTTTGCCGGAATGGGACCACCTTCGACCCACTGTCATGAATCGCTCCCGTCCGTCCCGCACGCCGTCGAGTCCCGACCCGATGTTCCGGATCCTTTCCAGAACGGTCCGTCGCCTCGTCGGGATCTCCGGACTGGCCTGGCTGGTGGGGTCGGCCCCCGAAGGCTGCCTGCAGGCCGCAACGGCGACCAACGAGTCGGTCTTCCTCGGCCAGCCCCGTCAGCTGACCGTCGAGGGACGCCGGGCTGGCGAGGGATACTTCTCGTCGGACGGACGCCAGCTCGTCTTCCAGAGCGAACGCGAGCCCGGCAACCCGTTCTACCAGATCTATCTGCTCGACCTCACCAGCGGGGACACCCAGCGCGTCTCTCCGGGCATCGGCAAGACCACCTGTGCGTTCCTCCGCCCGGGAGCCGAAGACGTCCTGTTCGCCTCGACCCACCTGAACCCCGAGGCCCGGAAGCAGCAGCAGGAGGAGCTCGACTTCCGGGCGACCGGCAAGGAGCGCCGCTATTCGTGGGACTACGACGAGACCATGGACCTGTTCGCCTCCAGGCGCGATGGCTCCGGGATCCGTCCCCTCAGCCCGGCCCGTGGCTACGACGCCGAAGGATCCTACTCTCCCGACGGCTCCCTCATCGTCTTCTCGTCCAACCGCCACGCCTACGAGGGCACCCCCAGCGAGGAGGACCGCAAGCGGCTCGAGGTCGACAAGAGCTACTTCTGCGACCTCTACCGGATGAACGCCGACGGTACCGGTCTGCAGCGGCTCACTCGAACCCCAGGCTACGATGGCGGTCCGTTCTTCTCGCCCGATGGACAGCGCATCCTCTGGCGGCGATTCGACGAGAACGGGGTCATTGCGAACGTCTTCTCCGCCAAGCTCGACGGCTCCGACGTGCGGCAGCTGACCGAGTTCGGCTGCATGTCCTGGGCCCCCTATTTCCATCCCTCCGGACGCTACTTCATCTTCACCGCCAACAAGCTCGGGTTTGCGAACTTCGAGCTGTTCATCGCCGACGCCGACGGCCGTCGCGAGCCGGTGCGGGTGACCCACACACCCGGGTTCGATGGGCTCCCGGTGTTCTCGCCGGTTGGACGCCAGCTCTGCTGGACCTCGGGTCGGACCGCCGACCAGTCGTCCCAGCTCTTCCTCGCCAAGTGGAACCACGAGGCCGCCCTCGAGGCCCTCGCCCAGTCCCCGGAGAGGAACACCGTGCTGCCCGTCGTCCAGCAGGTGGGCACCTCCATCCCACCGGCCCCAGGGTCACAGGCTGGCGTCCTGACCGAGGAACTCCGTCGCCATGTGGGTACGCTGGCCTCCGACGACTTCGGGGGACGGCTCACCGGCTCCGACGGCGCCCGAAAGGCGGCGCGGTATCTGGTGCAGGAACTGGAGCGGGACGGCATCGCGCCGCTCGGCGGGAACTACCGGCATCCGTTCGAGTTCACCGCCGGGGTCACCGTGGTGACCAACCGCTGCTCACTCAAGGTCACCGGGACCAATGGCGCCGTGGAGAGCTTCGAGGTGGAACGCGACTTCCGTCCCCTCGCCTTCTCGGCCAACGGCGACTTCGAAGGCGAGGTGGTCTTCGCGGGATACGGCCTGAGCGTCGCCGATGGCAACACACGGGGGTACAACTCCTACGAGGGACTGAACGTCAGCAACAAGGTCGTGATGGTCCTCCGCTATGTCCCGGAGGAGGTCGACGCGAAGCGCCGCCAGGAGCTCAACGTCCATGCCGGCCTGCGCTACAAGGCCATGCTCGCCCGCCAGCGGGGCGCCAAGGCGCTGCTGGTGGTGACCGGTCCCAACTCGCCGAACGCCGGCCAGCTCGCCCCGCTCACCTTCGACTCCAGCCTGAGCGGCTCCGGCATCGTCGCGGCGTCCATCACCCCGCGGGTCGCCGACCTCCTGCTGAAGGCCAAGGGACAGACCCTCAAGGCGCTGCAGGACGGACTCGACACCGAGAACCCCCACGCGCTCGGAGGATTCGCCATCCCAAGCGTCGGGGTGGCGGTCGCCTCCGAGGTCCAGCGCCTGCGACAGAAGGACGACAACATCGTGGGGATCATCCCACCCGCCTCCACGAACGCGCCGGCCGAATACATCGTGATCGGCGCCCACTACGACCACCTCGGCACCGGTGACAAGAGCTCCCTCGAACGTGGCGGCGAGGAGGGACAGGTCCACAACGGGGCCGATGACAACGCCAGCGGCACCGCCGCCGTCCTGGAGCTCGCCCGCAACCTCGCCCTCGAGCGCCGCGCCCATCCGGAACGTTTTCCCCGGGGCATCCTCATCGGATTCTGGTCGGGCGAGGAGACCGGTCTCATCGGCTCCACCCAGTTCCTCGAGTCCAGCCCGATTCCCCTCACCAACCTCGTCGCCTATGTGAACTTCGACATGGTCGGCCGACTCCGCGAAAACCGGATCGACCTCCAGGGCGTCGGCTCCTCCTCCGTCTGGCGCAAGCTCATCGAGAAACGCAACGTCGCCGCCGGATTCCAGGTCCGCCTCGGCGACGATCCCTACGTGCCCTCCGACGCCTCGGCCTTCTATCCCAAGGGCATCCCCGTCCTGAACCTCTTCACCGGCAGCCACGAGGACTACCATCGCCCGACCGACGACGCCGACCGGATCGAGTACGACGGTCTGACGCGCATCACCCAGTTCGCCGAAGGTGTCGTCCTCGATCTCCTCAGACAACCGACGCGCCCCGACTACCTCGTCGTGAAGCGGGCCGAGGGCACGGGCGGCAACCGCGAGACGCTGCGGGCCTATCTTGGGACCATTCCCGACTACACCCAGGAAGTGGAGGGCGTGAAGCTGAGCGGGGTCCGGGGCGGATCCCCGGCCGAGAAGGCAGGGCTCAAGGGCGGCGACGTCGTCGTCGGGTTTGCCGGACAGATCCTCAAGAACGTCTACGACTACACCTACGCGCTCGACGCCGCAAAGGTCGGCAAGCCGGTGGAGGTCGAGGTCCTGCGCGACGGCCAGCGTCTGAAGCTGACCGTCACCCCGGAGGCTCGGAAGTAGGACGCAGGTGGCGCATCCTTTCCAACGCTCCGGGAGCCCCGCATCCAGGGTCGTTTCTTTATCCAAATCGGAAACCGCCCTTTTTCGGACTCCTCCCCTCTCCGGAGCCAAAGTCCCTGGTTCAATGGGACCCATTCATCATGACGAACTTGCCAACGGCGGCGGCGCGGGAGTGGACGTGGAGCTTGCCGTAGATCCGGCGGATGTGGGTGGCGACAGTGCTGGGTCTGATACCGAGCTCGCGCATGATCTCCTTGTTTTGGCGGCCAAGGGCCAGGAGCTGGAGGATTTCACGTTCCCTGTCGGACAACGGGTCGGGTGCACTGACCTTGGCGGTGGATTGCTGGAAGTACTGGACGACTTGGCGTGCCACGGTGCTGCTCATGGGGGAGCCGCCGGAATGAACCTCGCGCAAGGCCTCGAGAAGCGTGGCGCGACTGGTCCTCTTGAGGAGGTAGCCGGAGGCCCCGGCCGTGAGCGCCTCGAAGACGTGGTCGGCATCGCAATAGACGGTCAGCATCACGAACTGGATCTCGGGGGCTCGCTGCTTGATGTCCCGGACGCAGTCGATGCCGCTTGGGCCGGGCAGGTTGATGTCCATGAGGACGATGTGGGGCCGGTCGCGCAGCAGGTTGGCCTCGGCCTCTTGGGCGTTGCTGCTCTGGCTGATGCACGCGAGACCCGGGGTGTGGTTGATCCATTCTGCCCAGAGCTGACGTGACTCCACGTCGTCATCGACTATGGCAATGCGGACCGGCGAGTGGGCGGAGGGCTCTGGGCGTGGCGAGGCATCTGTCATGGAATCGAGGGATGGGTGCCGGGGGGCTGTTGGAGGGCCTTTTGGACCGGGACGGTGAAGCGTACGGTGGTGCCTGTGCCCGGGCGGCCTTCGACCTCGCAGGACCCACCGATGTCGGACATTCGTTGGCGCATGTTGCGGAGGCCCTCACCTCCTCGGGGGTGTGCAAAGCCAACGCCCTCGTCGGCAATCACCAGGTGGAACCGTGGAGCACCGGGGTCGGGGTCCGGGTCGAGATGGAGGGAAAGGATAACCTCGGAGGCCCGGGCGTGCTTGAGGGCGTTGTTGAGGGCCTCCTTGGCGGCGAGGAAGAGGTTGTGGCGGGTCTCGACGTTCAAGGGCAACGCCGGGAGGGAAACGGGAAGCTCGAGACGCAGGCGAACGCCGGCCGCGTCGAGGTTTTCCTGGGCGTGGTTGGTCAGGTAATTGAGCAGACCGTTGAGGTTGTCGTGGCTCGGGTTGATGGCCCAGACGATCTCGTCGAGGGCGCACGTCACGTCATGGCTCGTTTTCCAGATCCGTTGCAACTCGGACCGGTTGGGGGCTGGGTCGGGTAGCCGTGCCAAGGCCGACTGGCTTAGGAGGCTGATGCGCGTGAGGTGTGCGCCGAGGTCGTCGTGGATGTCCTGGGCAATGCGCATGCGTTCCTGCTCGACGGCGCGTTGCCGCTGCAGGTTGGCGAGCATGAACCGATGGCGACGGCGGTTGACGGCGATGGCGGCCATGGTGACGCACGCGGCCGACGCGCCGGCAGCGCCCACGTGGAACCAGCGGGTCTGCCAATAGTGCGGGAGCTGGCGGAACGTGACGGAGGCCTCCGACGCGCTCCATACCCCGTCGTTGTTGCACCCGACGACGGCGAACCGATAGGTGCCCGGGGGGAGGTAGTTGTACTGGGCCACGCGCGTGTTTCCCACGTCTGTCCAGTGATCGTCGAGACCGTCGAGGCGGCTTCGGAAGCGCACGCGCCTCGGCGCGGCGAAGCTAAGGCCGGAGTAGCGAACCTCGATGCGGTGGCGGCCGGGGGAAATGTCGATGGCGGGCTGGCTCCGTGCCACGTTAGCGGGTCTGGGAAGAGGGCTTCCCACCGCCTCCGGGGGCGGTTCATTGCCTCGGAGGACGGGCTTGCCGTCCACGAGCAGCTCGTCGATGACGGTTGGGGGCGCGAGCTGGTTGATCGCGAGCGACCCGGGGTCCACGACAGCCAAGCCCGCCCCCGTGGCAAACCAGAGGCGGCCGTCCTCGGTTTGGCAGGCGTTGGGTTGGTTGGGCCCCTCAAACTCCAAGGTGGCCAGGCCGTCGGTCAGGTCGAGCTCGAGGAACTCCAGCGTGGGACGGCGACTGTCGGCGCAGGCGTTCAACGCCTCGGGGTCCGCCCGGGCCAGGCCCCGGAACGTGCTCAGCCACAGGTTCCCGTAACGGTCGCCGAGGATGCTCATGACAGTGTCCCCGGGCAATCCATGGTGGCTTGTCACGCAGGCGAACCGGCCGTCGCGATATCGCCAAAGGCCGCCGCCCTTGGACCCAATCCAAAGCGTTCCAGCCGCATCCACGTGCAGACATGTCAGGTACCTGGCCGCAAGGCCCTCGGCCGGGCCGAAGTGGCTCAGCGCTCCGTTTTGGAAGCGCCACAGCCCATTCCCGGCGGTCGCAAGCCAGATCGTGCCAGAGCGGTCCTCGGCAATCTGCCGGACCCTTTCCTCGACGATGTCCGGATGCAGGTCGAGCACCTGCCACGCATCCCCTTGTAGGCGCCCGAGGCCGCGCTCGCCGCCCGCCCACAAAGTCCCGGCCGAGTCCTCGAAGAGCGAGTAGATGATCCACGACTTCTCCGGCCAACCCGGTGCCGGGATGAAGCGGTCGCCGGACTTCAACAAGACGCCGTTCCAGGCGGACCCGACCCAGACGCGGCCCTGGCGGTCCTCGTGGACGGACCAGGCGTCACGCCGCAGGATGCCATGCCGGTCGTCAAAGTTGCGCCATGAACCTCCCTCGCGGGCGTAGAGGCCCGCGCCCTCGGTTCCCAGCCATAGGCCGCCCGACCGGTTCGTCGTGACGGCGAGCACGGGATGTTGGCGCCCGTTGCCCTCGGGCCTGACCATGATGACCCGCTTTCGCCGAAGCATGTTGAGGCCTCCGCCGCCGGTGCCGACCCAGACGTTGCCCTCGCGGTCCTCGAGGAGTGCGGAAACGGTGTTGTGGGACAAGCCCTCTGCGACGCCCACCTGGTGCGCCGCGCCATCGCGCGGTGCCACGTGGATGCCCTGGCTGTACGTGCCCACCCACACGTCGCCCCCTGCGGTCTCGATGAGCGCGGTCAGGCCGGGGTCATCCCATGGCAACGGTCCGCGATCCTCCACCCATCGCCCGCCTTCCCATCGACGGAGGCCCTTGTCGGCGATCCAGATTCCGCCCAGGCGGCTGGCGCAGGACAGGAGTGGCGCCCGGATGGGCGGACGAAGCTGGGGATCTGGCAGTGCCATGCCGTCCGGGTCCAGCGGGATGACCTCCGAGTTCCGATGCGTCCACAGGCCGCCGGCCACATCCACGTGCAGGTGGTTCACCAGCCATTCGGCCGAGGGCGGGAAGACGCCCACGGCCAAGCCTTCATGGAAGCGCGCCAGCCAGCCTCCGCGATTCATCACCCACACGTTGCCATCGCGGTCCTCGGCGAAGCTGTCCACCTCCGCGTTGGGCCAACCCTGAGGAACGGGTCGTGGCGAGAACCGCCCCCGAAGGCACGTGGTCAACTGTCCGTTGTGGTGGCCCAGCCAGAGCGTGCCCCGGCTGTCCTCAAACATCGACCGGATGGCTCCGTCATTCAGGCCCGGCGTGTTGGCCGGGTCCAGCGCCCGAAACGTGTTTCCATCGAATCGGACCAGGCCATTGAACGTGCCCACCCAAAGGTAGCCATCGCGGGTCTGGAGCACGGACCGGACCCGGTTCTCCGGCAAGCCATCCTCCATGCGCCAGGTCTGGATGACGTAGGGGCACGAGGCCTGCGCCATGCCTGGGCCCGCGACAGCACTCGCGGCGATGCCATGCAGGAGGGCGCATGCAAAAAACCTGTAGGCGAGGGACGTGATGCGGCTCAGGCTACAAGGTGTCCAAGGCCCTCTTCAAGGTCGCATGAAAAAGGCCGGGCACCGCACAGCGATGCCCGGCCCGTGTTCCCGGCGCGTGGCCCGGGTTCATCCCGGACGCCAAGGACCCGCCCCATCCATCTAGGGCGTCACGGCGCGGTAGAACCTACGCGCGCCAGCGGAGGTCGTCTTGTACGGGGACGAGGCCTCGACCTTCGTCCAAGTCCCATTGAAATCCGATGACTCGTACAGGCTTCCGGCTGACCACCTGATCTCCAGCTCGCCGTTGGACAGGGTGGAGATTCCGAGGGTGGGTGGGCAAGGGAGGGGCGCGCCGGACTGGGTCTTCCAGCTCAGGGCGCTGTAGGTAACGTCCCAGGCGCCCATGTTTGGCCACGCCTTGGCGAGGGCGTTCTCGGTCCAGCCGCCGCCGAGGAGCCAGTCCGGGTATTGCCGGCCGATGTCGGTGCTCGTCCACGGAACGCCGTCGAGGACCGTGGTCACGCGGATGATGTCGCATTCGGCGTATTGCGCGGTCCACGTCAGGACGTGGTCCACGCCGTTGTCGATCAAGCGGCTGTAGTCGGCGTCGGTGGCGGGGTTGTTCATGTTGAAGCTGTTGTACACGTAGGTCTTGCCAGCCGGGGCCTTGGCGCCGGTGGTGTTGGGGTTCAGCTCCCATTTGTTCCAGTCGCCGTTGCCGCCGGGCCGCCAGTTGCCGGGGCCGAGGTCCACGGTGCTGTCGGAGCCCATGAGGGTGAAGAGGGCCGGGAGGCCGTTGGCCCAGGGGGCGTTGAACTGGAAGAGGCGGATGCGGTTGGCGGCCGCATTACCGTTGTTCTCGAGGCCATCAATCCGGAACACCAAGCGGCCGGTGATGTATTGGTCGTTGGCCAGCGCGCTGGTCATGGGCCAGTCGAACTGCTTGCCAACCCAGGCTCCCAGGGAGCCCGTGCTGGCGGCGCGGAGGCTGCCGGTCTTCCAATTGGCGTCGTAGGTGGGGATGGGCGTGCCGCTGGAATCCTTGTACCCCGGCGGCTGGGAGCCGCTCAGGCCGTTCCACTCGTAGTTCTTCACGTCGGACGGGGCCGTCGTCGTCGTGGCCCACTTGATCTCGGAGAACTCGGCGTCCCAGGCGCCCATGTTGGGCCATGCCTTGGCGAGGGCGTTCTCGGTCCAGCCGCCGCCCAGGAGCCAGTCGGGCCAGTGCCGAGCCACGTAGGTGACCGTCCACGCGACGCCATCGAGGGCGGTGGAGACCTTGACGGCGTCACAGGACTCCTCGTACTGGGCGCTCCAGGTCAGGACGTGGTCCACGCCGTTGTCCACGAGGCGGCAGTAGTCCGGGTCCTTCGCCGGGTTGCTCATGTTGAAGCTGTTGTACACGTAGGTCTTGCCAGCCGGGGCCTTGGCGCCGGTGGTGTTGGGGTTCAGCTCCCACTTGTTCCAGTCGCCGTTGCCGCCGGGCCGCCAGTTGCCGGGGCCGAGGTCCACGGTGCTGTCGGAGCCCATGAGGGTGAAGAGGGCGGGCAGCCCGTTGGCCCAAGGGGCGTTGAACTGGAAGAGGCGGATGCGGTTGGCGGCCGCGTTGCCGTTGTTCTCAAGGCCGTTGATGCGGAACTTGAGGGAGCCGTTGACCCTCTCGTTGTTGGCCAGCGCGCTGGTCATGGGCCAGTCGAACTGCTTGCCAACCCAGGCTCCCAGGGAGCCCGTGCTGGCGGCGCGGAGGCGCCCATTGGCGATGGCGTAGGTGGGGATGGGGGTTCCGCTGCTGTCCTTATATGTAGGAGGGAACGCCTCGGGCGTGGAGGTGGCGCTCCAGGAGTAGTTCTTGATGTCTTGTGCTCTGGCGGGCGCGACCCCTGCGACCGCCATCGTGAGCACCGCGAGTAGAGGACCTATGATTCTTCTCATGTCTTTCCGATGATTTTGATTTTTTGACTCCCTGGCGTGGCCAAGGCCTCACCAAGTCTCCGCCATGGCCACCGAGTGACCCAGGCCAGACCGGACCGGGGACACCTCATGCAGCAACGTGCCGTGGGGGATTTGGAGATTCTGGGGCAGACGAGCCTGACATGTCTTGTCGTCCATTCAGGCGACAGACGAGGAGGAAGCGGCACCGGGGGGGCACGTGCCGGAGCGAGGGCAGTATTGGCGGGAGGGTCGGCTAGAAGCTGGCGGACTTTCTCGGCGTGCGTTGGCGCAACCATTGGATGTCGTTCATGACCACCGGCTGGGTCAGGGCGTTGTCGAACCCCTTGATGCGCACTGGCACGATGCTGGTCCCCTGCCACCGTTTGATTTCGGAGTGGCCATCCACGAAGGCGAGGCCGCCCGCCCCGTTGTGGTAGCTGGCGGGCATGTCCATCCAGCGGTCGGCACCCGGGGCAAAGAAACCTGCATCGTTGATGCTGTCGGGGTGCTCGTCGAGGTACATCCACGTCTCGGACGGGCCTGGAAAGACGATTTCCGAGGACTTTCGCACGTGCAGGTAGGCGTCGCTCCAGGGGCCATCCTCGGCATTGCCCTCCCCGATGGCGATGTTACCCGAGACGCTCCGCGCCCGTGCGGACCAACCCTTGGACCTTTGGACGGGGCTCACAAAGCGGTCGGCTGGACAACGATATATGTTCCGTGAACCAGCGTAGTACGGGGCCAACTTCGAGTAGTTCGGGTCCGTAAAAAGGGCGAAATTCGTGTTTTGGGGGCTGATGTCCCAGTCCAACCATCCGAGCACCCAGGGCGAGTACTTGCTGGTGATCGACTGCGTGCTGGCTGCCGCCAGAGACCCGTGCACGGCCCCGGGGAATCGGTCCGCATTGTCACTGAGGTACATCTGGCACGCCAGCATGAGTTGCTTGGTGTTGTTCATGCACGCGATGCCTTGCCCCTTGGCCTTTGCCTTGCCCAAAGCGGGCAGCAGCATTCCCGCGAGGATCGCAATAATGGCAATCACTACCAGCAGCTCAATCAGCGTGAACCCCGCATCCATCGGACCGGTTCCCGGACGAGCCCATCGCCCTGCCTGACCGTCGCCCCTGCCCGATTGCGCGTGGCTTCGCCAAGTGTCTCGACTCATCACTTTGTTATGCTATCAGGGTGCAAAACGCCGTCTTGTCGTCTGTTTAGACGATACGCCCCTGAGGCCTGCCCAGTCTGCCTTAGTCCCCCTTGGCTTCGCCCACGAGTTCTTGAGCGCCCAGTCGAGAGAGCAAGCTGGAATGACGCGGTGCTATACTGTCAAAAGCCGACCAAGAGAGAGCGAGCAGACGGGCGACGCGCTGCGGGGCAGTCCAACTGATCCATCTGTCTCGATCCTTGAGGGCGTGGCAGGCGGATCCCCACGCGAGGAGGGCGAGGGGTTTGGAGCCCATCTCGACGACCTGCTGGAGGAAGTCACCTGTCGGACGCGAGGCGCCAAGGCCGTGGGAATCCTCCAGTTGGCCGTCAAACGAGGCGCATTCCTCGGGAGTTTTGATCACCCTCACGACGGGCTGCGAAGTGGCATCGGTGGATGGCGGTGAAGAAGTCCTCTTTCCACGCCAACCAAGCCCGGAAGAGGGCTTCCAGTTTATCCAAATCGGAAACCGCCCGTTTTCGGTCTCCTCGCCGCTCCAGAGCAAAAGACCCCGACCCTTCATCGCCAGGCACGGCTCCCAGCTCGCCAACCCACAGACCCGCCCCCATACTGACTGGGAGCATGCGCCCGATCCTTTCCAAACCCTGGAGCCACGTCTGGATCGCCCTGCTGCTGGGACTCGTGACCGTCCACCTCGACGCAGCGGAGGAGGGATCCCGGACGGTGGGTTCGATATCGCGGATTCCCTGGACGACCTCCCGGATCGTCGGATCGCCGGAACCTCCCCTCCCCTACACCACGGAGCCGTACCTCCCCGGGGTTCCGATGCCGAATCCGGTGTTCGTCACCGCCGAACCCGGCACCCGGAACCTGATGGTCGTGCTGCAGAGCAGCGACGAAGGACGCCCGGCGCGGGTCCTGAGACTCGATCCAACGGCAACCCCGCCCACGGCGACCCCGTTCCTCGAGATCCCGCAAACCCTGACCTACAGCATCGCCTTCCACCCGGGCTATCCCTCGAACGGACTGGCATTCCTTGTCGGGAACGGACCCCGAGGTCCCGAGTCCCGCACCAACCGCCTCTGGCGCCTCCAGGTCTCCCGGACCGCCCCGTTCCTGCCGGAACCCGGCTCCGAGAGGATCCTCCTGGAGTGGCCCTCGGCCGGACACGACGGCGGCGGGCTGGACTTCGATCGGGATGGCTTCCTGTACATCTCGACCGGCGACGGCAGCAACGACTCCGACGCCTTGGACTCGGGTCAGACCCTCGACGACCTCCTCGGCGCGGTGCTGCGGATCGACGTCGATCACCCCGATCCGGGCCGTGCCTATGGCATCCCAAGGGACAACCCGTTCCTAGATCATCCTGGGGCCCGCGGGGAGATCTGGGCCTATGGCCTCCGCAACCCCTGGCGCCTCTGCGTGGACCGGCCCAGCGGACAGGTCTGGGTCGGCAACAACGGACAGGACCTCTGGGAGACCGCCCACCTCGTGCGTCGGGGCGAGAACTACGGATGGTCCGTCTACGAGGGAAGCCATCTGTTCTATCGACACCGTCGACGCGGTCCGACGCCCGTCGTCGCCCCGACCTTCGAGCATCCCCACAGCGAGGCCCGATCGCTCACCGGCGGCGTGGTCTACCGAGGCACGCGGTTGCCGGAACTCGATGGGGTCTACGTGTACGGGGACCATTCCACCGGACGCCTCTGGGGCGGACGGCATGACGGCACGCGGGTGACCTGGCACCGGGAACTCGCCGCCACCCCGCTCCAGCCCACCGCCTTCGCCGTGTCCCCCGACGGAGACCTCCTGATCGCGGACCTTGGAAGCGGCCTCCACCGACTCATCCCCGCCACACGGACGAATCCTCCCGCCGCCTTCCCCCGCAAACTCAGCGAGACCGGACTCTTCAGCTCCACCCGCGACCACCGGGTCCAGCCCGGCGTGGTGCCCTACACCATCGTGGCCCCCGCCTGGACCGACGGTGCGACGGCCGATCATCTCCTCGGCCTGCCGGGCCAGACCCAGGCGACTCCCACCGAGGAGCGAAGCTGGTCCTTCCCCAGCGGGACGGTGCTGGCCCAGACCCTGTCCATCCCCCGCCCCGGCACCCCCTCGGCCACCCCAGTCCGAATCGAGACCCGCATCCTCGTGCAACAGGGCGGCCAGTGGGCCGGGTACAGCTACCGGTGGTCCGACGACCAGTCGGACGCCGACCTCATGTCGGCCGCCGGCGAGGACCACGACTACCGGGTCGCGGATCCGGGCGCCCCTGGAGGCACCCGGACCCAGCACTGGCGGTTCCCCAGCCGGGCCGAATGCCTGGTCTGTCACGGCCGAGCGGCCGGCTTCGTCCTCGGGTTGTCCACCCTCCAGCTGGACCGCGATGACCAGCTGAAGACCTGGGAGCGCCTTGGACTCCTCACCCAGCCCGCACCGCGTCCCCCCGCCGGTGTGCGCCTCGTGGATCCCCACGACACCACCGCGCCGCTCGAGCTCCGAGCCCGATCCTATCTCCACGCCAACTGCGCCGGATGCCATGTCCAAGCCGGTGGCGGCAACGCCCGGATGCAGCTCGAGATCACAACCGCCCGTGACAAGATGGAACTGATCGGCGCCCGGCCACAGCACGACAGCTTTGGCCTCAAGGACCCCATGCTCGTCTCCCCGGGTCGACCCGACTCCTCGGTCCTGCTCCATCGACTCTCGCGCCGCGGGCCGGGCCAGATGCCCCCGCTGGTGTCCCACCAGGTCGACACCACAGCCGTCGATCTCTTCCGCGCCTGGATCACCTCCCTTGCGACGCCCGCTCCGAAGGATCGGCCCTGGACCCTCGCGGAGTTCGAGGCCGACCTGTCCGCGCCGCTGTCCGGACGTGTCACCGAAGCGGGATGGGCCGTGTTCCGAGACCGCGGATGCGCCCAGTGCCACCGGCTGGGCACCGAGGGCGGCAGCGTAGGACCCGACCTGACCGGGATCGGACAACGCCGGAACGCCCGCGAGATCCTCGAGTCCATCCTCCACCCCTCGAGGAACATCGCTCCCGAATACGCCCAGGTGGAGCTGGAGACAACGACCGGCGAGACGTGGATCGGCCGGGTTGAGTCGGAGACCTCCGACCGGATTGTGGTGTGGCCCATGGGGGCCGACGAACCCGTGACCGTATCCCGGTCCGCGGTGCGCTCCCGACGCCCCCACGGCATGTCCACCATGCCCGAGGGGATGCTGGACGGTCGTCCGCGGGACGAGGTGATGGACCTCGTGGCGCTGCTCGCCGGAAGCCGACGCTGACGGCCGGTGTCCCGAATCCCGCCCTGTCGCGCCGGACGCCCGCGGCAAAGAGCGCTTCATTCTGAGGAGCGCTGTGCTTTAATTCCGTCGTGACCCCGCGACCTATTCCCTCAAGCCCCGCGCCTTCGTGGCGGGCCGGATGGGCATGGGACTGGGTCCTCGCCGCAGCATTCATTCTAGGCGCCATGCCGGTTGCAGTCGCCGCCGGGTCCGGATCCCCCACTCCGGCCCGACCCATGTTCGAGCGGGACATCCGGCCGATCCTCAAGTCGAAGTGCTTCCAGTGCCATGGCGAGGAGGAGAAACCGAAGGGCGGACTCGATCTCCGACTCCGCCGGTTCCTGACCGCACCCCACGCCACCGAACCGGTCGTGGTCCCCGGTCGCCCCGAAACGAGCCGCCTGCTCGAGGTCGTGCGCTCCGGGGAGATGCCCAAGGACGGCAAGGCGCTCACCCCGGACCAGGTCGCGGTGATCGAGCGCTGGATCCGTCAGGGAGCCCCGACCGCCCGCCCCGAACCCGAGACCGTCCCAGCCGTCGTCATCACCGAGGAGGAACGCCAGCACTGGGCGTTCCAGCCGATCCGCCGCCCCGGGGTCCCACGGGTCCGATCGACCCGACAGGTCCGGACCCCGGTCGACCGGTTCCTTCTGGCGCCGCTGGAGTCCGAACGCCTCCGCTTCGCCCCTCCCGCCGCCCCGGAGGCGCTGATCCGTCGGGTGACCTTCGACCTCACCGGTTTGCCGCCGACGCCCGAAGAGGTCGCTGCGTTCGTGGCTGATCCGTCCGACGAAGCCTACGAGCGGGTGGTCGACCGGCTGCTCGCCTCCACCGCCTATGGCGAGCGCTGGGCCCGACACTGGCTCGACGTCGCTGGCTACGCGGACTCCAACGGCGGTGCCGAGGCCGACTCCGAGCGGCCCTGGGCCTGGCGCTATCGCGACTACGTCATCCGCGCGCTCAATGCGGACAAGCCGTTCGACGTCTTCATCACCGAGCAGCTCGCCGGTGACGAACTGGTCGCCCAGCCGGGTGCCGGCCTCGAGGGGGACGACCTCGATCGGATCATCGCCACGGGATTCCTCCGCATGGCCCCGGATCCGACCGGCGACGGCCCTGCCGATGCCGATCTCGCCAGGAATCAGGTCATCGCCGACACCCTTCAGATCGTCTCCTCGTCGCTGCTGGGACTGACCGTCCAGTGCGCCCAGTGCCATGACCACCGGTACGACCCCATCCCGCAGTCCGACTACTACCGGCTCCGCGCGGTGTTCGAGCCGGCGTTCGACTGGAAGCAGTGGAAGCCGCCGGGGCAGCGCGTGCTGTCCCTGATGACGGCGGCGGACCGGGCGAACGCCGAGCGCATCGAGACCGAGGCGAAGCAGATCGATGCGGAGGCAACCCGACTCCATGACGAGCTCATCGAGAAGTTCGTCCAGAAGCAGCTCACCCTCATCCCTGAGGCCGACCGGGACCCGGTGATGGCCGCCCGGAAGACCCCGGCCGCAAAGCGCACCCCGGAACACCTCGCCCTGCTTCGGAAGTACCCGACCTTCCAGGACCACATCATCCTGGGCGAGATCGACCGCCCCGGAGCCGACAAGGTCGAGGAGATCCGCAAGCGGGCCACCGCCAAGCGCGCCGAGAAGCCCGCCGACCCCCAGGTCGCCTGCCTCGTCGAGGAACCCGGACGCAACCTCCAGACGGTCCTGTTCCATCGTGGCGACCACCAGCAGCCCCGCGGCGGGGTGAGTCCCGGACTCCTCACCCTCCAGGGACTCGGTGGCCTGACGATCGACATCCCTTCAACCAACGCCGCAACGCGGACCACCGGACGTCGACTCGAACTCGCGCGCCGGCTGACCGATCGGTCGAACCCCCTCACCGCACGTGTCCTGGTCAACCGCGTCTGGCTCCACCATTTCGGCTCGGGCCTCGTCGGCACCCCCGGGGACTTTGGCGCCCTCGGGGAACGTCCGACCCATCCTGAGCTGCTCGACTGGTTGGCCGACGCCTTCATCACCGGAGGCTGGCGGCTCAAACCCCTCCACCGCCTCCTCGTGACCAGTGCCGCCTACCGCCAGGGCACCGTGAATCCATCGGCTCAGCGTCGCGATCCCGACAACCGACTGCTTGGACGCGCCCGGCTTCGGCGTCTCGATGCCGAGAGTCTCCGTGATGGCCTGCTGGCGGTGAGTGGGCGACTCGATCCCCGCCCATTCGGTCCCCCAGTGCCGGTGGCGATCAACCCCCAGGGTCAGTGCGT
Organism: Verrucomicrobiales bacterium; assembly: GCA_005801385.1. Taxonomy (GTDB): domain Bacteria; phylum Verrucomicrobiota; class Verrucomicrobiia; order Limisphaerales; family UBA9464; genus UBA9464. The sequence continues at coordinate 1,078 of SYEM01000310.1, read as the reverse complement.
CGTGGGACGTCAGAAACGCGACGGCAATGGGGATGCGGTCGGGGTCGACGCCCTCGGGTCCGACGAGTTCCGCAGGACCCTCTACGTGCAGGTCCGCCGGTCGACGCCGGTCGGGGTCCTCGAGACGTTCGACGCCCCGGTGGTGAACCCGAACTGCGAAGCCCGGGCGCTGTCCACGGTCGCCCCGCAGTCGCTGATGTTCCTGAACGACACCTTCATCCTCGACCGCTCCAGGGATCTGGCCGAACGGCTCGTCCGCGAGAAGCCGGAGGATCCCACAGGCCGACTGGTCCGTCTGTGGCTCCTGCTCTTCTCGAGGCCGCCCTCCGTGGCCGAGCTGCGACGCTCCGAGAGCTACCTCGTCCGCCAGGCGATCCACCTCACCCCGACACCCAGCACACCGGTTGATCCGAAGGCCCCACCCGCTCCGGCCCCCGAGGCTCAGGCCCTCGCGAGCCTGTGCCAGGTCCTGATGGGTTCGAACGACTTCCTGTACCTCGACTGACATGAACCCTCCCGGATCCCAGCCCCTCGGATGCTGTTCCCGACGTCACTTCCTCGGGGCGGGTTCGTTCGGCCTCGGGTCGACCGCCCTCGCGTGGATGCTGCAGCAGGACGGCCTGCTGGCAGCACCGGCCCGACCCGAGCTCGAGCCCCAGAAATACGATCTGAATCCCAAGCCTGGACACCATCCGGCCCGGGCCCGGGCGATGATCTCGATCCTGATGATCGGCGGTCCAAGCCAGATGGACCTCTTCGATCCGAAGCCGCTTCTCAAGGAGTGGGAGGGCCGCTCGTTTCCCGGGGAGCTGAAGTTCGACAACGCCGGACAGGCGAGCTCAAAGGTGATGCCGGGCCTCTGGGAGTTCCGACGCCACGGCGAATCAGGAACCGAACTATCGTCCCTCCTGCCCCATCTCGCCGGGGTGGTCGACGACCTCTGCATCATCCGCTCCATGCGGACCGGCGTGAACAACCACGGCCAGTCGCTCCATGCCCTGACCAACGGCCGAATCACCCACGGCGCACCGGTCCTCGGCAGCTGGCTGGGCTACGGTCTGGGCAACGAGAGCCAGGA
>SYEM01000034.1 GCA_005801385.1 Verrucomicrobiales bacterium | reverse complement strand
CGGTCCAGCGTCCTGCCGCCTTCTGCTCGGCCAAGTAAAGCTGGCCGAATTGACCCGAGGCGGGGTCATAGGTTTCCACGGTGAAGTCGGGCACCGATTGGCCGACGCGGAGGACAGAGGTTTCGTTCATAGGCAGAGGCGGAGATAACCCTGAGACGCCGGGTTCGCAAGCGACCACCCCGCGTCAGCCTTCCCCTCCCTGGAACCGACGGCCGCTCTTCTTGACGGATCGATGGGCTTTTTCGGCCAGGATGCGTCGCTTGGACGAGGCGCTGCGACCCCGTTTCTGGCGTCGGATGCGTTCCCGTTCAGCCCGGAGAGCCTCCCTTGCGACCCGCTGTCGGGCTTCCAGCTTCTCGAGAAGCCGCTCCAAAGCGAGTTCCCGGTTCCTTCCCTGATACCGCGTCTCCTGACATTTCACCACGATGCCGGTCGGCCTGTGCAGGAGCATCACGCAGGTGGCGACCTTGTTGACGTTCTGGCCGCCGTGACCGCCCGACCGGACAAACGTCTCCTCAAGGTCCTCCTCCCGGACTCCCAGCCGTCGGAGTCGCTCGGTCCGGGGATCCGGGCCGGCACCCGTGGACTCCGCTCCTGTCATGGGGAGGAATCTGTCAGATCCCCTCCGGCTCGGCGAGCCTGTCGCCAGGACGCAGGGAGGTCCGCCCCACCTGCCGCGTTGCCGGCGATCCATGAGGTCGATAGCGTCAACCCATGGTTCATGTCGGCATTGGCTACGACGTCCATCCCCTCGTGGAAGGACGCAGGCTCGTCCTGGGCGGGGTGGAGATCCCACACACAAAGGGACTGGACGGGCATTCGGATGCAGATGCCCTGATCCATGCGATCACGGATGCGTTGCTGGGTGCGGTGGGTGAGGTGGATATCGGGCATCTGTTTCCGAACACCGATCCGACTTGGAAGAACGCCCCAAGCCGGATCTTCCTCGAGGAGGCGGCCCGACGTGTCCGCGCGAGGGGCGGTCGCATCGTGAACATCGACGCCTCGCTCGCAGCGGAGCGTCCGAAGATCTATCCGCACCTCTCGGCCATGAAGGACCACCTCGCTGCCGCACTGGGGATCCCCCGCGAGAAGGTGGGCATCAAGGCCACCACGAACGAGCGCCTGGGTTTCATCGGTCGTGAAGAGGGCATAGCCGCGATGGCCGTGGCAGCCGTGGATCTGCCGGAGTGAACCGCGAGACAATCCAACCATGGGCGCCAAACAGGAGATCGGATGGACGACGGACGGTGAGGACGGACAGACGCGTCATGTCTTCGCCCATCGTTTCGGAGGGGAATGGAAATTCTTCGAGCGCCCCAAGCGGCGAGGACGCGACATCGAATGGACTCCCCTGGAGGAGCCGCCGTTGTCGGACTGGATGGAACTGCTCGAGGCGCTGCAGCGTCGGGCCGATCGGGATCTGGTCCCGCCGGCTCAGGTGGACGCGTTGAAGGCGATGATCCGAAACCGCTTCCCGGAGGAAGGAGCCCGGAAGCTGAAAGGTGAGAGCTGAACCAGGGGATGCACTCAACGGCGTCCCCATCTGGATCCGCGAGGATTTGATTTCTCAGCCGGTCCAGTCGGGTTCCACTGGCTTGTGAGTGGACCCACCTCCGTTCACAGGTGCACCACGTCCAGCGGGTTGAGATGGGGCCGTGACGGAGCCCAGCCCCACCGGAATTTCGTCCGCGTCTCACCCCTCTGCGTGGGTTTCTACCTCGACTTCCTCAGGATGGCGTGCAGGTCATCCTTGAGGTGGAGTCGTCTGACCTTCAGCGACTCAAGCCGGGCGTCGCTCGCCGCCTCGACCTCCTGTTCGATTCGGACCACCTCCCTGTCGATCTCATGGTACTGGTCGAAGAGGTGACGGAAATGATGGTCCTCGGTCTTGAGCCGATGGATGTCGTCCCGATACTCGGGCAGCTCGCTGATCAGCGGGTGGTGCAGATCGGTCATCATGGTTCTGATGAGTTGTGGTTCGAGGGTTCGTTCCGTGGAGGAATCGTCGTGAACCATCAGACACCGAACCCAGGCTCCATGCTGCCCGCCCTTTGTCGAATCCAGCGCACAATTTGGCGGGGGAAGCCCTGGACGACAGGGCATCGGACCCGTGCCCCGAGCAGATTGCCCCCATTCCTCCGAACCACCGACTGCCCTCAGAGTTCGACCTTCCGACGGGAGGACTCGACGCTTGCCGCCCGGGCAACGCTGGCGTTGCGGGCCCGTCCCTCGGCCCAGGCCCGGAGACGGGTGATCTGCTCCTCCATCGTCCGCGCCAGCGGGACGGTCTGGTTCAGCGCCGACAGGACATGTCGCGTGGCGAGTTCCTCCTTGGCGTAGAAGGCCTCATAGAGGGCGCTGTTGACCGCCTCCTGGATCTCCGCGCCGCTGAACCCGCCCGAGGCCGCCACCAGGGCGTTCAGATCGAACTGGGAGACATCCCGTCCTCGACGCTGGATGTGGACCCGCACGATCTCGAAACGCTCCTCATCCGTCGGAAGATCCACGAAGAAGATCTCGTCGAGACGTCCCTTACGGAGCAGTTCGGCGGGCAGGTGGGAGATGTCATTGGCGGTCGCCACGACAAACACGGGGGCGGTCTTCTCGCTGAGCCAGGTGAGGAAGGTGCTGAACACGCGGGCGGTGGTGCCGCCGTCGCTGGCCCCGCCGCCCTGGGATCCGGCGAACGCCTTGTCGATCTCGTCCACCCACAGGATGGCGGGCGCGACGGATTCGGCGACCGCGATGGCCTTGCGGACGTTCTCCTCGGAGGAACCGACGAGGCTTCCGAACATCCGTCCCATGTCGAACCGCAGCAGGGGCATCTGCCAGGTGTTGGCCACGGCCTTGGCGCAGAGGCTCTTGCCACAACCCTGAACCCCCAGCAGCAGCACGCCCCGAGGGGCTGGCAGCCCGAAGGCCTGGGCCTCCGGGGTGAAGGCGTCGGCCCGCATGCGCAGCCAGTCCTTGAGGACCGCCAGCCCCCCCACCTTGTCGAAGCTGTCGTCGGTCGCGTAGTACTCCAGGAGGCCGTTCTTGCGGATGATCTGCTGCTTCTCGGCGAAGACGGCATGGACGTCCTCCGAGGACAGGCGTCCATCCTGGACGATGATCTTGGCGAACACGTTCTCGGCTTCCGACCACGTCAGACCGAGCGCGGCCTGGATGAGTCGGTCGCGGCTCACCGGAGTGAGTTCCAGTTCGATCTTCTTGAGCACCTTGAGGTCGTCGATGATCCGGTCGAGGAGCTCCGAAAGGTCCTCCTTGGTGGGCAGTGGGAAGTCGAGGACCGTGACCTCCTTCTCCAGCTCGGCCGGGATCTCAAGCAGTGGTGAGATCAGGATGATGGTCTTGAAGCTGTTCTTCAGATGGACCGCCACATCCCGGAGCTTCCGGATGGGGGCCATGTTCGTGGACTTGTTGCACTTCGCGAGGAACGGGTGGAAGTCCTTGAACACGAAGATGGCGGGCTCGACCTGCTCCAGGACCTGGTCGAGCGCGGCGATCGGATCCTTCGTGGCGGTGCTGCGCCCCTTCTGGCTCTGGATGCTGGCGCCTCCCGGTATCAGCCCGGTGGAAAAGGACCACTCGTACACCTTTTTGTTCCGACGCGTGGCCACGGATTGGACCACGGGCAGCACCCGGGCTTCCTCGCTCGTGTGGATGTAGAGGATGGGGTAACGGGCCCGGATGAGGATCTCTAGATCGCTGGCGAAGGACATGGTGGGATGGGGGAGCCTAGGATTCTGAAGGGTCGTTTGCGAGGGGCGTTGCGCCGGTGTCGACGGATGCACCCGATGGGGAAGAGAGCGCCGTCAGCACCTCGTGCAGGGGCACCGTGAGGTTGTGCGCGAAGACCCGTCCGTCGGGCAGGATGAGCAGTTCGGTCTCCACGGAGTGCGCCTCCGATCGGGTCGAGCCGGGTGCTGGGGGTTGATCCATGACGGGTTGGGTTCAGTCGATGAGGTTCAATCCGAGTCCGACGCCGATCTTCCGGGCCCGGGCGTGGTCCCGAGCCGAGCCGGGCACCGAGAGCTCAGGATGTCGTGAGGAGAACCAGCCGGGCCAGAACCCATCCCGGAGACTGACCTCGACCCCGGGCAGTTCCTCGGCCAACCACCGGGCGACCGGCACCCAGCAGCAGTCCAGGTGACCCGGCATCAACAGATGCCGGACGATCAGGCGGCTGTTCCCTGCGGCCCACCGCAGGTTCTCCCGGACCACCTCGGTGTAGTTCGGGATCCGGGCCAGGCGCTCCGCACAGGCGTCCTGACCGAATTTGTAGTCCGCCACCCAGACATCGAAGACTCCCTCCAGGAGCCGCCGGGCCGTCGCGGTGCCGTGGGCATTGGTCTTCCAGACGAGCTGCGCCTCGTCAGGGAGGCGCGAGACGAGGTCGAGGACCGCGGGCAGATGCAGCGTGGGCTCGCCACCGAGGATCATGATGGAGCGGGCTCCGTTGCGGAGTGCCCTGCGGGCCGCTTCGGCGAGGACCCCGAGGGGGTCTCCATCGACTCCAGGACCCGAAACCACCGCGCCCACCGCAGGGTCCCAGCTGGATCGGCCTGTGATGCAGAAGTCACATCGGAGGTCGCATCCGCTGAACGACACCGCGAAGATCGGGCGCAGGGACGCCT
>SYEM01000309.1 GCA_005801385.1 Verrucomicrobiales bacterium | reverse complement strand
GTCGGGCGTCAAGGCACGGGAGCGGGCACGGGAGCGGGAAGCAGGCGCTCGCCGGTGGGTCCCGCAGTGCCCTGTGTGAGAAGAGGGACTCACACGGTGACGCGGAGACACGGAGGAAGAATTGGGAGGGACGGGAGAAGGTGAAGAAACAAGGGGCTTTGGATCGGGTGTCTCCTGACTGGATGCCGAAGGCATCCACGGGGGGGTGATGCAGTGCCCTGCATCCCTGGGCGCGGGAGCGCCCACCCCGGTAGGGACGCGCTCCGTTGCGTCCCCATCTTACCCGTGTGGCGTGAGCGATCCAGGCGGTATAGTCGGGATCCACTGACGCTGCAGGCGACCCCCGTCTGCCTTCACGGGTGCACGACGCGTGTCGGATCGAGATGGGGCCGTGACGGAGCACAGCCCTATCTGGGTTTGAATGCATCACTGGACGCAGGGACGCCCTTCGTGGCCTCCCCATCTTCCCGCCTGGCTCAGGGCCATCCACCGTTGCGGGTGTCCAGCGAGTACCAGGCGTCGTTCGGTCCGTTGAACTTCGGCGCGGCCGGCCAGACGGTCGTGCCGGCATAATCGATGGTGAACCACTTCTTCATGTTCAGCGTGAAGGCCCGACCGGAGAGATCCCCGAAGGTCGCGATCCCGTCGACATCCTGGGTCTGGTCCTTGGCCCGCCGGCTCCGTCCATGACGCTGGGAGATGCCCTCGAACGCGGAGCTGCCGACGTCATTGAAGAGATACTGGCTCTGTTCGGCGGGTGCCTCCCACATCAGCATCCCGGTGGGACGCATGGCTCCCAGCTTGAACTTGGAGGTGGCGTTCGGGGTGGAGGCAGATTGGAAGCCGATGGTGGCTCCGTTCCAGAGGTAGCTGGTGATCTTGATGTTCCGTCGCTTGTAGTCCGCGGCGGCCTTGCCCGAGGCGCGTTCGGCGAGGTCCTTGGGACAGGTCAGGACCTTCTCCGAACCCAGATAGGTGCCGAGCTGGCTTTGTCGGAAGTTGGCGACCTGGTTCGACCAGGTCGCCATGTCATTGCGCCCCTCGCCGCTGGGGATGCCCTTGGCGGTGCACCAGCTGTCGCGGTCGGCGCAGTCGCCCCAGCTGGCGTAGGGGATGTAGTCCGTATTGTCCCCCGCGAAGAGATGGGCGCCGAGGATTACCTGCCGAATGTTGTTCAGATCGTTCGTCAGGAGGGCCCGTTCCTTGGCCCGGCCGAGTGCGGGCAGGAGCATCCCGGCGAGGATCGCGATGATGGCGATCACGACGAGCAGCTCTATCAGGGTGAAGGCTCGGGTGCGCATGGGATTCTTCAGGACTCCATGACCAAAGGGTCGATTGACGGTGGGATCACAGCGATCATTCTCTTTGCCATGAAGGGTCGGTTCACCGCAATCATCGAAGAGGCTCCAGAGGGTGGATTCTGGGCTGTCTGCCCGGAAGTCCCAGGCGCAAACGGACAGGGTGAAAGCGTCGCTGAAGCCAAGCGAAGCCTTCGGGATTCGATCCGACTCCTCTTTGAGGACCGTGTCGCAGATGCGCGTCGAGGGTTACCTGAGGAGGTGATCCAAACCACCGTCGCCGTCTGATGAAGCGCCGGGATTTGGAAAAGCGGCTTCGTCATGTGGGTTGCTATATGAAGCGGGAAGGCAGATCTCACTCGCTTTGGATCAATCCGAAGACCGGTGTGGTGGAAGCCGTTCCCCGTCATGCGGAGATCAAGGAACCTCTGGCTTGGAAGATCCTAAGATCCCTCGATGTGGTCTAGGCTGGCGGTGGGCTCACCGGTGCGGCAGCCGGAAGCCAGGTGGATTCGATCTTCCTCTCCGGTTGGTATCAGATTCAACGGGTCCAGATGGGGACATATGGGATCCCATCCCTCCCGGGCGACGGCCCCAGGCCGGATGGGTCACGTCGTTCGTCGACCGCCCTTCACCCCGCCTGCGGAGTCAGTTTCTCGATCCGGATCGGGGTCGCCTTGTAGGCGGGCGTTCCCGTGACGGCATCCACCTCGGGTCCCATGAGACGGTTCACTCCCGTCTCGACGTCATGAAAACTCGTGAACGGCTGTCCGGGCAGGACCGTGGGATCCGGTCGGACGACGGCCTCGATCTCCCCGTTGGGACTGGTCACACGGACCCGCTCGCCGGAGTGCAGTCCCAGCTGTTCGAGGTCGTCGGGTGCCAGATCGAGGGTGTCCCCCGGGGCCGGCCCCCCTCCGGGACTCCGGGTCATTGAGCCTGAGTTGAACCGATCCCGTCGGCGTCCCGTATTGAGGACAAAGGGGAAGTGGCTGCCGGTTCCCGGACTCGGGGCCACGAACGGTTGGCAGAACAAACGGGCCGCAGGGCGGTTTGGGGTTGTGAGCGGAAGCACTGTTGTGCCGGGGTGATCCTCCGAGGGACAGGGCCACTGGAGGCCACCCGTTTCGAGGCGGCGGTAACTAATGCCCCGTCCCTCGGGCCAGACGCTCCGGATCTCCTCCCAGATCTCCTCGGCCGAGGTGTAGGCGAATTGGTGTCCATGGCCCAGTTCCCGGGCCACATCGCACAGGATCCGCCAGTCGGCCCGGGCCAGCCCGGGGGGCGGCACCGCCTGTCGCACCCGTTGGATGCGTCGCTCGGCGTTCATGAACGTGCCGTCCTTCTCCCAGGAACTGGCCGCCGGCAGGAATACCGTCCCGACGGTCCGGGCGATCGCGTTGAGGAAGAGGTCCTGAACCACGACCAGGTCCAGTCCGCCCGGTGCGCGGGACACCGACTCCGGATCCGGATGGGTGTGGGCGATGTCATACCCGATCACCCACAGGGCCTTCAGGTGCCCGGACTCCGCTGCCCGGAGCATCTCGGGCAGGTTCAGACCGGGTTCGTGGGGAAGGGGACCCTTCCAGAGCGGGGCGAACCGGAGGTCGTAGGCCGACGCCTCCACCCCTCCGGTCAGGCGGTGGGGATCGCAACCCATGTGGGCCGCGCCCTGGACGTTGTTCTGGCCCCGGAGCGGGTTCACGCCGCCGCCGCCCGGGCCGAGGTTTCCGGTGAGTAGAGCGAGGTTGACCAGGCACCGGACGCCGGCGGTTCCCTGCTCCTGCTCGGTGACACCGAGGCCGTGGAACCCCATCGCCGGGCGGCTCCGGCCATAGATCCGGGCCGCGGCACGGATCTGTCCGGCCTCGACCCCGCACCAGCGCGATGCGGTCTCGGGACGGTATCCCGCGATAAACGGGCCGAACTCGGCAAGCCCCTCCACCGCGGGATCCACATGCCCCTCCTCGAGAATCACGTGGGCCATCGCATTGAGAAGGGCGACATCGGTGCCGGGGCGTGGGCGGAGATGGACCGTGGCGGCTGCGGCGAGCTCGGTCTCCCGTGGATCGACCACCACGAGAGCGGCGCCGCGTCGGACGGCCTGCAGGATCCTCGCACCCACGACGGGATGGTTCTCCGTTGGATTCGCGCCGCAGACGAGGAAGGCCCGGGCGGTCTCGATGTGCTCGAACGAGTGGGTGGCGGCCCCGGTGCCGAGCATGGACCCGAGGGCGGCGGCGCTGGGGGCGTGGCATACCCGGGCACAGCAGTCGACGTTGTGGGTACCGAGGACGAGCCGTGCGAACTTCTGGGTGACATAGGCCTCCTCGTTCGTGCCCCGGGCCGAGCCGAGGATGCCGATGCTGCCGCCGCCCCAGCGGTTGCGGATCTCGTCCAAGCGTCGGGCGATCCAACGCACCATGCCCGTCCACGAGGTCGGAACCCACGGTGCAGCCCGACGGTCCATGGATCTTCGGACGAGTGGGGTCATCACCCGGTCCGAAGCCGATCCGAAGGCAAACGCGTACCGCCCCTTGGCGCAGGCATGGCCCCGGTTGACCGGGGCATCGAGCACCGGACGGGTCCGGAGAACACGGGTCCCCTGGCTTGCAATCTCTAGTTCGCACCCCACCCCGCAATAGGGACAGGTCGTCCGTGTCCATCGGTCGGGTTCTGAGCCGTCCTCAGGATGACGATCCTTCAGGGCGCCGGACGGACAGGTGTCGGCGCAGGCGCCGCAGCCGACGCATGAGCTGGTGGCGAGCGTCGGACCATCCGGCCGGATCAGGGTTCGGTCCCCCCGGTTCCAGACCTGCCAGACCTCACGGCCCTCCACCTCGTCGCAGATCCGGACACAGCGAAAGCACAGGATGCACCGTGAAAGGTCCACCTGGAGGTGCCGATGGCTGGTGTCCACGAAAGGCGGATCAAAGGGCGAACCGGCCTGTGTGCCATTTCCACCTTTCCAGAGCCCGGCGGCGGCTGAACCGACCGACACCCCGTGGCGGAGGAGCTCCTTCAGGAACGGCGTGGGATTGCGAGCGGCATCCGGGTCCCACGGATGCCGTTCGGCCATCAGGCTGAGGAGGGTTTTGCGGATCGATACCACTCCGGGCGAGTGGGTCTGGACGACCATTCCGTCGACGATGGGTGTCGTGCAGGCGGTCGCCAGCCGGTCGTGACCTTCAATCTCCACCGAGCACAGGCGACATGCACCGGTGGGTCGGAGTCGGTCGTCATGGCAGAGGGCGGGAACATCGAGGGATAACCGTCGACAGGCCTGAAGGAGGGACAGGCCCTCCGGTAGGTCCTGTTCGACCCCATTGATCCGGATCACTGGCATGCGGGCCTCCTATGGGGTTTCCGGTTCAGCAGGCTCTGGGTGAACTGCCCAAGCCCCCGCCCGAGCCCGCACAGGCTGGTCTGGATCAGGGCGTCGGACAGCGCCTCGATCTCATCGGTTGGCTGGGCTTCCGATGCCGTCCCGGTCGCGCTTTGGGCCTGGAGACGTTCGAGTCGTGGTGCCCCGAGGCGACATGGGGTGCATTTCCCGCAGGATTCCTCGGTCGCGAACCGGCTGACCTCGCGGGCGAGTTCGGTGAGGCAGGTCCTGGCGTCGAAGGCGATCACCCCGCCGTGGCCCACACCGGCACTGATGCGGGAGAGCTCCTCGAATCCGAGGGGGGTGTCGAAGTCCTTTGGAAAGACCACTCCCGACAGCGGTCCGCCCAGCAGAAGCCCCTCGACGGCCGATCCATCGGCCAACCCGCCGCCGTGGTGTTCGACGATCTTCCGCAGCGAGGTACCGAATTCGACCTCGTGTAGGCCAGGGTTTCGGAAGAGGGAGGTCATCGACAGGACCTTGGTGCCCCGGCTGGATCCGACCCCGAGGGCGTGGAATGCGGGGGCGCCGTGCCGGATGATCCAGGGCACGTTGGCAAGAGTCTCGACGTTGTTGACGAGCGTGGGGCGGCCGAGGAAGCCCTGCTGGGTGGGATGCGGCGGGCGGGTCTGGACCTCAGGACGCCGGTGCTCCAAGGAGCGGAGGAGCGCTGTCTCTTCCCCGCAGACATAGCTGCCGTGTCCATGCGTGAGCTGGATGTCGAAATCCAGCGTCGATCCCAGTATCCGGGGGCCGAGGAGTCCTGAGGCCCTCGCCTCTTCGAGAGCCGAGGTGAGGTTTCTCGCGGCCCCGGGGTATTCAGCCCGGACGTAAAGGTGACCCTGCCGAGCTCCGGTAGCCAATGCCGCGAGGGTCAGACCCTCGATCACCCCGAAGGGGTCGTCCTCCATCAGGAACCGGTCGACAAACGCACCGGGGTCTCCTTCGTCACCGTTGGCCACAATGTGACCGACGCCGGCGGAGCGGACCGCCTCGGCGAATGACTTCCATTTGTGTCCGGTCGGGAATCCTGCACCACCTCGTCCACGGAGTCCGGAAGCATCAATGGAGGAGAGCACTGCTGCCGGGGATCCGACGATCGCCATGCGCAAGGCCCGGTATCCGCCGAGGGACTGGTATTCGGCCAGGGAATGTGCACCTCCCGCAGCCAGGCGTTCGAGGACGGGCCCATGATGGGCGTGGATGCGGATCCCGGGTCGGGTGGTGTCCCCGGAGCGGGATGGGGCGTCGTAGCACCGTCCCAGACAGTGGACCCCCGGGGCCTGTTCGTCGCTCCACAGGGAGGGGCGGAGATGGCGGGCCACGAAGCAGGCGGTACCGCGGCAGACTGCCCCAGGGAGTAGACCGGTACGCAGGGTGTAGAACGACTCCGAGGCGGCTCGACGGCTCTCTGGATCAGGCATCGGGTGAGCGGTTCGGGGCCAGGCTGGAGATGGTCCTCGAGGCCACGCGGGTCGGCATCCGTTTCGGTTCGGGTTCGAGGGTGAGTTCCCTCTGGGCACGCCGTTCGGTCTCGAGGATGACCGGGAGGGTCTTCAGGACCGTGTCGGGGTTCAGCGAGATGCTGTCGATGCCCTGTTCGACGAGGAACCGGGCGAACTCCGGGTAGTCGCTGGGCGCCTGTCCGCAGATGCCGATCTTGCGCTTGCGTCGACGGCAGACGGCGATGACCTGCTCGATCATCCGCTTCACC
>SYEM01000308.1 GCA_005801385.1 Verrucomicrobiales bacterium | reverse complement strand
GGCGGCGATGGATACGTTCTACGTGCTCGATGATGGCCGGGCCAAGGTCACGGATCCGGACCGCATCCGCCGCATCGAGACCCGGATCCGCGAGGCTGTGACCCGGGTCCTTGGGGAGTGAGTGAGTGACGCGATCTTGTGGGAAAGGGGACCCATGTCGGGACTCGGAGACGTGGAGCAAGGGGGAGTTGAGTGTTGAGATCCGCGGCGATGCATCCACAGGCGGGTGATGCAGTGCCCTGCATCACTGGGTGCCGGAGCACCCATCCTGGGTAGCGACCAGGTCCCTCAGGTCCCCATCTAAACCGCGAGGATCGAGCGGACATGCTGGGCGAGCCGGGATCCTCGGACGCTTAGGTTGGTCCCGGCGACCTTCATGGGTGCACCCCGCGCGGCGGATCGAGATGGGGCCGTGACGGAGCACAGCCCTACCGTTCGCATCCTTCATGTCCCTGTGGAGTCCGACCCGTCCCGCGGCCCGTTCCACGGCGTTCACCACTGCACCGGGGTCTGGCGTTCCCGCCTGTCCCAGCCCATCCTGAACCCATGTTCCCGTCCCGCCGATCCCTGGGTGTCGTGGTGGCCGTCGTGACCCTGGCGTCACGGCTGGTTGCCGGTCCGGATGACGACTTCGTCGCGGCCTACCAGCTGATCCAGCAGACCGATGCCGAGCGCGAGCGGGGAGAATCGAGTCGGGCCCGGGAGGGGTATCTGAAGGCCCAGGAGATGCTCCGGGCCCTCAAGCGGTCCTATCCCCAGTGGAACGACCGGGTGGTGGCCTACCGCCTCCGCTACGTGGCGGAGAAGCTCGAGGCACTGCCGGCGGCCGATGCCGCCGCGACCCCGGGTGGGACCGCACCGGCGTCCACCGGATCGCCCGCCACGCCCGCGGCCCCAGCCAACGAGGTCATCGCCCAGTTCAACGCCCTGAACGAGGAGATCGGGACCCTCCGCGGCGAGAAGCAGCGCCTGGAGGCCCGCCTCCGCGAAGCCCTCACCGCCCAGCCCGCACCGGTCGATCCCCAGGAGCTCAAGCGGGCGGTCGAGCGGATCACCCAGCTCCAGTCCACCAACCAGGCCCTCATCACCCGCCTGGAGACCCAGGAACGGGAACGGAGCGGACTGGTCGACAAGGTCCTGCTCGTCGAGGCCCAGCAGGCGTTCGCCGCTGCGAAGAAGGAGTCGGCCGCGCAGCGGGACAAGACGGCAGACCTGGAACGGCTGCGCAACCAGGCCGATGCCGAGCTCAAGCGGCTGCGGGAAGGCGAGGTCAAGGCCCTCAAGACCGAGAACACCGCGCTCAAGGGCCAGGTCGATGCCCTGAAGTCCGACACCGAACGCGGTCAGCAGATCGCCGCCCTCGCCAAGCGCCTCGAGGTCCTGCAGGCGAAGTACGACGAGGCCTCGAAGGCCAACCAGACCCTGCAGGTGGATCACGACCGGCTCGAGCGCCAGCTGCAGGATCTGAAGGCCCGGCAGTCCGAGGAGGGGATCCTCAAGGTAAAGCAGCTCGAGACGGCTCTCGTCCTCGCCAAGGCCGAGGCGGAGCGGCATTCCACCACGGCGGCGAAGCTGGAGTCGCAGCTCTCGGCCGAGGTGGTGAAGCGAACCCAGACCGAAGGAGAGAACCAGGAGCTGACCCGGCGCGTGGCGGCCCTGACCGAGCAGGTCTCAGGGATCCAACGGCTGCAGACGCAACTCGAGGCCGAGCGCGAGGAGCGCGGGGAGTTGGAGCGGCAGCTGAAGGCCGCGGAGGCCAAGCTCACCGGCGCCCAGGCCGCGGTTGCGCCCCCAGTACCCGCCTCACCCAAGGCTGCCGCCGCAGTCCCGGCCGTGGCCGCGCCAGCCGTCCCCGATCCAGCCCTGCTGGCCCAGGTCCAGGAGCTCGCCATCGAGACCTCCCGGCTCCGCGACGCCCTCAAGGAATCCCGGGCCCGACAGGTGGAACTCGCCTCGCTGGTCTCCGATGCCAAGGCGGCGGTCGGCAAACTCGAGGCCGAGAAGCGGGCGATGCTCAAGACGCTCGAAGGACTCAAATCGAAACCCGCCGAACGTCAGCTCTCCAAGGCCGAGCGGACCGTCCGCTCCCTCCAGGAACGGGTGCAGGACCTCGAGCGGGACAAGGCCCAGCTGATGAAGCGGCTCGAAACGGCGTCCGATCGGTCCCGGAATGCGATCCAACTGGTCCGTCGGCATCGCCTCGGGATCCCGAAGGACGACGCCCAAATGTTCCGCGACCTGCGGACGCAGGCGCCTTGAAGATCCGGCCCGGCCCGGGCCGCTTTCCGCCGCCCCGCGTCAGTGCGGGTCCTGGCCGAGCGCCATCTCCTGCTCGTGCTTCACGCGGGCTCCGGCGATGTCGTACTGGTCGTTGTCCGGGTGATCCGGGTTCAACGGGGAGATGTCGCGGAGCTTCTGGATGATCGGCGGCAGGTGCTGGATCAGGTAGTCGACCTCCTCCTCCGTGTTGTAGATGCCGAGGCTGAAGCGGATCGAGCCCCGGGCGCGCATCGGGGAGATCCCCATGGCCGAGAGCACATGGGACGGGTCGAGGGAACCCGTGGTGCAGGCCGAGCCCGAGCTGGCACAGATGCCAATCTGGTCGAGCAGCAACAGGACCGCCTCGGCCTCCACGAAGTCGAACGCGATGTTCGTGGTGTTCGGGAGCCGGGGCTCCTTGGCGCCGTTGCGGATCGTGTTCGGGATCTGACGCAGGATGTGGTTCTCGAGCCGGTCGCGGAGTCCGCGGACCCGCGTGTTCTCATCCTCGAGGGTCGACATCGCCAGCTCCGCCGCCCGGCCGAAGGCGATGATGTTGGGCACGCCCTCGGTGCCGCCGCGACGGCCCCGCTCCTGGTGTCCGCCAATCACGTAGGGCTGATAGCGGGTCCGACGCTTCACGTAGAGCATCCCGATGCCTTTCGGCGCATGGAGCTTGTGGGCGCTGAGCGAAAGGAAGTCGACCCCGAGCTGCTTGACGTCGATCGGGAGCTTGCCGGGGACCTGGACGGCGTCGGTGTGGCAGAGCACCCCGCGGCTCCGGCAGATCGCAGCGACCTCCTCGATGGGGAAGATGACGCCGGTTTCGTTGTTGGCGTACATCACCGACACGATCGCCGTGTCGGGTCGGATGGCCTGCTCGAGACGGTGCAGATCCAGGGAGCCATCCCCCTCGACCGGCAGGAACGTGACGTCATAGCCCTGCTTCTTGAGGTGTTCGCCGAAGTTGATGTTGGCACTGTGTTCCACCGCCGTGGTGATCACGTGCTTCTTTCCGGTGGTCAGCAGGGCGCTGTGGATCGCCGAGTTGTTCGACTCGGTGCCGCAGCTGGTGAAGGTGACCTCCTTCGGGTCGGCATGGATCAGGGCCGCCACCTTCCCGCGGGCATTCTCGACGTGCTGATGGACCTGGGCCCCGAAGCCGTAGGCGCTGGAGGGATTGCCCCAGAACTCGCGCAGGAAGGGGATCATCGCATCCGCGACCTCCGGGGCGATGCGGGTCGTGGCGTTGTTGTCGAAGTAGTAGACCTTGGGCGGCTGACTCATTTTTTAGGGTCCGGATCGAACCGGACGAAACCGGTCCGGAAAGCTATCGTCGAGGCCCGGTCGCGCAAGCCGAGAGGCGGAATTGCCGGGCGACCCGGTTGTCGGCGGGATCCGGTGGGAGGTCCTGGTGCTCCAAGAGATTGAACCCCGGCGGGGTATTCCGGAGGATCCCCGGGTGATTTCTCCGTCCGGAGCCCCCGAGCACCGTGAACGTCTCGGGGCCCTGGCGGCCGGGACCTGCTACGTCCTCTGGGGACTCGTCCCGCTCTACTGGAAGCCCTTGGCGTCGGTGAACGCCGTCGAGCTGATCGCGCACCGACACGTCTGGTCCCTGGCCATCCTGCTCATGCTGCTGCTGGGTCTTGAGGGCGGCTTGGCGGAGGTGGGACAGGCCTTCCGGTCCTGGCGCTCGATGGGACGCAGCCTCCTGGGTGCGGTTCTGCTGACGACCAACTGGCTCGCCTACGTCTGGGGCGTGAACTCGGGCCACGTGATCGACACCAGCCTGGGCTACTTCCTGGTGCCGCTCTGCAGCGTCCTTGCGGGGCGGTTCCTGCTCCACGAGCACCTGCGTCCGATCCAGTGGCTCGCGGTGGCGATCGCCGCGTCGGGCGTCCTGCTGCTGATCGTCCGGGTTGGGACGCTTCCGTGGGTGGCCCTGGTCCTCGCCGGCAGCTGGAGCGCCTACAGCGTGATGCGGAAGCGGGCCACCACAGGAGCCATCCCGGGTCTGGCGGTCGAGACGCTGCTGTTGTCCCCACTGGCCGTCGGATTTCTGCTGTGGCGACACCAGGACGGCACCGGGGCGTTGGGGCGGGTCGATCTCCGGATGCATCTGTGGATTCTGAGCGCCGGAGTGGTGACCGCGGTGCCCCTGATGCTGTTCGCCTACGCGGCGCGTCGCATCCGGCTCTCCACCCTGGGCATCCTCCAGTACCTGGCCCCGACGGGGCAGCTGATCCTCGGGATCTGGGTCTATGGCGAGCCGTTCTCCAGCGCGCGCATGGTGAGCTTCGCCCTCATCTGGGCGGCGTTGATCCTCTACACCGCGGACAATCTCCTGCAGGCCCGGGCAGCGAAGTAGCGGCGGGGCAGGGACCCTCCCAACCCGCAGGCCCCCAGGGTCAGTGCCGTCGGAGCCGAAGGGTGTGATCAATGCGCCGCGTCTGACCGTAGTCCAGCGGCGGCAGGTCGGTGACGGTTGGGGACTCGGTGTCCTCCAGGAGAGTCCGGGCGAGGTCCTGGAGCCGCGTCCACCGGTCCCACTCCAGTTTCGGGGCGTGCGCCAACTGACGCAGCAGGCTCCGCCATTCGATGATGATCCGGTCGACGTCGCCCGTGCCCAGGACCGCCGTGGCGAAGCGCGCCTTGGAGGCCGGGTTGCGATGGACGGAGCGGACCACCGACTCGGCACCGCTGCCGTATTTCGGCGGGATGCCGCCCTCGAGATACCCCGGGATGTTCTGGTTGCCGTAGGCCGCGCGGCAGGCGACCGCGAGGCGCCCACCCCAGCGGTCCTCCGCCTCGGCGAATCGGAATCCCGCATCCAGGTTCGCCAGGTCGTAGACGAGGTCGTCGATGGGGTAGCTCGTGTCCTCGAGCGCCGCCGCCACCGCGAGGCCGTCCCCGCCGTGGAAAGAACTCACGATCCGGCCCCGGTTCGTGGGCCGTCCCGAGGGATCCACCAAGGCGAGTCGACGCCACAGCAGCGCCGTGCCGGTGCCAGCCGGTAGCTGTCGACACGTCGCCACCAGCGCGCAGCGCGCACAGTCCTCCGGGAAAACCTCGCGCTCCTTCGGCTTCCACAGCGGAACGCCGTGCGCATCCACGGGCACCTTGGCCGTCTGCTCCGCCAGGCTGATCAAGGCCAGGATCTGCCAGGGTTCCTCGATGAAGCGGATCACCGGGAACCGCTGCTTCTGGAAGGAGCGTTCCACCAGCGGGGCGACCAGGGTGCGCCAGGTCTCCAGCCGCGTCTGGCGCCCGTTCCACCCGCTCTGCTTCTGGATCCACTTCGTGAGGGTGATCCCGTCGTCGCCGAAGCGGTCGGCCACCTTCACGGCGCGTCCGTAGGTGCCATCGGCAAGGGACAACAGCTCGCCGAAGCCCACCTTGGCGAGGGCGGTGGGCTCGCTGAGGACGGGTCGCAGGACCGGCGGTGTCGCCGCGGTGTCACCGGTCTTGGCGGCCGCGTCGGGGGCGATGTGCCGGATCTCCGCGAGACGGCGTTCCTCCCAGCGCGGGTAGTCCTGCCACTCGCCGTGGGAGTTGACCATCTGACGCTGGCGGCGGCGGACATGACGGGCGCGTTCGGCATCGGTCTTGAGTCCGCACGGCACGTCCGGGTGCTTCAGCGAGGATTCGACCCCGAGGATGATCGGCTTGGTGGTAAAGAGCCGTTCCTGGACCCGGACCGCCTCGGTGAAGGGGTCGCGTCCCTGCTCGGCCGCCGAATGCATCACGCCCAGAAGGGCTCCCCAGTCGACCAGCCCGCTGCGGGCCAGCGAGGCAGGGCGACCGTCGCGGAGCCGGAGCTCGTTGGGGCCCACGAGGACGTAGCCGACCTCGTCCAGCCCGCGTCGACCCGCGCGACCGAACATCTGGAGGATCTCATCGCTCCCGATGGGCACCTCGACGCCGTCGCGTTTGTAGGAATTGGCCGACACCGCGACGCTGCGGAGGGAGAAGTTGATCCCGGCGGCAAGGCCCATGGTGGCGACGACGACGCGGAGCTGCCCGGCCTTGGCGAGGGGTTCTATGACGCCGGCCCGGACGGCGTAGGAGAGGCCGCTGTGATGGTAGGCGACCCGCGCCTTGAGCATCCGGGCGAGATTCTCCCCGACGAGCAGGCGTTGTGGCTCGGTGAGGGTGAGGGGCTGCGGGTTTGGAAGGTTGCGGGCGAGGTCCCACGCGATTTCCTCGGCGCTGCGACGTCGGGGTGCGAACAACAGGATCGGCCCGAGGTTCTCCGCCAGGGCCTTGGCGCAGAACCGGGCCCAATGTCCCCGGACCTCGCCCGGGATGTGCCAGCTCAGATCCCGGACGAACACTTCCTCGAGCGGGACGGGTCGCACCTCATGTCGGACCAACACGGCCTGGCGTCCCAGCCGGTTCAGCCATTGCACGATGTGGTGGGGATTGGCGACGGATCCACTGAGGAGGAGGAGCTGGGTGCCGGGCGGGGCCAGCGCCATGGCGAGTTCGTAGTTCAGGCCCCGATCCTCGTCGCCGAGCATCTGGTATTCGTCGACGACCAGCAGGGTGGGTCCTTCGCCGCGGATCAGGCGCTGCTTCTGGGTCTCGAGCGTGGCGACGATGACGGGGGCGTCGAGGTTCTCCGACAGATCACCGGTCGCGATGCCGACGTTCCATCCCCGGGCGCGCCATTCGGCCAGCTTGTCGTTGGCGAGGGCGCGGGTGGGGACGGTGTAGATGGCCTGTCCCTTGGGCTTGCCGTGGTTGGACCACAGCTCGAAGACGAGGGTCTTGCCGGAACCGGTGGGGGCCTGGACCACGACGTCCTTGCCGGCCCGGAGGGCGGAGACGGCCTGCTGCTGCCACAGGTCGGGGATCTCCACGCCGGCGAGCCCCGCGGGCCCGCGGGCGTCCAGGGAATCGGCCAGCGACTGCATGGCCGGAGGGTATGGAGGTTTCGCCGGAGCGCGAGGAGTCCGGGAAAGAAAAAGGGGGTCTTCGTCGTTTCCAGCGTATTGCCGTAGGCCGGTGGGTGGTGCAGTGAGGTGGGCCGGTGGGTGATGCAGTGCCCTGCATCACTGGGCGCGGGAGCGCCCACCCTGGGTAGCAACCTGGTCCCTCAGGTCCCCATCTGAATCCGCGAGGGTGGAGCAAACCTGGTGGGCAAGCCGTGATCCTCTGACGCGTGGGTCGGTTCCGTCCGCCTTCACGGGGGTGTACCCCGCTCATGGGATCGAGATGGGGCCGCGAGGGACCGCAGCCCTACCGATATTTCTGCTATGGCGCATCCGTCCCCATAGATGCCGGAGGCATCCCAGCAGGTAGCCGGTGGTTGAGCGGAGCGACACCACCGGTCACCGATTCAACGGAATCCCGCATCCCGGCAGGGATGCCAGCCATGCCCGGTTGTCGACGGGACCCCATTGTGGTTCCTGGACGGAAGTTGTCTCGGCGGTGCTCGCACCCCTCCGGGGTGCGGAAAGCTCTTGGGGTGTTGGATTCCGGTGGTGTCGCTGCGCTCAACCACCGGCTACACGCTGAGATCCCTCCGGGATCGAGAGGGGTGCTGGAACCGGTGCCAGGTCATCAAGGCGTCCCTCATAGGGTTAAGTGGGGTGTGTGAGTGCTGTCGCACCCAGTGCCGCAGAGCACTGCTACACCCACCGGAGCAGCCCTGCGGGCTGCCTTGAACTGTTGCTTACCAGGGTCGGTCCTCGCGTTCCTCGGACCCACCCTTGGCTCCGTGCCAAAACGCCGTTGCGTTGTCCAAAAACCGAAGCCGGCCGCGAGTACGCCGTTGCCGCGTGCGACCTGCCCCATTAGGTTTTCAGCCAGAAAGGTTTCCATGTCGGACCAAGACATTCAGCAGCTTGAAGACCAGTTCCCGGCCGTTTCTGGTTCGGCCTTCGCGGCGGCGCGGCAGCGTGTGCTGGCTTCCGGGCAGAGTGTGCTGCAATCGCAGGATGGCACGATCTATGAGGTCTTTCCCGATGGGCATCGGGTGGCCGTGAAGCAGGTCGAACCGCCAAGCCATTTTGTTTCTGGCAGTGTTTTCACCCTCCGGTGAGTCCGACAATTCCGCGATTGCGCATGTTTGCGGGGCCTAACGGGTCCGGTAAAAGCACCCTGAAGGCCTATCTGCCGACGGACCTGTTGGGCGTCTACTTGAACCCGGATGAAATAGAGCAGGGCATCCGCAACCGAGGTTTTCTCGACGTCGCACAGCATGGGGTTGTCGCCATCGGAGCCGAGGTTCTTCAGTTCTTCCGAGATTCCGACTTTCTGGCGAAGGCTGGACTTACGGCGGCAACTCATGCGCTGACTTTTTCAAACGGACGGCTGGATTTCAGCCAACTGGAGGTCAATTCCTACTTCGCATCGGTTGCGGTGGACTTCCTCAGCCAGAGGCTGCTGGCCCAAAAAAGCTCCTTCCCGCTTGAGACCGTGATGTCGCACCCCGGCAAGGTGGGGCTTCTGGCCAAGGCGCAGGCAGCTGGATATCGGACCTATCTGTATTTCGTCGCGACCGACGATCCAGCCATCAACATCTCCCGTGTTCGCAACCGGGTGAGGCTGGGTGGCCATTCGGTTCCAGAAGATCGGATTGTGCAGCGCTACCACCGGTCGCTGGGCTTATTGATGGAGGCCATCCGTCACACCAATCGTGCCTACATCTTCGACAACTCAGGTGACAACGCTGACCGGAGCCATACCTGGCTGGCGGAGATCACGGATGGACGAACACTTGAGTTGAAGACCGATCTGATTCCGGCGTGGTTCAGAAGGGTTGTGATCGACCCAACCGCCATCCGGTCATGATCTCAAAGGGCCACGCGGAACTGCGTGATCGTCCGCTTCCGGTACCGTCGAACTCATTCCGAGCGGCTCCAGCCGCCCGATTCCCATCAGGGTTTTGGCGTGATGCGTTGCCGGATTTCCAGGAGCAGTTTGCGGCCACTGGCCGGGTTTCCCCGTTGCTGGCGCGCCACGAAGCGGTCTTCTGCCTGACGTTCGGCGATGACGTTCGTGACGAAGTTGTCGAACAACCGTTGCACACTCGTCCCTGAGTCTCGCGCCATGCTCAGCAAGGCCTTGTGCCGTGATTCATCGCACCGATAGGGAATTGTTTTCATCGTATCGCTTTCAACTGCTGGGCTGGGGTGAGGACCTTCGGCGAGGTGAAGTTGAGTTCGCCCCGCCCGAAGTCTCGGATGTTGTGCGTGGCCACGTGTTCAACGCCGCCGGCAATTGCCAGTTCCAGAACGTGGTCATCCAACGGATCCGGCAGGTTGGGCCGCCACCTGAAATAAACCGGCTGCCAGACGGCCGCCGCGCAGAAGTCGTCCAACAACGCCTCGCGTTCCGCCGGTGTCACCGGCACGCATCGCCACAGGGTTTCCTGATGGAGCAGTTCTTCATATTCCGCGAACAGCGCGGCACCCATGACCGCTTGGTCTTGACCCGTGCCTGGATCTCTCCACTGGGGGAATCCGGCTCAACCATTCGGTGTCAGAGCCTCGAGCAAGGGCCCCAACGCGGACCAAGGCAGCGCGGTGCCTCGGTCGCGGGTTTGTGGGGTGTCGCCACCATAGATCAGCCAAGGCTGGAAATGATGGCCGGGCAATTTTTGCCGCCAGAAATCGAGACCGTCGAAAAAGTCAGATGCCACGGTGCCGCCGGACTTGATCTCGATGACATGGCCCCTGTGCGGTTCCGTCTCAATGAGAGCGTCGACCTCATGGCCCTCCTTGTCGCGGAGGAAGTAGAGATCCGGACGCAATCCGCCATGGAGGCGTGCCTTGAGGAGTTCCGTCATGGCCCAGTTCTCAAAGAGTGGGCCCCGCAGCGGATGGGCGCTCAGATGGGAAGGGTGCCGGATGCCGACCAGCCAGGCGGCGAGTCCGGGATCGCAGAAGTAGACCTTGGGGGTCTTGAGCAACCGCTTGGAGGGATTGGTGAACCAGGGGTGGACCCGGAAGAGCAGGTGGCTCGCCTCCAACACGGACAACCAGGCTTCCGCAGTCACCCGGGAGATCCCGGTGTCGGCGGCAAGGGATGTGATGTTGACGAGTTGTCCGATCCGTCCAGCACACAGGGACAGGAAGCGTTGGAAGGCGCTGAGGTCCTGGATCCGAAGGATATGACGGACATCCCGCTCGACATAGGTGGCGACATAATCCTGAAGCCAATCCGCAGCCGAGATGGAGCGATCATGGATGGGAGGAAACAGGCCACCTTGGAGGAGGGCCTCCATCGTGGAGGGCGGGCGGCCTGCGGCCTGCAGTTCCGCCAGTGAGAACGGGAGCAGCGTGAGCAGGCCGGCTCTCCCAGCGAGACTCTGGGTGATGCCGCTCATCATCTCGAACTGACTCGAGCCGGTCAGGAGAAACCGGCCTGGACGGGGATCCGCATCGACGACTCCCTGGAGGTAGGAGAAGAGGGACGGGCAGCGTTGAACCTCGTCGAGGATGGTTTTGGGGCCGAGTTGACGCAGAAAGCCCCGAGGATCCTCGGTGGCGAAGGCTCGGGTGTCGGGTTCTTCCAGGGAAAGATAGTCGGCATCGGCGGCGACAGACCGGGCCAGAGTGGTCTTGCCGGATTGACGAGGACCGGTGACGACGACGACCGGATAGGATTCCAAGCGCCGCTGAAGGAGTGGGGCGATCCGACGCGGGATCGGATGGAATGGAGAGGCCGGGACCATTATGGCTAAATAGTCACCGAGGTATACAATCAGTCAAACCGTTCCTCGACATCCTCGCAACCTCCACATCTCCAACAATTTCCATGACTCGTCTCAAAGGTCCCGGCAATCGGCACGGCCTTTTCTCGAATCTTTTTGAAAGAAAGTCCCCGCTTCCCCCGTATTCAGAATGAACCCTGCTTGATTTGTTGGCCGGCACGCCAGAGACGGATCCGACCCACCGCGGAAAGAACCGATGACTTGTCCCGCTTTTGTCGCCATGGGCATCTTCAACGATCCCCTGTGAAAAAGCGCACCAGGATGGTCTGGACAGTGCTGGCCGCCTTGCTCGTCCTCAGTGGGCTTGCGGCGTAGCAGTGGCGTCCGATAGCCCGCGCCTCCCTTGCGCACTGTGTTCGCAGAGGCACGATCGACTTGCCGCGCTGTGATCGTGTTGAGGTCTTTTCTCTGAGTGGCGAAGCCGGGTCGGACGCCGCCACCGGATTTCCCGTGAGGCCATACGCTGCCTATTCCCGCATCCTGGACCGGAAGACGTTGACCGGACCGGACGCCGAGGCGTTGGCGGCGCTCTGGCGTTCGCAGACCTTCGGTCACGAGTATCCGGCGATGTGTCACAAACCCGCCTTCGGCGTCCGGTTCTATCGCGGGTCGTCGCTGACCTTCGAGACCAGTGTGTGTTTCCGCTGCAGCAATTTCTACGTCCCGGTCCTTGGAACCGCGGCTTGGTGGGGGATGGACTCCAAGGCACCCAGCGCCACCCAGCTCCTCCTTCGGCTTCAGGAGATTGTTCCAGCGTCCGTCCCGAAGCCAGACGACACGCCGCCTCCTCATGGCGCTGCAGAGAACGACCTCTCCGCACCCGCACGGCGGGATTCCAGCGTCGCGGGAGTTCGTGGGGAAAATCCATGACCTGTCCCTTTATCCTTGCTCCCGGCAAGGCGAAGGCGCCGAAACTGCAGGCTGTCGTTGACCCCCGAAAATCTCAGGTGTCTGCTGCGGGTATGAAACCGGTGCAAGTCGGTCTATTGGTGGGGTTCTTCTGGCTGCTTGTAGTGCGGTGTTGGGCGGGGGAGACGGCTACGGCAGTGGTGACGTTGACTGCGGGCTACGTCACCGGGATCACGGTGACATCGGGAGGGTCCGGATACGCCTCTGAGCCCATCGTCACGGTCTCCGGCGGGGGCGGCAGCGGGGCGACGGCCAAGGCGATTCTGAGCGGGGACACGGTGTCGGCCATCGTCGTGCTGACTGCGGGTAGTGGGTATGTTTCAGTGCCATCCGTTTCAATCAATGCTCCTCCGGAGGATTTGGGGCTGGAGGTAGAATTGGTGCCCAAGATCAAGGTAAGGGGATTGGCTGGAAGTGCGGTTATCGTGCAGTGGTCGATAGATTCCAGTGGGCCGTGGACGGATTGGACCAATGTGACAACCCTGACAGGAGGGGTGGTTTTGGTAGACCTTGCACCGGATGCCACTACCCGGTTCTACAGAGCCATTCCAAAGCCATCCGACCCAGGAACGGGAGGGCCTCCGGGATTCGTGTGGATCCCACCCGGGACGTTTGTGATGGGAAGTCCACCCGACGAAGAGGGCCGATGGGACGCTGAGGTCCAACATACGGTGACGTTGACGCAAGGATTCTGGCTTTCAGACCACGAGGTGACCCAAGAGGAGTATCAAGCGGTGACGGGGAGCAACCCATCCAACTTCAAGGGCGACTTGAATCGTCCCGTGGAACGAGTGAGCTGGGATGATGCGGTGCTTTATTGCCAGAAGCTGACGGAGCGGGAACGTGCGGCTGGGCGGATCACAGCGCAGCAGGCGTATCGGTTGCCGACGGAAGCCGAATGGGAATACGCGGCACGTGCCGGGACGACGGGAGCCCGATACGGGGAGGTGGACGCGATTGCATGGTGGGCCGGCAACTCTGGGAGTCAGACACAACCCGTGAGGCAGAAGGCGGCGAATGCGTGGGGCTTGTATGATATGCTGGGGAACGTGTGGGAGTGGTGTTCGGACTTGTATGGGTCTTACCCAAGTGGGAGCGCGACGGACCCGATGGGTCCGAGTTCAGGCTCCGACCGCGTGTACCGCGGGGGCTGCTGGTTCAACTTCGCCGGGTACGTGCGCTCGGCCGTCCGGTACGGGCTTGACCCGGGCGGCCGCAACCTCTACCTGGGCTTCCGCCCGGCCCTCAGTTCAGCTCGGTGAGCTCAAAGCGCCGCCGGAGGCGGTTGGAGCGGAGCGGCTGCGGAGCCGAAGTCGTGAGCGAGAGGAACGAGCGGAAGACGCAGGCGCAGGGGCCGCGGAGCGCGTGTTGTGTCCTTTGCCCAGCGGAGATCCGATCCTGAACACGAGACCGCTTGGCTTCACCTCCAAGGGTCTGTCTCGCTCAGCGTCTTGAGGCAAACCTCCTGCACCCACCGCTCGAGCTCCCGTTCGGCGTGATCCGGGTCGTGCGGTGAAATCCTTCCCGCGAGCTGCTTGGGCATGGCGCGGATCAGTGACGCCACGGCGCCGTCGTGTTCGGTCATGATCTTCCTGACCCAATCTTAAATACGTCGGCTCATTGATTCTCATGTAGACGTGAGAATCCATATGTATCCTCCAGACGCGAACGATGCGGGCGAGCCCGCTGATCCTGTGGGTTTGCGGCGACCGCTACGTTTTGGAAGAGGACGAATAATGACCTGGTCCTCTTATCCGAGCACCCATCGATGCGCCCTTCCAGGATGCCGGAGGCATCCTAGGAGGTAGCCGCTGGTGGAGCGCAGCGACACCACCGGGTATCGATTGAATGGGATCCGGCATCCCGGCAGGGATGCCAGTCATGACCGGTTGCCGGTGGGTCCCCCTTGCGGTTCCCCGACGGAGGTTGTCTTGACGTCGCTGGCACCCCTCCGGGGTGCCGGGAGATCTTTGGGTGTGGGTATCCGGCGGTGTCGCTGCGCTCAACCGCCGGCTACACGCTGAGATCCCTCCGGGATGGAGAGGGGTGCGGAAACCGGTGCCAGGTCATCAATGCGTCCTTCAAAGAGTTGAGCCTGGGGTGTGTGGGTGCTGTCGCGCCCAGTGCCGCAGAGCACGGCTGCACCCACCGGAGCCTGCCGCTGCTGCGTTGCGGTTGGCTGCGCCCGAAGACAAGGACCCATGAGGAGTCTCCCCAGTGGGAGGAAACTTGCTGGAGTCTGGAATTCGGGAGTACTTTGCGAGTGTGTCTGGGATCGCGTTCAATGCCATCAAGCAGCGGGAGGCTCAAAGCCGGCTGGCGGCTTTGACGCGTTCGGGACGAGGCGTGGCCGCGGCAGATGCCCAGCAGCATAGGGCATCGTTGGTGGGTGATAGCTCGAGGTGGAGGATCACCAATCTTAAAGCCGCCGCAAAAGCCATGGCATCGTGGCAATGAAATCGCTGTACCGGCTCGATCAGTTCGACCGGGTGTTGGCGCTTCGGAACCGGGCCGGTCTTCCTTACCTCCTGATTGGAGGCCAAGCCGTGAACTTCTGGGCGGGCCTCTACGCGGTCCGCGAATCGGCCCTCGCCGAGCTGAAGCCGTTCACCAGCGAAGACATCGACTTCAAAGGCGACAGGTCCGATGTTGAACACATAGCCGCGCAACTGAAGCTCCGGGCTGTACTACCCGGAAAGGTTGGAATGACCGCCCTGGCAGGCTGCATCCCCTTCACGTGGGGAGACATCGAATCCAACATCGAAGTCGCCCGAACGGTTCCGGGTGCGCCTAAGAACCTGGAGAGCCGGGCGATCCAGGCCGAGGCGAACGGCCAAACGCTTCGAGTCATGGATCCCGTCTCTCTTTTCGTCTCAAAGCTGAAGCTTTGCTCCACGGTTTCCCAAGAAAACCGGCAAGACATCCGGCACCTGAGGATTCTGGTCCACTGCGTTCGCCATTTCCTCGGGGACCTGCTCACGGGCGGCCGCGAAAACCAGATCGATTCGAGAACCTGGTTGAACATCGTTGGATTCCTGCTGAAGCGGACAGCCACCAAATCCGCCAAACAGATGGCCAAGAAAATGGACGTGGATTGGAGCGAGCTTCTTCCTTGGGAAGTCCTGGAGGCATCCCAGGATCCAAAGCTGATCCGATTTGTCGAAGACCGCAGGCGGCTAATACCGTAGTGCTCCAGAGCTGTTTCGCCTTCGCGTTTTGAGGATTGAGCATGGCCACGAGAGCCGACGAGGAACGCTCCCGATGTCGGTTCCCACCCATGCTGACCCTTCGACATGCAATGTTTTGAGGTGGGTCGCCAGCTAAACGCTGACACCCCTCCAGGATGGAGAGGGAAGGGTGGAGCCCATTGCAGGTCTATTTAGCGTCAGACAAATCGGGCATTGTTTGACGTGATGTCTGGCAAGCCGGACACTACGGATCCCGTGAAGACAACCTCCATGCCGTTGCCTGCCGCCCATGCGCTCCGCAAGCTGGGTCGCGACCTCGCCATCGCGCGGCGCAAGCGTGGCATCTCCACGGGTGACATGGCGGAACGTCTGTTCGTCAGCCGCGACACGCTGTGGCGGCTGGAGCGCGGCGATCCCACGGTGGCTCTCGGGACCCTGGTGACTGCCGCGTTCGTCCTCCAGTTGCACGACCGACTGGCAAACCTCGCTGCGCCCGCCACCGATAAACTCGCGCTGGGCCTCGATGAGCGCCGCCTGCCGCAACGTATCCGGCGCGCCCGATCATGAGCCTCGAAGTCCATATCGACTGGCGAGGGCAGACCCATCTGGTGGGGTGGCTCCATGCGGCTGAACGGAGCGCGTCGGTTTCCTTCCAATACGCGTCCGAATGGCTCCGACGCGACGACGCCTTTGCGTTTGATCCGACCTCGCTGCCACTCCAGCAGGGGCCGCATCACGGAGCGACGCTGTGGGGGGCGATTCAGGATTGCGGTCCCGACCGTTGGGGCCGAGTCCTGATCGAGCGCGCCGTCCGCAAGAAGGTCCTGACGCAGAAACCCTATCGCGACCTCGACTACGTGCTGGCTCTGGACGATGCGTCGCGCATTGGCGCATTGCGTTTCCGGTTCGACACCCACAGCCCTTTCCTCGCGCCGAAGACGGGCAAACTTCCGCCCTTGGTCCGCCTGAACGCGCTGCTCAAAGCCACGGACGCCATCCACCATGAAACGGAAACCGCCCAGGATTTGAGCTTCCTGTTGGGCGCGGGTTCACCTCTGGGCGGGGCACGTCCCAAGTCGGCGGTGAGTCTGCCGGATGAACGGCTCGCCATTGCCAAGTTTCCCAAGCCGGACGACACGCGGGACATTGCCGCCGGTGAGATTCTGGCGCTGACCCTCGCGGGGCAGGCGGGCATCCGGGTTGCGGAACATCGACTCGTACCGGTGGGTGGACACCCTGTCGCGGTCATCACCCGGTTTGACCGTGCGGGCAGGAACCGCATCCCGTTCATTTCCGCCGCGACCTTGCTGGGATTGCCTCCGGGGGAGCCGGGCGCCTACACGTTGCTGGCCGACGGTATCCGGCAATTTGGCCATGATGTGCCTGGCGACCTCCGCGAGCTGTGGCGTCGGCTCGTCTTCTCGCTCCTGGCGAGCAACTACGATGACCACCTGCGCAATCACGGTTTCCTGATGCACGAGCCGGGACGCTGGTCGCTCTCACCGGCCTACGACATCAACCCCGTGCCGGAGGTGGATCGCGTCCGGGTGAGCAAGACCGCCGTCAACGAAGACCAGGATGAGCCGACCATCGCCAGCGCGCTTGCCGCCGCGCCCCGCTTTGGGCTCAGGGCTGCAGAGGCCAAACAGATCCTCCGGATGGTTTTCACGGTCGTCTCGGGTTGGCGCAACACCGGGCGCCAACTTCGTCTCAAGGCGTCCACCTTGGACGCCTACGCCAGCGCTTTTGATCATCCGCTCATGACGGAGGCCAAGGGCCTGATTGCCGGCAAATGACGTCAAAAAGGTTGGAGCCTGGGGTGGGTGGGTGCTATCGAGCCCAATGGTGCAGAGCACGGCTGCACCCACAGGGGCCGGCCGCAACCGCGTTGCGGTTGGATCTTTTTTCGCTCGGGTCCCAGGGTAGGTCCTCTCATTCCTCGGACCAACCCTGGGCTCAGGGCCGGAACGCCGTTGGCGTTGTCCAACCACCGACGCCGGCTGCGCCATCGCCCCACTCCTGGCCGATCCATCACCGGATTGGGGCTGGCATCCCTCCGGGATGCGGGAGGACCTGGGGTGTGAGTATCCGGCGGTGTCGCTGCGCTCAACCGCCGGCTACACGCTGAGATCCCTCCGGGATGGAGAGGGAAGGGTGGGGACGTCCAGGGCCGGTTTATCGGTAGGCCCTTCATAGGGGAGAGCCTGGGTTGGGTGGGTGCTGTCGCGCCCAGTGCAACAGAGCACTGCTGCACCCACCGGAGCAGC